>NZ_JBBMEJ010000001.1:0-404798 GCF_040096615.1 Blautia aquisgranensis
AAAGAAATTTTCGAGAATCGTATGTGTTTCACTGTTTAGTTATCAAGGTTTTCCGCTTGTCTGTTTCTCAGACAGCTCGTTTATTTTATCTCATCTCTTTTTGTTTGTCAAGAACTTTTTTCAAGTTTTTTCAAACTTTTTTGAATCGAGATTTCGTTGTCGTTTCGTTGACGACTTGGATACTTTATCATATCTTCTGTCTTTTGTCAACTGTGAATTTCATTTTTCTGAAATTCTTTTTAATTGTTTGCTTTTTGAAAACAATTATTTGCGACAGCTCAGTTATATTACCATAGGGTTTTATGCTTGTCAACCATAAAATTCATTTTTTTTCGATTATTTTGTTTTTTTGTTTTAAATAAACAATTATTGCATTCACAACTTCTACTTTCTATTGAAAAAGCGAAAATGCAACGTGCATGTATTTATATAAAAGCAACTGTCTGAATCATAGATTACTTCCAGGGCAATATCCCAATCTTCCCCCACGAAATCCCCTGTATCCAGACAGCTGATTTCTATTTTTCTTTATTTATTTTTTTCATAGATTACAAGAAGTCCCTTGAGCAGAAGATCTTCATCCAGGATAATATCCTTCTTGCAATGAGAAACGATCTTCTTTGCAAGACCGCCTGTTGCAATAACAGTCGCCTTTTCTCCAAGCTCTTCCTCTATACGGTCAATGATTCCATCAATAGCAGCAGCATTGCTGTAAAGCACTCCGCTCTTCATACACTCGATCGTATTCTTGCCGATCACATGCTTTGGAGCATCGATGCTGATTCCACTGAGCTGAGATGCCCTGGCAGTCAGTGCGTCCAGTGACACGCCGATTCCCGGAAGGATCATACCCCCAATGTACTGTTTCTTATCATTGACAACTGAAACCGTAGTTGCAGTTCCCATATCAATCACGATAAACGGCACCGGATATTCATGCAGTCCTGCTACCGCATCTGCTACAAGATCTGCGCCCAGTTGTCCCGGATTATCCATCATAATATTCAGTCCCGTCTTAACGCCAGGCCCCAGAACCATAACCTCTTTTTTGAGGATTTTTTCCGCAGCAAGCTTCGCGATATTTGTGATCTGCGGAACAACCGAAGAAATGATGCATCCCTCGATCTCTGTTTTTTTGATGTGATAGATATCCAGTACTGTCTTCAGGTCAACGGCATATTCCAGCTCCGTTTTTGTCCGTACCGTAGCAAGCCTCTCAATAAAATACGTCTTCTTGTCATCAATGCATCCGACAACAATGTTTGTATTTCCAATATCAATTGCTAAAATCATAATTTCCTTTTTCCCGTCTTTTTACAAAAAATACTTATGCATTCTCCCTGCTGATCTGTGATGCCGGGATCAGATGTGCCTTGGATAAAGCCGCTCCCACAGCACCTGTGATCACAGTAGAAGAAACCATCTCGCATACTGCATTGATTCCCACCATCAGGCAGCAGCCGATAATAATGTTGTGACCACCCATCAGATTTTTAACATAATCGGTATTTCCGAACAAACCTACAAGTGCAGCCATAAAGAACAGTGTATTTAAGAATGCTGAAAAGAAACCTGTCACTGCACATGCTACATAAGTGTTGCTAACTTTACGCATGCCTCTAAAAATAAATCCGAGGCAGATACCATCCAGAAGACGTGGTACAAAACGCTGGATAAAGGCAAGCACCGGATTGATACCGAATAACACAACTCCCATGGCACTGGAACCACCTACACCAATACACTGCAGAAAGCTTGTAAGTCCGAAGATCGCACCTGCTACAGCGCCACCTACAGGGCCAAGCACTACCGCACTGATCGCTACCGGGATCACATTAAAAGAAATAGCCAGAGGTCCGATGTTCAGATATCCCAGAGGGGTATACGCCATCAAAAGAAGTATGGCTGCCATCAGGCCAAGTAACGTAAGCTGTGCTGTTGTAAATCTGTTGTTTTTCATTTTTTCTTCCTCCTTGTTACCGTTCCGTTTCACAGAATCCCCGGACTAACAGCGTGTCCGAAACTCTCCTTACGGATACAATACGGTGATGGAAAGCGGATTCGTTTGGATTTTTTATTTTCCGCTTTTCTTTTCTGCCGGATCATTTTTTCCACAGTTCCGGCTGCCCGTGGTGCTTCTTTTGCTTATTTTGTAAGCTCCAGAATTTTATCCAGGATCTTAAGGGCTGCATCCTCCTTGCTCATAAGCGGGAGTGACACTTCCTCATCCTGTGTAATCAGAGTCAGAACATTGGTGTCCCCCTGGAATCCGGCACCTTCCACCTTCAGGTTGTTGGCTGCCACCATATCCAGGTTTTTCTTCTCAAGCTTGGCTCTGGAATTACCTATCATATCCTTCGTCTCCATAGAAAAACCGCAGAGGAACTGACCATCTTTTTTGTGCTGGCCCAGATACTTCAAAATATCATCTGTCCTCTCAAGCTCTATGAAAGCCTGACCATCCTTTTTCTTGACCTTATCCTCGCTGACATTTTTCGGACGATAATCCGCCACGGCT
Source organism: Blautia aquisgranensis (assembly GCF_040096615.1). Taxonomy (NCBI): domain Bacteria; kingdom Bacillati; phylum Bacillota; class Clostridia; order Lachnospirales; family Lachnospiraceae; genus Blautia; species Blautia aquisgranensis. Next base: position 2,519 of record NZ_JBBMEJ010000001.1, read on the forward strand.
GCTGCCTTGATGATAATGTCCTGCTGGTCACTTACAGCGGTCACTGCCTCAAACATATCCCTGGCAGTGACCACAGGAACTACTTTCACAAAAAGCGGCGGCTCGATCGCAGTAGGTCCACTTACCAGTGTGACCTCCGCTCCACGGAGCATAGCCATTTTTGCGATCGCATAGCCCATCTTTCCGGATGAGTGATTCGTAAGACAGCGGACCGGATCAACAGGCTCCTGCGTCGGTCCCGCTGTGACGAGAACTTTTTTTCCGGAAAGATCCTTCTCAAAAGCGACCTCTCTTAAAATATATTCCAGCAAAGTCTCCGGCTCCGGCATCTTACCGGCTCCGGTATCTCCGCATGCGAGATATCCGTTGGCCGGTGTGATCACCTCATATCCGTAAGACTGAAGCTTCTTAATATTATCCTGCACGATAGGATTCTCATACATGGCAGTGTTCATAGCCGGGGCAAAAATCCTCTTACATCTGCAGGCCATAACAGTTGTTGTCAGCATATCATCGGCAAGACCGTTGGCGATCTTTCCGATCACATTGGCGCTGGCAGGCGCGATCATCACCACATCCGCTTTCTTCGCAATGGAAACATGTTCGACCTGGAACTGAAAGTTCCGGTCAAAAGTATCCACCAGACATTTATTTCCGGTCAATGTCTCAAATGTGATCGGATTAATAAAATTCGTGGCATTCTCCGTCATCAGCACATGCACATCTGCATGAAGCTTATGAAGTGCGCTTGCCAAATATGCGATCTTATATGCAGCGATACTTCCTGTAATTCCAAGAAGTACAGTTTTTCCTTTCAGCATTCTTCTCCCTCCTGTCAGTCGGCCATTCGGATGCTCTCGATCACCGGCTGCTGATCGGATTCAATGCTTCCATTGCCGTCTGTAGGCTTCGCATCCTTACAGATCTTGTCCACAACATCCATTCCTGAGGTCACATGACCAAATGCAGCGTAATCACCGTCAAGATATGTAGAATCCGCCTGCATGATAAAAAACTGAGAACTTGCGCTGTCCGGATCTGAACTGCGGGCCATGGAGATCGTTCCACGAACATGGGAAATATCATTCTTCACACCATTATTGGAAAATTCTCCCTTTATATTCTCGTTGGCACCACCGGTTCCGTCACCGTTCGGATCGCCGCCCTGGATCATAAATCCATCAATAATACGATGGAAAGTCAGTCCGTCATAAAAATTATCCTGCACCAGCTTCACAAAATTCGTCACAGTGATCGGCGCGGTATCTGCATCCAGCTCCACATCGATCTTACCGTAATCCTTCACGATGATCTCTGCGTGATGTGTTCCTGTAAGCTGTTTGCTAGTATCGATCACCGTCGTTCCTGCCATGGCAGCATCCTCGGAACCATCTGAAAAATCATCAGAAGTATCACTGGAAGAGTCCTCTGTTGCACTCTCGCTCTGGCTATTATCCTCTGCACTCTCCTCGGACTGTGTGCTGTTTTCTTTTGCATCTTCCGTGCTGTCCTTCGAGCTGTCTTCTTCAGCCGAATCAGAAAATCCGGCTTTCTCCGCCTCTTCTTCAGAAATGGCCTTTGCAGCAGTCTCTTCATCTACAGCCTTCTGTCCTTCAGAAGTATCCTCATCCAATATCTCTTCCTCTGTAGCCGGCTCCTTCGAAGAATCCGAAGAGCTTCCGCAGCCAGCCAGAACTCCGGCGGTCAGCACCGTTGCAAATAATACAGATAAAACTTTTCGTTTCATTATAAATATTTCCTCCCTATCAGATTCCAGAGAAAAGGTTTCTTCACACGTTTCTCCAGACGAGTTTTTAACTCTCCCCCTGTAAGCTTTTCTCAGTGTACCATTATCCTCCCATAAAGTCAACTTTGCACGAAACGAAGAACAAATCCGCAGCCGTCCTCTTGTATCTCTTTCTCTTCTCTGCTAAAATAAGTTTCGGAGTTTTTACAACACTTCATTTATTTCAGAAAGTGAGGAATCAACCATGGAAAAGATCACAAGTTTCACCATAGACCATATCAAGCTTCAGCCAGGCGTATATGTTTCCCGTAAGGACCCGGTCGGCGATCAGGTCATCACAACCTTCGACATCCGCATGACTTCTCCGAATGAAGAACCTGTTATGAATACTGCTGAACTTCATGCAATGGAGCATCTGGCAGCGACTTTTCTCCGTAACCATAAGCAATTCGGATCGAAAGTAATCTACTGGGGACCGATGGGCTGCCGTACCGGAAACTATCTTCTTCTCAACGGCGATTATGAGTCCAGAGACATCGTTCCGCTCATGATCGAAATGTTCGAGTTCATCCGTGATTTCGAGGGTGAGATTCCGGGTGCTTCCGCAAAAGACTGCGGCAACTATCTGGATATGAACCTTAACATGGCCAAATATCTGGCTAAGAAATATCTTAATGAGGTTCTCTATGATATCAAGCCGGACCGTCTCGTATATCCGGAATAAAACTTCAACGTTATCATTCATTATACAAAAAGAGCCCTTGTATCCTAAACCGAAATTCATTCAGCTATAGGATACAAGGACTCTTTTTTATGCCTGCTTTACTGAACCGCAGTTACATCTGCTGCTCCGGTATCCGTTGTTGTGGTATCCGTGGCAGCTGCCGGTGCACCTACCGGAGGTGTAGTACTTACATAATCACCGGAAGCATAACAGGTCTGTCCATTATAGTCCACGCGGATCCATCCATTGGCACATACACCCGTACACTTCAGAGACTCACCTGAAAGCACACCTGCAACAAAATCTGCATCAGCGCTGGCATCCGCGCGGAGATTCACACCCTCTACTGCGTAATAGGTTTCATCTTTCACTTCCACTGTGATACCACTCGGTGTCTGCTCCGTAGCAACTGCAGAATCTGCAGCCGCAGCATCTTCTTTCGGTTCAGATGTTGGTTCCGGAGTTGCAGTCGCCTTCGGTGCTTCTGTCGGCTCCGGAGTTGGTGTCGCATCTACAACAGTTACCACTGCATCAGTTCCTTCTGTAAATCCACAGCCCTGCACCATAAATGCTGTGCCTAATATTAAAGCCAAAATACATTTTTTCTTCATGATAAACGGTTCCTCCTTATACGCCGGTCAAGAAATTACCATATCCGGCATTTCGTGCAATAACCCTGTTCTTAAATATACACGATTATATCGCATTGTGCAAGTCAGCTGTTTAAATATACAGCTGCCCTTTTTCAATTTTCGTATACTCAATATTATATTTCTCCAAAAGTTCACAGAATGCTCCCACATAGCAGTCTGACTTAAATTTCTGGGTAAACGCAAAGCAGATTCGTCCATTCACACAGTTGATTTCTGCAAGCATAGATGCTGCATCCGCATAGGTATAACAGGTGCGAATATGTTTTTCCACCTCACCCCATTCGAATTATCCTGTATAGCTGATGTTTGCCGTTGAACGCTGCATCTCGATTACTTTCCGACACAGCTGGATTGCACTGTGCTGTGATATTTTCACGGATAACCTCATTTGCAAATTCCTCCTGCAAAGCTTCTGCATGTATATTCCGGATTGCTTTTCCCAGAAGCCACGTAATCATGGAATTCACACTTCCATGATTCTTCTTTGCAAACTGCACGAATATATTCTCCGGTACAGCAAAGCGATAAAGCTGATATCCCGCCTTTATCGGCTCCGGAAACTTATAGATTGGTTTTTCTGCTGTTCAGATTTTCCCTCCAACATCTGATAATATCTCTGCAGAACCGCTTTCATATACTAAAAGCTCCCACTGCATCCATCAGACCATGAGTAAAGCTCAGGCTGAATTTATGATTCACTACCGAAAAACGATACAGATAATCTCCATTTTCCGAAAAAACAAACGGCCGGTCTCCATAATCATGATATAATTCCACAGGCATATTATTTTTTTCCAGAATCAATCTGCTCATCCAATTCCATATTTACCGAAACAAAATTACTGCTATCCCCAATAATACTGTAATAAAAAAGCTGCTTCGATCTTATTTCGGTCATAACATTTCTGCCTTTCCGCTTATTTTACTGTCGGTGGTCACCAACACAACAAGGCTCAAACAGCGCCCACACTGTCCCTCCGCAGATCATTCCCAGATCCCCTGCGTCCTGACCAAGCTCATAGATTTTTGTTTCCACTTTTTTTACTTCCAGAGCATATTTTCCTGCTTCAAATTCCACCTTTCCGCCACCGATGCTTCCGGCAGTTCTTCCATCCCGGAATACGAACATTTTACTTCCTGTACCTCTTGGGGATGAACCTTTTTTCTCAATAATCGTTACCATGGTTCCCGGAACGCCGCAGCGGATAGCTGCTTCTACATCCTCATCACAATATGTACGGAAAAATCTGTTTTTTTCCTGAACGATCTCTGCCAAGATACTCACTGCGATCTCTGCTGGCATCTGTCCGCCTATCGGGAGTCCTATGGGAGCGTGGACTGACGCAAGCTGTTCCTCCGTGAAACCTTCTGCCCGAAGTTTCTCCATAGTGATCCGCACCTTTGTCTTGCTTCCGATCATGCCGAAATATGCAAAGGGCCGTTTCAGGATTTCTCTGGCGCAGGTGGTGTCGCCCAGATGTCCTCGCGTCACAACTACATAATAGGCATTTTCATAAGGAGGGATTTTTTCAGACATGGTTTCAAAATCGCCTGCGATCAGCTCCTCCACCAGGGGAAAGCGCTCTCTTGTCACGAAATCCTCACGATCGTCCATTACGGTCACATGAAAGCCAAGGAGCCGTCCAATCTCAGCTACCGGTAGAGATACGTGACCGCCGCCTAAGATGATAAGGCGGGGATTTTTTTCGTAGGTTTCCACAAAGATCTCCTGTTCTTTGTTTTTCACAATCCCGGTGCCTGCGGCTTCTGTGACTGCACTTTTAAGTTGCTCTTTTATACCTTGTAACAATGCCAGTTTCGCTATTGTACCGGTTCCATTTCTGATTTCATCTCCAGTTTCAGTATTCTCGTCCCCGGCATATGCAAAGCAGTCTGCTTCTGCTAGATATTTAAGTCCTGCATATTTTCCATTTAAAACGATTCCAGTCTTTGCCCGTCCGTTTTTTTCTACAACGTCATATATTTTCTGATACATGTTGGCCTTTCCTTTCGCTTTCTGCTTAAACAACATCTGATGAGACTCTGCTCAAAATTTCTCTCATTTTTTCACGCAGTGCTTACGCTTCCTCTGCCAGTTCCCGCACAGCTCTGGCTGCCTCATCAATCTCTTCTTCTGTGTTGAAATACGAAAAGCTGAAGCGCACTGAGCCAGTTTTCCCCGTCCCCAATGACAGGTGCATCAGTGGGGCGCAGTGGCCACCGGCTCTTGTGCTGATGCCGTATTCCTCGCTGAGTGCCATGCTGACCTCAGAGGATCCTGCTCCATCTATATTCAGTGTTACCACCGGTGAGCGTTCTTTCCCCGAAAAATCCCCGTATACAGTCACACTTTTAATTTCTTTCACCTGGTTATAGAAGTGCCACATCAGCTGCTGCTCGCGCTTCCGGATCTTGTCCATCCCGGTTTCGTTTATCCAGCCAAGCGCAGCCCGCAGCCCTGCAATTCCATGACTGTTCAGGGTTCCGGCTTCCAGTGCCTCCGGCATATCCTTCGGGTGTTCTTTCTGAAAAGTCAGGATTCCGCTTCCGCCTACTTTTAAGGCTTCTACCTTCACGCCCGGACGCACGCAGATAGCACCGGTTCCCTGGGGTCCCATAAGTCCCTTATGTCCGGAGAAACAGAGGATATCAATATGATCTTTTTTCATGGAAATCGGAAAAACTCCTGCTGTCTGTGCAGCATCCACAATAAAAAGTATTCCGTGCTTCCTGGCGATCTCTCCTATGGTGCGGATATCGTTCACATTTCCGGTGAGATTGGAAGCGTGGGTACATACCAGCACCTTTGTCTCAGGACGGATCGATGCTTCCAGCTCCTTAAGGGAAATACGTCCCTGCCGGTCTGCCGGAAGAATGGTAAGCTTCAAACCTCTCTTTTCCAGAGCATAGAGGGGGCGGAGTACACTGTTGTGATCCATCGCTGTTGCAATCGCATGGACGTTTTCTCTCTCCGGATGAAGTACACCAAAAATTGCTGTATTCAAGGCTTCCGTGGCATTACTGGTAAATGCCACGCATTCCGGACCTTCTGCCTCGAACATTTCCGCCAGCTGGCACCTGGTATCAAAAATCAGCCTGGATGCTTCCAGTGCTTCTCCGCTGCTTCCTCTTCCGCTGTTACCTGCCTGCTGCATAGCTTCCACTACAGCCCGGGCTACACAGTCCGGCTTGTGAAAGCTTGTGGAGGCATTATCCAGATAAATCATGTGAATTCTCCTTGTGCTTTTTATAGAAAAATTTTATAATCAAAACTGTTATTATTTTATACTACCGAGGAGGTTTTTCCAATGAAAAAAACATCTTTTTTCAAAAACCTGCCGTTTAAACTTCTTGTTGCTGTATTCTTGGGCATTCTTGCCGGTCTGATTCTGAATCAGCACAGCACCAACGGAATTTCCATGGCAGTTCTCAATATCGCCGTTACCATCAAATATATCCTGGGTCAGATCATCACCTTCTGTGTACCTCTGATCATCCTTGGCTTTATCGCCCCGTCCATCACGCGCCTTGGCAAAAACGCCTCTGTTATGCTTGGCGTGGCAGTGATTCTTGCCTATGCTTCTTCTGTGGGTGCTGCACTTTTTTCTACGGCAGCCGGATTTTTTATTATTCCGCATCTGTCCATCCACTCCTACGCTGCCGGCCTGAAACAACTGCCGGATGTGATCTTCGAGCTGGAGATCCCGCAGATCATGTCCGTAATGAGTGCCCTTGTTTTCTCCATTATGCTGGGTCTTGCTGCCACCTGGACAAAAGCAAAGCTGATCACAGGTATCCTGGAGGAATTCCAGAAGATCGTTCTTGCTCTGGTTGCCCGTATCATTATCCCAGTGCTTCCGCTGTTTATCGGTTCTACCTTCTGCGGACTTGCCTATGAAGGTACCATCACAAGACAGCTGCCTGTTTTCCTTGAGGTCATTGCCCTGGTGCTGCTGGGGCATTTCATCTGGATGGCATTTCTCTACATAGCGGCCGGAATCTACTCCAGAGAAAATCCTCTGGAAGTGCTCCGCCATTACGCACCGGCTTATCTCACCGCTGTAGGAACCATGTCATCAGCGGCCACCCTTGCCGTAGCACTGCAGTGTGCCTCAAAAGCAAAGCCACTTCGAAAAGATCTGGTAAACTTCGGAATCCCGTTGTTTGCCAATATCCATCTCTGTGGCTCTGTACTTACGGAAGTTTTCTTTTGTATGGCAGTCTCAAAGATCCTGTACGGATCCGTTCCTACTATGGGAAATATGGTGCTGTTCTGTCTGCTTCTCGGCATTTTTGCCATTGGTGCACCTGGGATACCTGGCGGAACGGTTATGGCCTCCCTCGGCATCATCACAGGGGTGCTGAAATTCGACAGCTCAGGCACTGCGCTGATGCTGACCATCTTTGCACTGCAGGACAGCTTCGGAACTGCCTGCAACGTTACCGGAGATGGTGCTCTGACCCTGATGCTGACCGGCTTCGCCAAACGGCATCATATCGAGGAGCAGAAGATCGATATCGAATTGTAAAACCGCGCATTATTATTCGCGAAAATGAATGCGAATATTTTTTACGGGCGGATCACTTTACCTGCCTTTGCAAGCTTCTCCGCGATGGTGTACATATTTGTGACCGTTCCTACGGCTGGTTCTTTCAGCTCATAGAAGTTCACGCAGGTTCCACAGGTAAGGATCTCGCAGCCTTGCTCTTCCAGTGTTTTCAGATCCTCGATGCACGGAGAATCCTGGGCAGTAAGCTTCGCACCACCATTGTAGAACAGCATGACTGACGGTGCTGTTTCCAGCTGTGTCAGTGCATAGACGAAGCCTTTGATCAGGATTCCTCCAAGCTCCGGATCTCCGTCACCCATCTTATCTGAAGTAACGCATACAACATAATCACCCTGTGGTGCTGCTGGTGTGCACACGATCTCCGGCTCCACTTCATTTCTTGTCTGGTTGTCAGATTTTACAACCATGCGGATCTCGTATCCGTTTTCTGTTTTCTTTGATACAAAGCTACAGCCTGTGCTTCCTGCAAGTCTGCTTAAATTATTGACTGCTGTCTCATTGTCTACAAGAATCAGGATCTCATCACCCTGTTCTGCTTTGTCCAGAACTTTTTTTGTCATTACGACCGGGATCGGGCACTGTTTTCCCATTGCATCTACGGTATGTTTCATCTTCTATATTTCTCCCATTATGTCTATTTTTTCACTAAAGCAGTTCTTCATTCATCCTGTTTCAGCATTCACCTTCATGCGCCTGCCTGTAGATCTCACAGGCACCTGTATTCACACATCGTTCATGTGCACAGTCCATAAATGTCAGCTTCCGGCTGCCATCATCCTGCACGGTATATTCACAACAGACTGTTTCGCCGTTATTCATCGTCCGGCAGAAGCCGGAGATAAATTCTTCTTCTATTTCCATTTCGGTTCCTCCGCCGGAGCTTCTGCCGCACCGGTTGGTGTGATCTCCTCCAGCATTCCCGTCTCATTATACGCCTCAAACTGCTCCTCGATCTTACCCAGAATGTCTGCATACTGACAGAAAGCCTCCGCCAGCTCCTCCCTGTGCTCGGGAAGCTTCTTATAGCAGACCCTGTGCTCCATGCTGGCCCAGAGATCCATGGTCATGGTACGGAACTGGATCTCCACCGGAAAATATTCCATAGTGTCCAGATAATAAACCGGTACAGCAATGATCACGTGAAAGCTCCGGTAGCCGTTGGGCTTGGGATTGTGTATGTAATCCTTCTCCCGGATGAAGATCAGCTCGCTCTGTCTTTTCAGTGCATTTACAAGGTTATAAATATCATCTATAAAGTAACAGATCACACGGATTCCAGCAATATCCCGAAGATAGTCCTTGGCGTTCTGGACGCTGTCGGAATGTCCCAGCTTTTCCAGTTTTTTCTCAATGCTCTTCTTGGATTTGATCCGTTCCTGAATATTGTGGATCGGTGACACGGAAGATTTCTGATACAGGCTTCCGTTGAGCACCTCAAGTTTAGCCCGCATGATCTGGCTGGCATTCTGGTATGGCTGGATGCAGTCATAATATTGTTCGTTTGTCATGAAAACCCCTCTTTCTCATTTGCTCACCGTAAGTTCTATTGTACAGAACAAATGTGAGCAATCTGTAGTATTTTTCTAAGATTTTCCTGACGGTTTTATGAATTTTTTATAAAAAATATTTCTACTCGGAAAGCTTGTGAATAAACAATCCGCTTCGAAGCTTCGGCTCAAACCAGGTGCTCTTCGGCGGCATCAGCTTGCCCTCATCCGCAATAGACATCAGATCCTCCATGGAGGTCGGATACATGGCAAAAGCAGCTCCGCCTGTTTCATCTGCCGCTGCTGCCAGATCCTTCAGACGGTGATTGCCTCCCATAAAACGGATGCGCTCGTCTGTACGCGGATCCTCAATCCCAAGAACCGGGCCCAGCACCTTATCCTGAAGAATGGAAACATCCAGCTGTCCTACATGATCCTTCTTCGCATAGATATCCGGATATGCTTTCAGATGGAACCACTCCCCGTCCACATAGAGACCGAAACAGTGTTTTTCCACCGGCTTACACGGGAACCCCGGCATAGCCATCAGCTCAAAATTAAATTTCATGCTTCCGATAAAAGCCTTCGGATCCATTCCTTTGATATCTTTTACAATTCTGTGATATGGAAGGATCGTCAGCTGGTCATACGGAAATACCACGGAAAGGAAAAAGTTGAACTCTTCTTTTCCTGTATAGTCCGGATGCTCTGCCCGTCTTTTCAGGCCTACCTTCACAGCAGAAGCTGCCCTGTGGTGTCCGTCTGCAATATAGATCGATGGAATTTCTCCGAAAAGCTCCCGGATCTTCTGAATTTTCTCCTCATCGTCTACGATCCAGACTCTGTGTGTGACCTCATCCTCCTCGGTGAAATCATACACCGGAGCATGCTCCACCTTCCAGCTCTCCATCAGGGAAAGAAGCTCTGCCGGATAACGGCATGCCAGAAAGATCGGGCCTGTATTGGCATCACAGACATCCACATGGTGAATTCTGTCCTGCTCCTTGTCCTCTCTTGTCAGCTCATGCTTTTTAATGACGCCGTTTATATAGTCGTCGATGGCACTGACGCCTACGATTCCTGTCTGGGATTTTCCCTTGCGGATCAGCTCATAGAGATAGTAGTTCGGTTTCTCGTCCTGGATCAGTGTTCCCTCTTCCTGGAATCTGTCCAGATTTTCTCTGGCTTTCTCATAAACTTTTGGATCATAAAGGTCTGTCACCGGATCCAGATCCATCTCTGCTCTGTCTATATGGAGAAAAGAATATGGATTTTTTTCCCCGATCTCTCTTGCCTCCTCTCTGTTTACTACATCGTAGGGAAGTGCAGCCACGCGCTCTGCCTTGTCCGCTGCCGGCCGCACTGCCTGAAATGCCTGAAATAAAGCCATGTTTTCTGTTCCTTCTTTCTTTAGTTTTGCATGTATATCTTTTCACCCTGAAGAACCGGATATCGCACAAGTGCTGCTCCGTCCAGGTCTTCATGATGCATGTCGACTGCTGAGATCTGATGATTCTCATATGTTGTATAATAATAAATTCCCTTATCTCCGTTACAGCAGGAAGAGTAAAGTGTGATCTCGTATTTACCTGGTTCCACCTCACAGCAGCCTCTCTGCTGATCTACAGATCCCAGGATATGGAAAAACTGGCTCACACTCTCAGCCTCAGATTCACCGGAAAAAGAATGCTCCCGCACATATGCCACACGTGCAAATCTGGATGCTGAGGAAAGATCTCCCGGCAGTCCCAGAGCTCCCATGCCACGGCTGTAGGCTTTCAGCCCAAGCTGGTCAGAAAAATAATTCTCCGGCTGCTTCGGGGAAAGGTGCATGTAATTATTCAGCATAAACATCTGCTGGTCAAATGGAGGATTGTTGGTAAGCACACCTGCCGGATCGTCCCACACATGAAAACCGTCTGCCATGGATTCTACAACGATCGCTCCTTCTTTATCCGCAATGATCCAGTGAAGCTGTGCGCAGGGAAGCTGTTCACTGAACGGAGTTTTTACCAGATTGATACGCGAAAGAAGCTCTCTCGCCTCTTTTACGGTAGCACATTTTCCAAGAATCCAGGGAATGAATTCGAACTGTGCCACATTTTCTCTGCCTTCCTCCACCTCATTGTAGACTGCGTTTCCAACGAAATTCAGGCCTGCCATTCCAAGACCTTTCTCATTGATGGCATCATAATAAAGGGGATAATCCCCTGCCACATGTGCCATACCGATCAGCGCATAATGCTTGGAAAGTGTTCCCATATGGCGTAAGTTAAATACATAATTTCTCGGAGTGATGGTGATCTCATCTCCGTAGGAGAACTCATAATCCAGAGTTCTTCCGAAATAAAAATCTTTTGTCTTATAGGTTGCTGCTGTACACATAGATTATTTCTCCTTTCCGTTTAGTTCCGGCAGTACTGTGGCCAGCATGGTAAAAAAGCAGGCACAGCCTCCCACAAGGTTGGATATCGGCTCCGCCCAGAACACACCGTCTGTTCCCAGACCGTTCATATATGGCAGAAGGATCGTCAGCGGCACCACTATGATCGCCTTACGAAGCAGGGAGAAAAAAGTCGCCCTCTTCGCCTTGCCAAGTGCCACAAACACGCTCTGTCCTGTAAACTGCAGTGCCATGAAGCAAAATCCGAAAAAATAAATATGAAGCGCCGGAACGCCTTTTTCAAGAAGCTCCGGGTCATTATTAAAAATACGGATAAAAAACTCCGGAATCAGCTTCAGGATTCCCCAGCCTGCCATAGTAAAGACCACACAGACGATTGTCACGAATTTGATCGCTTTTTTTACACGGGCGTAAGCTTTTTCTCCATAATTAAAGCTCATGACCGGGGACGCTCCCGTGGCCAGCCCATGCACCGGCATGGTAAGAATATCCCTGACCGAGTTCAGAACTGTCATAACGCCAACATAAATATCCCCGCCCCAGTTCTGAAGCGTGGCATTGCATACGACCTGCACAAGACTGTTGGTAAAGGCCATAAAAAAGCCGGACATGCCCAGGCTTGTAATATCCCGGACACGTTTCCAGGATATCTTCATTGCACTTCTCTTTAAATTAAGCACTGCCTTCTTTCCACGAAGGAAGTTCAGAACCCACATGGCCGAACAAAACTGTGAAATAATAGTAGCTACTGCTGCCCCACGCACACCCATGCCAAGTACGAAAATAAACAGCGGATCCAGAATAATATTCAGAACAGCTCCGATCAGGATCGTAAGCATTCCTGTATTACCGAAACCCTGACTGTTGATAAACGGATTCATTCCCAGGGTTATCATTACAAACAGTGTTCCCAGAAGATAGATCTTTATGTAGCTTGCCGCATAGGGAAATGTCACATCACTGGCACCAAACGCATACAGGATCGGCCGGTAAAAAACAAGTCCGATGACCGTCAGGATCACGCCTGTACCAATCAGCATGACAAATGTATTCCCCATGAGCATTTCTGCTTCTTCTTCGTTACCTCTTCCCCTCTCCATGGAACAGAGCGGCGATCCTCCATTACCGAAAAGATACGTAAATGCTGTAATCAAAGTTATGATAGGAAAACAAAGTCCTACGCCAGTCAGCGCGGTTGCTCCAATTTCCGGGATCCGTCCGATATAGATCCGGTCTACGACATTATAGAGAAGGTTTAAGATCTGTGCGATGATCATCGGCACAGCAACCTCCATAATATTCCGATAGACATTTCCTGTGGAAAAATCCGTCTGATGTGTTTTCATTACTATACACCTTCTGTTCTATAAAAAATCCCCTGTCTTTTACTATACTATAAACAGAAATCAATGTAAATCCATTTATTCCTTGTCATTTACACAGAAATCGTTTATAATAAAACCATAAAAACGGTAATGATTCCACGTGCAATCAGTCAAGAAACCACATCGTAGAGAATCAGCCCCGGATGGAGGTATACTTATGGATAATAATTACAGCGGCATGGCTGTAGGTGTCTTTGAACTAGACAACCTGGTAGCCTGTTTTGTTGCCCTTGATGCTGCTTCCAAAGCAGCAAACGTAAGGATTCAGAGTGTTGAGCGTAACCGTCTCAAGAGCGGTGCCTGCGTGAAAATGCGTGGCTCTGTTTCCGATGTCAATGCAGCGATGGAGGTTGCGCTTGAAGCAGCTAAGCCTCTTGGTAAAGTCGTTTCTCACACAGTGATCGCTTCTCCTTCTGAGGATACAGAGATCGCTCTGAAGATGACGATTAACAAGTAGGAAGCGAGGGTTTGATTATGAGTTATGGTGCTTTTGGATTAGTTGAAGTTATAGGAAGCAGCAATGCGATCCTTGTGATCGACCAGATGCTGAAGACTTCTGATGTTTCTTTTCTTACATGGCAGACCAAGTGTGGCGGACATGCCACTGTTTTCCTGACCGGTGATGTTTCTGCTGTTACTGCTGCTGTTGAGAGCGTGAAAGGTAATCCACCGTGTGAGATCGTGGCTTCTGCAGTGATTTCCAATCCGTCCGGGGAGACGATACGGTTGACCGAGGAAGAAGCTGCTAGGAATCATTTTATGTAGGTTGGTATAACGAACGTACGCAGGGAACCGCCCTGTGTTCCCTGCTGTTGTTGCGTTTTGGGTGGAGCGGCGTCGCGGACGCGGTATTTCACTTTTTCTGCATACGCCAGCCGGGGAGGGGATGTCTGGTGGGAATGACTCTGCAGGAGGGGTGCGCTTCTTAGGCGGCGGGAATCTGCGTTGTTTTTCAAATGCCCGCTGTCTGAGCGGCTTCAGGCGCGAGTTCGGGCATTTGGAAAACGTTTTTAGCAGATTTCCGGTGTCTTAGAAGCCAGCCCCCGACGAAGCCCATGACCACCAGACACCCACTCACCGGCGTCCGTCTGCTACATACCACATCCTCTCACATCCACATCTACCAGCTCTCTCCCGTCAATCACCTCAATAACTGCCGTATCTTCTCTGTGTCGCGTAATCACCCGCTTTCCCCCAACATCTCCGTCAAGCTCCAGCAACTCCCCATAATATCTCTTTGAAAAAACACATGGATTCCCCGTTTTCCCATTATGCTCCACACAGGCAATCCCTTTCTTTTCCTCCAAAAAGCACCGGATCAGCGTAAGAATCGTCTCACTTCGAAGCCAGGGCTGATCGGAAACTGTAAACAGACAGGCTTCGGCATCCCGGTTCGCCTTCAGGCCAATCTTCAGAGAAGAAGAAATCCCCTCATCCGGATGCAGATTATAAAGCACCCTTGCTCCGATTTCCCCGGCAGCTTCTGCAATCTCATCATATTGCGTAACCACCGTAATTCCACAATCCAGCCCCTGTCGTTCCAGAGTTTCCTTTACCTGCATAAGCTCTCCAAGAATATGACAATACATCGGATCCCCATCAATCAAAGCCAGAAGCTTATTACTCCCAAAACGTCTGCTGTTCCCCGCTGCCAGCATAACCAGTCCAAGCTTTTGTTTCATTTTCTTTCATCTCCACATAGCATTATTCCTACATTTCTAACGCTCCCACACACAACCTCCACACCAGCACTTCTGCAGTACTCCACGATCCGCTTCGCATTCTCCAGTGTCTCCAGCACATCCGCCTTATTAAGATACACCAGAAACGGCTTCTCCCCCACACCTTTTCGAAGCCCTTCCTCAGACACAGCAATCCTGGCCACATCCATCCAGGTCACAATATCCTCCGTACTTTTCCCGAGGAATTCCGCCACTGAATCCGGTCTGTGGGCAGTTTCGGAGATTTTTTTTCCAAGGCAGTCAAAACCAGTCACACCAACGACAACATCCGCCTCCTCAGGGATCACCGGCTCCCACTGGGCCGGAACCTTCAAAGGAAGACGCCTGGAACCGTCCGCCTCCACAAGCAGAAGATCACAAAAGCCGGACAGTTTCCGGAAGACTTCCCTGTCTGGACCGGAAATCTTCGGCTGTCCGGCCTCATGATGTGCCGCCATTACATAGCCATGTTGTGAAAGAAGCTGCCGGATCGCGCAGGCGTCCTCTGCCTCAGCAAATGGACGCCACGGCTCCCAGGCCATATGTGTAGTCGTTGTGACGATCACACGCTTTCCCTGGGCGGAAAACTTTTCTGCCAGATACCAGATCAGGCTTGTTTTTCCGCCGCCACCTGTAAATGCAGCGATCATGGGCGTACTCCTCTGGAAAGAAGCACTTCCAGGACACCGCCTGCAATACATCTTGCTTTGTCGGAAATGGTGAAGCAATTCTTTTTCTGCTCTGCACGGGGATCAATATCTGCAATCTTCATTCCCTCAAAAACCGGATACCCGTCACGGATCAGTCCGCGGATCACACCGGAGATGGTAGCTTTTACCGGAATATCTCCTATCATGGCGATCACCTGATCCTTCTCCACAAGGTCTGCAATGTGACTTATGTTTCTCATATTTCCGGCTGCTGGCGAATGGATTACACGCTCCTTGCCGATTCCTGCGATCAGCCCCGGCACACCAGTATTGGGAAGTGCACTTCCCTCCCGGATGATCCGTCCCAGATTGTGGCCACGCATGGTCTCGATCACATAGTCCACATCCTCCCCGGCTGTAAAACCAGGGCCAAGGCCCACAGTCAGCGGAGCCATAGACCGATCTGTGCCGAGATTCTTTTTCGCAAGGATGGCATCTACCACCGCTTCCGAGGCAAGTTCATGAATGTGCTGTCCATCTGCATCTGTGAGAAGCGGAATCTCTCCCACTTCCCAGCAAGACTCACATTGTGCCAGGATATCCGTTTCCTGAATACGCCTGCACACAACACCCTCAACCTCTGCACTGCCATCATAAACAGCCTCACAGAAAGCCACATGACGGCGGATCGCACTTGGGTGATCACATTCAAGGATCAGAACCCGGTAGCCGCACTGGTGTAATTTGTGGATCACGCCGGTGGCAAGATCACCACCACCGCGTACGATCACCATATGATTTCTCTTAATAGGTTCCATTTTCATATACCTGCTGTCCGTTTCCCGGCATTCCAGATGCCAGTGTATCATAGAGCTCTGCATCTGTAGCATCCTTATAAGGAGATACATAAAACAGCCCTACGATTCCGATGGTGATACCAGAGAGAATATCCCACGGAATAAAGGAAAGATCCAGAACAAAAGCTTTCCATTTATTTCCATACATCATCTCACGGCTTTTTGCAAAAGCTTCTTTTCGGTCCATATCCGGATATTCTGCCATAAGATACGGAACCATTTTGTATTCATAGGATTTCACGATTCCCGGGATAATAAACAGCAATGACCACAAAAATACAAAAAGATCACGGAAGAACATGGTTTTTACTACATTTCCATAGTTTCCGGAAGTGAAAGAGCTGAAGATCTTTCCGATTCCAGGTGTAGAATACAGGTTCTCAACATAAAAGCTTCTTGCACCAACCTCGAGCACATTTCCGATAAAGAAATGAAGGATCACACCGATCAGTGCGACCGTGATAATTGCACTGGCTCCTACCAAAGCAATGATCACTGCAAGCGGAGAATGCATAAATTTAACCATCTGTCCGTAAAAAGAGCTTCCTGTGCCGTAGGCATCTGTATACAGGCTGGTTTCAGAACTTACGGAATCTGCACCGCTCTGTGCTGCACCTTTTCCACCGGATGTCACCACGATCGCCAGGATCAGGCTGACTACAACTGCTGCCCAGTAGTTCTTGCGGAATGCTTCCTTGGCACGCCATTTCAGATCTTTTCTTGTCCAGTTATTATTGTTCATTTTTACCCCTCCCTGTACGCCTCACAGACCTTAAGTTCCCGGCGGCCTTTCTGCCAGTCTGACGGATCAACCGTAACCTGATAACCACCGCCGTTTTTTACATGCCATTCATAAAATGTTCTCTGTCTGTCTCCATACTCTTCCATAATATTCATGATCGTTCCGCCGTGGATCACAAGTGCTGCGGTGTTTACTTCTTCCCGTATGCACTGTGCCACAGCCTTCTGAAATCCCTTAAGGCTCCTTCGTTTGAAGTTCTCCCGGCTCTCTCCGCCCGGAAACGGAAGTGTTCCGTTGCTGTCGATCCATTTCTGGTAATTTTCATTTCCGGAAAGCTCCTTATAATTCTTGTTCTCGAATTCTCCGAAATCGCACTCCGAAAGCTCTTCGATAATGTGCATTTCTTTTTCAGGAAAAAGAATTCCGGCCGTCTCCACGCATCGGAGAAGCGGGCTTACATACAAGGCATCCGGCATGGGATAATCCAGTTTCTCAAGAAAATCTCTTCCCTCTTCACTTAAAGACTCATCCGTCGTCCCGATATAGCGGGAAAGTTTGTTTCCCGGTGTCTGTCCATGACGGATCAGATAGATTTTAAGCATCCTTTATCACCGTCCCGATTCCACATACCACTCTTGTTACCTTGCTGCTTTTTTCTGCAAGTGCCGTACACACGCGGCCTACAGCTTCCCGGTACTTCCGTTCGAAGGCATCTGCAGGAACGATCCCATATCCGACTTCCTCGCTGACCAGGATCACGTTGGAATTTTTTTCTGCAAGCTTATCAGCAAGATCAGAAAGCTCTTCTCCGTTCTGCAATACTTTTCTTATGTATTCATGAAATCTCAGAACGCCCTGTGCCGAAAAAAGTTCTTCTCCTGTGAGCTCGCCGCCTTTTTTCCATTTTATCTCAGGAAAAAGCTTTTTTGCATAATTTTCTTTTCCCTGGTAAGCACCACCTATGATCATCTCCATGTTTCTCCCCCCCTTTTCGTCTTTTTTATTACAGAAATACACCGGCGATTGCCAGCACCAGAGCCATCACAACCTCGCAGATGCACAGGAAAAATCCGGACAGATCTCCGGTCGTGCCGCCGAAATATTTCATCGCCATATGGTGATACCACCAGAATACGACTACAGCTGTCACAATAGCCAGTGCTCCCTGGATCGGATCAATATGTACCATTAGAAATCCTACGAGCACAATTTCCACGTACAGGATCTCTCTTGATATAACATCGGAAGCATTCCTTGAAAACTCTGCCACAGTTCCGTCAGCTTTTGCTTTCGGAAATGAGATCACGCCGATTCCGGAGCAGCATCTGGACATCACAAAGCCCAGACTCATAATCGCGATTCCCTTCGGATTCGTAAGAAGCTGATTCCACGCACCCAGCCATAAGATAAAATAGACGCAGGCTGTAATAACTGCAAAAGCTCCTGCGTGGGAATCCTTAAGGATCTCAAGTCTGCGCTCCCTTTCCTGCCAGGAACTTAAAGCATCTGATGTATCCAGAAGTCCGTCCACATGAATTCCGCCTGTGACAAATACCGGAATCACCGTAAGGATCACGGTAAGAAAAAACGGCTCCAGCTTTACATGTGCTCCGAGAACGCATCCCGCAAGCCATGTCAGCACACCGATCACAGCTCCCACAAATGGAAAGAAGCACATCATATATTTCATATTTTCTTTATTCCAGTCTACCATTGGTGTGGGAATCTTGGAAAACATGGCAAATGCGGCTTTACAGCTGTTCCATATACTTTTCACTTTTCCTCTCCTCCTTTATGCCAGACCGGTATCCCGTATACGACCTCCACAACACGGTCTGCCATTTCTGCCAGGTTACAGTTGATCTGTCCCAGCTGTTCTTTATATTTTTCGGATTCTCCTTCATAGAGAACTCCGTCGGAAAAAATCTCATTGGTGACGATCACCACATGCTCTGCCTGATCAAGAAGATTTTTTACGCCAAGGATAATCTCCTCTGCCACCTCCGGATGAAACCCATCTTCCCGGAACATTTCGTTCGCTACCAGGTTTGACATACATTCCAGCAGCACCACACTGCCTTTTGGAAGCACCAGCTCATCCAGAGCCGTGTATCGCTCCACTGTCTCGAAGCCTTTTCCTGCGCGCATGTGCCTGTGTCTGCGGATTCGCCTGTGACTCTCCTCGTCAAAGGCCTGCATGGTCGCAATATAGATCCGCCTCGCTTCCCCGAAGGAAAGTACTGTTTCTTCAGCGAAAGCAGATTTCCCGCTTCCGCTGCCCCCCGTTACAACAACCAGCATTTTATTTCAGCTCCTCATACTGTTCTACATTGATATCCCCAAAAGTACTCATGGAATTATAAACCGCGCAGGAAAGATCAATCAACGGGAACAAAGCTACTGCGCCGGTTCCCTCACCCAGACACATACCTGCATGAATAATTGCTTCTTTTCCCAGCTCTTTCAGTATCAGATGAGCTGCCGGTTCTTTTGACACATGAGATGCAATAATATAAGCACGCACCTGTGGGCAGATCTTCACAGCTACAAGCGCTGCCACACAGGAAATGAAGCCATCCATGACTACCGGCATTCCAAGCGCAGCGCCGCCAATATAAACACCTGCCATTCCTGCAATATCGAAACCGCCAACCTTTGTCAGCACATCAATGACATCAGAACGGTCCGGATTGTTCAGGGCAATAGCTTTTTTGATGGCATTGATTTTCCTTACCAGACCTTCACCGGTAAGTCCCGCACCGCGCCCCGTCATATCTTCCACAGGTTTGCCAAGAAGTACCGCTGCCACCGCGCTGCTGGTCGTAGTATTTCCGATTCCCATTTCACCGGTAGCAAGCACCTGGTAGCCTTTGTCTTTCAATTCCTGCGCCATGGCGATTCCGGCCTCAATACCTTTGATTGCCTGCTCTCTTGTCATAGCCGGTTCCTTGGTCATATTTTTTGTTCCATAGGCAACCTTAAGATCTGTGCGGACCTTTGTGTCAACGACCATTCCCACATCCACCGGAAAAAGCTCTGCACCGGACTGACGGCACATAACACAACAGGTCGTGGCACCGTCCAAAAAATTCTCCGCAACAATCGCAGTAACCTCCTGCCCTGTCTGGGTCACGCCTTCTTCCACAACTCCGTTGTCCGCACACATGGCAACTACTGCCTTTTTTTCCACGCGGACATCCGGTGTGCCTGTGATACCGGCGATCTGTGTCAGCATGGTCTCAAGCGCGCCAAGAGAATGGAGAGGTTTAGCGATACTGTCCCACCTTTTTTTCGCCCCGTCCATGGCCTTCTCATCAAGTGGCCGGACTTTTTTTACCGCCTCATTTAAAGTCATCATTTGCTACCTCCTGTCTTTTTACCTGTAGTAAAAATTAAAAATTTACTAAATATATAATTCAGCGCCAGCACAATAAACTGGGTGCAGAATTTCGCGATCATATCGTTCAGTCCCATAGCAACCGCCAGAAGCCACACACCCCCGACCTCGATCACCATGGTCACAAGACGGGCGCTCACGAATTTGAGAAACGGCTGTATATGGTCTTTAAGTGTTTCACATTTATCATGAAAAACAAATTTCGAGTTTACCACATAGGCAAACAAGATCGCCAGGATAATGGAGATCACGTTCGCCGTCATAAGCGGGACACCTACAAGTCTCATCACATAAAAGCTCACCAGATTCACAAGAGTCGTACAACCGCCCCAGAATACATACCGGATCACATCATTTCCGTATAGTTTCAGAATCAGTTTCTTCATTATTTTTATCTCCTCCGTGTATGATCTTCGACACGATATAACGTGGACGCCGCTTCACTTCCTCATAGATCCTGGCAATATAATAGCCGATGATCCCAAGACTCATCATCACCGCGCTTCCAATAAACAGAAGCACGATCAGAAGCGTGGTATAACCTTCTACTGCATGTCCTGTGAAATACCGCACCAGTGAATAAACCAGAAGGACCAGTGAGCAGCAAAAACATCCCACAGCTCCTGCTGTTACAAACTGCAGGGGAATTGTTGTAAACGCCACGATATTCCGAAAAGCATAACAGATCAGCTTTCTGGTTGACCATTTGGATTCCCCGGCTTCTCTCTCCTGTACCTGAAAGGGTACGGAAATGCTTCGAAAGCCTACCCAGGAAGCTGCTGCCCGGAAAAACATGCTCCGCTCTGGCATGGAGAGAACGCTTTCCACAGCCTTCCGGTCCAGCAGCTTGAAATCCGAAGCATTCTGCATATCAAAACCTGTTGCCCGGGACATGATCCGGTAGAAAAAGCCTGCGCTCTTCTGATGCATCACGCTTTCTTTTCCCCGGCTTGTCTTCACGCCCTCCACAACCTCATAGCCCTGCTCCCACAGATGAAACATCTCCACCAGAGTTTCCGGTGGATGCTGCAGATCACAGTCCATCACAGCTATCGCATCTCCGGATGCCTGAGCAAGTCCCGCCATAATTGCAGCTTCTTTTCCAAAATTTCTGGAAAAATGTACACCATTCACATTGGGATCCTCCTTCGAAGCTTCCCGAATCCGGTTCCAGGTTCCATCCGAAGAACCATCATCCACCAGAACAAGCTCATACCCGATTCCTGCCAGGCTCAGAACAGCCTTTAATGTCCGGCAGGCCTTTATCACCATCAGCTCTTCATTATATGCTGGCAGAACTACTGATAATCGGCTCATCTTTTCAGCTTTCTCCCTTCTTTTCGTCTTTTCGTATGCCTGTTATATGCCACGATCAGAAGAAAAACTGCCAATCCTGCCACGGTCAGCGTCATCCCTGAGCGAATATATGGTGTACGGTACGTAAGCACGATGCTGTGCTTTCCTTTTTTCAGTTCAAGGCCCATATACATGCTGTTAGCCTGAACAAGCTCTGTTTTCTCGCCGTCCACATAAGCAGTAAATCCCTCACTGTATGGAATTGCAAATACCAAAATTTTATCCGAAGTTGTCTGAATATCTCCTGTGATCCGGTTTGTTCCTGTCTTAACATTCTGAAGACTTTCGTTTCCAAGTTGTTCCGTCTGTTTTTCTACGGAATCCATCGGCTGACACACCACATAGAGATCATCAAAGGTATATTCTCCAGGAGTGGAAAAAGTAAGTTTCATGGTTCCGGCATTGTAATTCTTATATCCCATATTCAGAAGGAAATTATGACGGCCGCTGTAACCATTATATTTATCTGTAAAAATACGGATTGTCTTGTCAACAGAGCCCAGAGAAACATCCATGGATGCCTCTTTGCTCTCTTTCCAGTAACGCCAGTTATCGTCCTCATAAAGAATGGTGTTCTTCTCATATTTTGTGAGGGAAGCCCATTTTTTATCACTGATCTGCTCCCGCGGGGAGTAGGCATCAAAATCCAGATTTTCTGCGATCAGATAAACCTCTGTCCCTGGCTCACCTTTATATCCGATAGTTGCCGTGGCATTGGCTTTCGTTACAATGATTTTTCCATCCTTGATCTTACAGCCTTTATCTGCTTCCAGTGTAAAATTTACTTTCTGGTTATCAAACGTAAGCTCTGTCTCCGGAAGACTGCTGTCCTCCACAACTGCGCCCTGGAGCAGTGCCTGCTGCTTCTCCGTTACGGAAAGCTTCTCATATTTTTCTCTTGGGATCCAGGAATCATAAGTATATCCCAGTGGCAGGGAATTCGTATTCTCATAAATCTTGTATTTCTTCGAAGAATCGGCTTCGCTGTCATAACCATACGGAAGATAAGCATATCCGTTCTTTTTGATGGCAAAATATTTCACAGAAGCCAACCGGTCCAGAATGGTCCTTCCGTCCAGACTACTGTAATGGTAATCCCATGGAGTATTCACATACATCTCATCAAAAAAACGACTGATATTTCCGTTGGCTACACTGAAATAATAAGATGTACTGTTCGTGCCAATGTACATGGCCGAGTTTACATATGAACCTGTTTTGTACTGATCATAGCGGGTCGTTTCCGAATCCTCAAGGGATCTTATCTCCTTATCCGGACCGGATTCAAGAGCTTTCAGCGCCTCATCCTTTTCTTCAAACTCTGACAAATAATCCTTCTCATAGGAGTACTGATAAGATACGTTCAAAAGGATGCTGGCGATCAGTACTGTGACGATCATTCCGCAGAGATATTTTCCCTGAACAAAAATATTTCCATAAGAAACCACAGTGAACACAGCCAGAGTCAGCATCATCACAGCCATGATATTTCGCTGCGTACGCGCCGCATTGGCAAACAATGCCAGCACACAGTACACCAGAAGCATAATAAATATGCGTCTTTTTTCCCGGATCTGAAGTGTGAACAGTTCCGGATACGCCTGCACAAGAATGTAGGCAATCAGCATTCCATATGCCCAGATCCACCGGTTGGATACGTAAGAAAAACCGTTCAGCACATGGCCTGCAAACGGAATCAGAAGAAACAGATTCATCATCACGAAGCCCAGCTTCAGTGCTGTATATTTCTTTTTTTTGGAAAAGATCACAAACACGCCTGCCATGGCAACTGCGGAGAATCCAGCAACGCCCCACTGGATCATATTTTCGCCGATCAGGCAGCCGAGATATTTTTCGTAGTAAACGTGGTCATACAAAAGTGGTACATAATTCTCCGCCTGAAAACGTTCTGTTCCAAACAGAGTCATGATCACCGGCAGGAAAATCGTAGCAGCGATCATCAGTGCCACAAGATAATAGCCTGCAAATTTCAGAAACCACTGAAATACATCTTTTACAGAACGCTTTTCAAATATTCCGAAATAGCGGAATGCGGCGTACAGCACCATAAAGACACTGATCATGTAAAAGAAATAAAAATTTGACATTGCCGCAATGGCCGAAGCCCAGATAAAAAGATATGGCTTTTCTTTTTTGTATACTTTTTCAATGCCCATGAGCACCAGCGGCAGGTAGATCATCGGATTGGAAAAATAGGGATGTTTCATAGACGCATAGATCGTCCATCCTGCAAAAATATAAACAAGGCTTCCGAGAAAAGTTGCCTGCTTCGGATTTTTGCGGTAAAAGCAGTAAATACTGAACGTGATCCCCGCAAGATAAATACGCAGAAAGATCAGGATCTCATACAGAATCTCCGTATATTTCTGCGGTACAAAAACGGAAAATAAAGTCAGCGGATCACCGATCACGTAATAATGAAGCGTTGTAAGAATATCGGAACCATATCCGATATGCATATCCCACATGGGAACAGAAAGTTTATGATCAATCAAAAGTGTTTTCAGGACATTTCGCAGATATCTGCCATAGTATGCCAGCGCATTAATATGCTGCGGCACTCCATCATGGCTCCAGATCAGCGATTTTCCATTGAAATAAAAACAGCCGTAAATAAACAGCGAGATCGCTGCAAAGACAAGGGTATACAGAATATAAAAATCTGCTTTTTTCTCTTTCCGGGATTTCTCCTTCGAAAAAAATATTCTCATGTTGTATCTCTCCTGTATAAGAAAAAAGACCTGCGGTGCGCTAAACACCGCAGGCCTCTCACCTAATGCTTAATCAGCAAGCACACTGTGTAAACAGTAACTATTGATCAGTAATTAGTCCTCTTTCTTATCTGCTCCGTAAAGAGTGATAAGTTTCTGCAGATACTCATATCTAGCCTGAGCCTCAGACTCGTTCTTAGCGAACAGTCTTGCGGCTTTCTCAGGATTCTGACGCTGCAGAGAGTTGTAACGAACCTCTCCGTTCAGGAAGTCCATATAGTTCTCCATATCCGGAGTCTTGGAATCAAGGCTGAACTTGTTCTCAGCAGCCGGATTGAATCTGAAGTTGTGCCAGTATCCGCACTTAACTGCCAGTTCTTCCTCTGTCTGAGCTTTGCTCATACCTTTCTTGATACCATGGTTGATACATGGAGCATAAGCGATGATCAGGGATGGTCCCGGATATGCCTCTGCCTCTGCAATAGCTTTTACAGTCTGGTTGAAGTCAGCACCCATGGAGATCTGTGCTACATATACATAGCCATAGCTCATTGCGATAGATGCCATATCTTTCTTCTTAGTCTCTTTTCCGCCTGCTGCGAACTGAGCGATCGCACCTGTCGGTGTAGACTTGGAAGACTGTCCGCCTGTATTGGAGTAAACCTCTGTATCGAATACCATAACGTTGATGTCGCGTCCGCTTGCAAGAACATGGTCAACACCACCGAATCCGATATCGTAAGCCCATCCGTCACCACCGAAGATCCACTGGGATTTCTTGGAGAGGAAGTCTTTCTGTGCAAGGATCTCGTTAGCCTTGTCACATCCGCAAGCCTCAAGAGCTGCAACGAGTTTCTCTGTAGCTGCACCGTTTGTTGCGCCTACAGCGTAAGTATCCAGCCATTCCTGACCAGCTGCCTTAACATCCTCGTTTGTTCCGTTAGCTACAAGGTCTTCGATCTTCTCTTTCAGACCGCCACGGATCGCACGCTGTGCAAGAAGCATACCATAACCGAACTCTGCGTTATCCTCGAACAGAGAGTTTGACCATGCAGGTCCCTGTCCCTTAGCGTTTGTTGTGTATGGTGTAGATGGTGAAGAGTTACCCCAGATAGAGGAACATCCTGTAGCATTTGCAATGTACATTCTGTCACCAAAGAGCTGTGTGATCAGCTTAGCGTATGGTGTCTCACCACAACCTGCACAAGCGCCGGAGAACTCAAGGAGCGGCTGTTTGAACTGGCTGCCTTTTACAGTTGTCTCTTTATATTTAGCGATAACGTCTTCCTTCTGAGGAAGTGTTACACCGTAATCGAAGTATTTCTGCTCTTCTGCGTTAGCTTCAAGTGGAGCCATCTCAAGAGCTTTGTTGCCTTTCTTTCCTGGGCAGACATTCGCACAGGAACCACATCCTGTACAGTCAAGAGCTGATACAGTCATTGTGAATGTATAGTCTTTCATTCCTGTAAGTGGAAGTGTCTTGATTCCCTCTGGTGCGTTAGCTGTCTCATCTGCTGTCATTGCAACCGGACGGATTGCAGCATGCGGGCAGACATATGCACAGCGGTTACACTGGATACAGTTGTCCGGAACCCATACAGGAACATTAACTGCGATACCACGTTTCTCATATGCAGCTGTTCCGGATGGTGTTGTACCATCTACATAATCCTTGAATGCAGATACCGGGAGGCTGTTACCTTCCTGAGCATTGATCTTGCACTGGATGTTGTTTACGAAGTCCTGAGCTTCCTGAGCACCGTGGGATGCGTGAGACATGAAGAGTCCCTCGTCCTCAGCGTTCTTCCAGCTCTCCGGAACCTGAACCTCTACGACCTGCTTAGCGCCGGCATCAATAGCTGCCCAGTTCTTCTTAACAACGTCATCACCCTTACGTCCGTAAGTAGCTTTAGCAGCTGCCTTCATAAGCTCGATAGCCTGCTCCTCAGGAATGATTCCTGTAAGTTTGAAGAATGCGGACTGAAGGATTGTGTTGATACGTGTCGGTCCCATGCCAGTCTCAATACCGATCTTAACACCGTCGATGGTGTAGAATTTGATATTGTGGTTAGCGATGAATGCTTTAACCTGTCCCGGAAGATGCTTCTCGAGTCCTTCCATATCCCATGCACAGTTCAGAAGGAATGTACCTCCGTCAACAAGCTCCTGTACCATGTTATATTTGTTAACATAGGACGGATTATGACATGCAACGAAGTTAGCCTTGTGGATCAGGTATGTGGATTTGATCGGTTTCTTACCGAAACGAAGGTGAGACATTGTAACACCGCCGGACTTCTTGGAGTCATAATCGAAGTAAGCCTGAGCGTACATGTCTGTGTTGTCACCGATGATCTTGATGGAGTTCTTGTTAGCACCTACAGTACCATCAGCTCCAAGTCCCCAGAACTTGCAGTTTGTTGTTCCCTCTGGTGTTGTAACAAGTGGTGCACCTGTCTCAAGAGAAAGGTTTGTAACATCATCAACGATACCGATTGTAAATTTCTCTTTCTCAGTGTTCTCGTATACTGCTACGATCTGTGCAGGTGTTGTATCTTTGGAACCAAGTCCGTAACGTCCTGTAAAGATCTTAACATCACTGAACTTGCTGTCACGAAGAGCTGCAACAACATCAAGATACAGAGGCTCGCCAAGTGCTCCTGGCTCTTTTGTTCTGTCAAGAACAGAGATCTGCTTAACTGTATCCGGAATTGCATCGATAAGAGCCTGTGCACAGAATGGTCTGTAAAGACGAACTTTAACAACACCGACTTTCTTGCCAGCTGCCATAAGGTAATCGATTGTCTCCTCGATTGTATCGTTTACGGAACCCATAGCTACGATGATGTGCTCAGCGTCAGCAGCTCCGTAGTAGTTGAACAGTTTGTAGTCTGTTCCGATCTTCTCGTTAACCTTGTCCATATACTCCTGAACAACTGCTGGAAGAGCGTCATAATATGGGTTACATGCCTCTCTTGCCTGGAAGAAGATATCCGGGTTCTGAGCAGAACCTCTCTGACATGGATGATTCGGGTTCAGAGCACGGTTACGGAACTCTGCGATAGCATCCATATCTGCCATATCTTTCAGATCTTCATAATCCCAGGTCTCAATCTTCTGGATCTCGTGGGATGTACGGAATCCATCGAAGAAGTTGATGAACGGAACTTTTCCTTTGATTGCTGCAAGATGAGCAACCGGTGTAAGGTCCATAACCTCCTGTACGGAAGACTCGCAAAGCATTGCGCATCCAGTCTGACGACAGGCCATAACGTCGGAATGATCTCCGAAGATACAAAGTGCATGGGAAGCAAGTGCACGGGCAGATACGTTGATAACACCCGGAAGCTGCTCGCCAGCAATCTTGTAAAGATTCGGGATCATAAGCAGAAGACCCTGGGAAGCTGTATAAGTTGTAGTCAGGGCACCTGCTGCCAGAGAACCGTGAACAGCACCTGCTGCACCAGCCTCAGACTGCATCTCTGTAACCTGTACTTCCTGTCCAAAGATGTTCTTTCTTCCCTGAGTTGCCCACTCGTCTGTTGCCTCAGCCATTACAGATGAAGGGGTAATCGGGTAAATAGCAGCTACATCAGAAAAAGCGTATGATGCATGAGCGGCTGCATGGTTACCATCCATGGTTTTCATCTTTCTTGCCATTTTTTAATTCCTCCTTAAAGGTTTGTTAAAAATATATTTTTAGACTTGCGGAAGCCTAAAATTCCATTGGTTATTATATCATACATTCCCAGCAATGTCCATTTTCTTTCATCTATTTTTGTACATTATCAGAAACAAACGTTGTTATCTTTTTGACAAATCAAAAAAGAGCCCTCCGGAAAAATTACTGTCCGGATAAGCTCTTTTTCACTCATATGTCTGTATCTCTCCTGCTCAGTCTGCCCTGACTTATAATCAATCACTCGGCATCCTTTCCAAAAAGATCCTGCATGGATTTTCGCCGGAGCATTGTCCATAATTCATCCTGAATATTCTTCAGCTCATCATGGGCATGACAGGGAACACCATTCTGTCCGTTTCTGACACATTCACATCTGCCATTCAGGCATTCAATAATCGACATATCGGAATCGATCGCCGTATATATATCATATAACGTCAGCTCCGCCGGGTCTTTCTTCAGAGCATAACCGCCATGAACTCCCCGGTATCCCTGAACGATCCCTGCGTTCTGAAGCTTTTTCAGTATCTTGTAGGCAAAAGGTGCTGTGATTGCTTCCCTCCCGCAGATATCACTGACACTCAAACGTGTCTCTCCCATTAGTGCGCGGACAACCCGCATCGCATAATCGCTTTCTCTGGTGATAAACATCTCTGACCTCTCTTCTGTTCAACTAAGCTGCTAAATTATGATGATCTCCTGTTTTTATCATCACATACGTCAGTATAACGCATTTTTTTCAATAATAAAAGGTTATTATTTTCCTGTATTTCATGATAATCTCCCTGTTTTTACTTTATTTAATGTAAAAAGCAAAAATACAGCTTGCAAATTTTCCAGTTTACGGTACAATAAAGGACGATTATGTAATTGAAGCGATATTGATTATTTTGAAAAAAGAGGTATGATATGATTTCAGCAAACAACATCACACTGCGCGTTGGTAAAAAAGCGCTGTTTGAAGACGTTAACATCAAATTTACAGAAGGTAACTGTTATGGATTGATCGGCGCCAACGGCGCAGGTAAATCTACATTCCTCAAGATTCTTTCCGGACAGCTCGAGCCGACCAAGGGCGATATCGTGATCACACCTGGCCAGAGGCTTTCTTTCCTGCAGCAGGATCACTTCAAGTATGATGCTTACCCGGTACTGGATACTGTTATCATGGGTAATGCCCGCCTTTACGAGATCATGAAAGAAAAAGAAGCCATCTATGCAAAAGAGGATTTCACAGACGAGGACGGAATCCGCGCCAGCGAGCTTGAGGGTGAATTTGCAGAGATGAACGGATGGGAAGCAGAATCCGATGCTGCTACTCTTCTCAATGGTCTTGGTGTTGACACAGAGTTCCACTACACACAGATGGCTGATCTGACCGGTAGTATGAAAGTCAAAGTTCTTCTTGCACAGGCACTTTTCGGAAACCCGGATATCCTTCTTCTTGATGAGCCGACCAACCATCTGGATCTTCCGGCGATCGAATGGCTGGAAGAATTCCTGATCAACTTTGACAATACAGTCATCGTGGTATCCCATGACCGTTATTTCCTGAACAAGGTCTGCACACATACCGCTGATATCGACTATGGTAAAATCCAGCTTTATGCCGGAAACTATGATTTCTGGTTCGAGTCCAGCCAGCTTCTTATCAAACAGATGAAAGAAGCAAACAAAAAGAAAGAGGAGAAGATTAAAGAACTTCAGGAGTTCATCTCCCGATTCAGCGCCAATGCTTCCAAATCCAAGCAGGCAACTTCCCGTAAACGTGCCCTGGAGAAAATCCAGCTCGACGACATGCGTCCGTCCAGCCGTAAATACCCATACATCGATTTCCGCCCGAACCGTGAGATCGGAAACGAGGTACTTATGGTCGAGAATCTTTCCAAGACCATTGATGGCGTTAAGGTTCTTGATAACATCTCTTTCACCCTCGGCCGCGAAGACAAAGTTGCTTTTGTAGGTGCCAACGAGCAGGCGATTACAACTTTCTTCAAGATCCTTACAGGTGAGATGGAGCCGGATGAAGGTAACTATAAATGGGGTGTTACCACTTCCCAGGCATATTTCCCGAAGGACAACACACATGAGTTCGACAATGACCTTACGATCACAGACTGGCTGACACAGTACTCTGAGATCAAAGATGCGACCTATGTTCGTGGATTCCTTGGACGTATGCTCTTCCCTGGTGAAGATGGTGTGAAACGTGTCCGCGTTCTTTCCGGTGGCGAAAAAGTTCGCTGTCTTCTTTCCAAGATGATGATCTCCGGCGCCAACATCCTGATCCTGGATGAGCCGACCAACCATCTGGATATGGAATCCATCACAGCACTGAACAACGGACTGATCAAGTTCCCGGGCGTGATCCTTTTCACTTCCCACGACCATCAGTTCGTACAGACAACAGCCAACCGTATCATGGAGATTCTTCCAAACGGCAGACTTGTTGATAAGATCACAACCTACGACGAGTATCTTGCCAGCGATGAGATGGCTAAGAAACGTCATGTATTCCAGGTTAACGAGGAGGATGCACAGGACAACTAAGAAACAGTCCTTAATCTTTTCCCTGTTACATTAAGAATATTAAAAGCCCTGCTATCTGCAAGGGAACATTCCCGGGAGTCATATCCCGGGGGGATGTTACCTTACAGCCGGCAGGGCTTTTTCTTTTCGATCAGTGCGATCTGATATTCACACTCCGTTTTTGATGTTTATCTGATTCGGGTCAATTACGCCATAGTGATCGGTGCAAGCTTGCCTCCTGTCACATCCAGAAGATCTTTCAACGGAACCTTCAGTGTCAGTCCTACTCTTCCTCCACTTACGTAAATCTCATCGAAATTTTCCGCAGACTGATCAAAAACTACCGGATAATTCTTTTTCATTCCAAGAGGACTGCAGCCACCACGAATGTAACCGGTGATCTTTGTAAGATCCTTGACATGAATCATATCTACCGTCTTCTCTCCCACAGCCTTCGCTGCTGCCTTACGGTCTACTTCTTTCTCGATCGGCACCACAAATACATAATAACCGCCGCTTTTCCCCTCCATAACAAGGGTCTTGAAAGACTGGTCATGTGGCGCTCCCGTAATATCCGCGCAGTGGATACCGTCTATGAACTCGCCACAGTCATATGTGATTGCCTCGTATTTTACTTTTTTCCGGTCCAGCATTCTCATTGCATTTGTTTTAGCTTCTTTTCCCATTTCTGTCACTCCTCAGGTATTCTTTTAATCGTCTTCCCATTCATCGTAGTCATCCAGCTCAAAGTCTGCCATATTTTCAATATCCAGCCGACGTTTTCTCTGCTGATCTTCTTCAAAATTTTCATATGTATCCATATCCGATATATATTCGCTATCATATTCAACATCCTTCGAAACATCCCGGGAGTCGCGAATATCATAATCATCGGGATCTTCATATCTTGATCGCCTGAATGAGCCTGTACTTATATTCTTTCTTTCTGAATAGCCTTTATCGGAATATCTGCTACGGCTTCGATCCCGATTATCAGAACTCTTCAGATCACGACCGCCGGTTCTGCTCCTGTCAGAAGAACCCCTGGTTTTTTTACGGCTCTCGGAAAAACTGTTTCGGACATTAATACCTGTGTTGCTCTTTCTGTCACTACCTTTATGTCTGTTTTCAGAAGAATTTCTGCGTTCTGTATAACGCCTTTCTCTTTCTGATTCTTCACGCAAACGAGAGTTCTTTCTATCGCTTTCATCGTTCCTGCGATATGAACGA
This sequence comes from Blautia aquisgranensis, assembly GCF_040096615.1. Lineage (NCBI taxonomy): Bacteria > Bacillati > Bacillota > Clostridia > Lachnospirales > Lachnospiraceae > Blautia > Blautia aquisgranensis. The sequence continues at coordinate 34,386 of NZ_JBBMEJ010000001.1, forward strand.
TTGTCATTTCTCCTTTTCTCATCATCACGTCCTGAACGTTTTTCAGAAGAAACATTCTGTCTGTCACGGTTATCATAAGATGTATTATCAGACACTGTGTTCCTCTTTTTCGTGCAGTTATCACTTTTCTCCTCAGGTTTTTCTTCATCCTCATCGTCATCATCGCGTTCCCTGTTGATTGCAAACTGAATCGCAATTCCAAGAATTGCAATTCCAGCAGCTATTCCCACACCATACGGAAACTGTGCAAGCCCGCCAAGCTGTGCCAGAGAAACCCCTGCCAATATGCCGCCAAGAACACTGGTACCAATGATAATCACACCTTTTGCATAGCGCATTGCCAGAATCCCAAGTCCCACACCAATCAGAAGGCACAGAAAAAAAGTAAAAGAACTTGTCGGATGCACCAGATAAATACTCAACGAAACTCCGATACCAAATCCCAGTACAAAAATTCCGGCTCTGTAAATCAGAAATGAAACAATAGCCAGAACAACGCCCAGTCCCGCCATAGCACCAATGATCATTTTCCAATCATTAACACCAGACAGATAAGTCACTCCAAATCCGGTGCAAGCACCGATAAGAAATCCAAAAAGCATCATCCAGAATCGCAGGATACGATATCCAAGAATACAGTTCAGAAGACCAAAAACGCAAATCACTCCATAAATAGCCATCATAAATCGATTAATCTGTTCCATACCTCCTACCCGCTGCAGAATGTCAAATACTCTTGACAACATATCCATACTCATATTATTTCTCCTTTCCTTCCATGATCAGCTCTCGGCCAACTTTAATCAGCTGTTCCTGCTGCTCTCAGAAAATAAAATATATCGTATAAAAATCATCCAGTACACCATAGTGGTATTCCACCTGTGTAAGCCCATTTAATTTCATATAATACTGTGCCACATTCTGAACCTCACCACTATCCAGCCATTCCTGACACGCTGCGTCAAACGCTTCCTGATTACTGAATTTAAAACGTACTACCGCCGCCTGATTATCCAGACGCATTTTACAATAATCATAAATTGTCTGCCAGTCATAAATATCAAAACAGCCCTGGTTCAAAACATAAAAATTCAGGTCTTCCGCTGTACATTTCGGAACGTTCAGTTCTGTAGATGGTGTATACATTTTCTCATATTCTTTCGGAAACGGGCAGAGATAATCATAAATAATCGTTTTATGCTCTTCCAATTGTGAAGCATTTCCATTCAGAAAATCCGGTTGATCACCATTAGTTGCATCTACATAATAATACGATTCTCCTATTTTTACAATATTCCAGGCATGTCCCTCTGTACTTTCTCTTGTACTTCCGTCTACATAAATACAGGGAATCGAAAGTTTTTCCAAAAGATATTGAACAGCTCCCGCATACCCCGCACAGACAGCTGATTTCTTCCAGAAAACTCCGGCTATATTCTGATCATCTTCTCCGGTCTCATATCTGGTATTATCAATCACATAGGTATATACTATACGAACTTTTTCATAATCAGAAGAGCCCTCAGGAATCCGTTTTTCAACTTCCTGATAACTTTCTTCCATGGCAGTTTTTATTTCTTCAATCTCACTTTTTGAATAAGTATATCCTGGTGTAAACAGGCAATAATTCCGATCAGAATATGTAGTTTTGTAAATTTTTTTGCGATTATGCACCCAAAATACTTCCGGATGATCTTTCAAAACAGCATGATAAGTCCGGTCAATACTATCATCATCAGCAAGCGTCAGATAAAACTGTTCTTTTCTGTCGCGAATTCCTTTCAAAATTTCTCTGTAAACCCGCTGTTCGTCTTTGGAAAGTTGCTTGAAATAGTATTCCTGATGTTCCTCATCTGTCTGCGCCACATCCATATTTCTTAAGTCCCGAACTTCCTGTGGTTCTTCTTCCCAGAGTTCTTTAGCTGCAGACCATATTTTATTCAGCGTTCCTGCCTGAATATAGCAAGGCTGCCATAAAATAAATGTCGATATTATCATTGCTGCTAAACAACAAAAAAATCTTTTTTCCATTTAAATTCCTTTTACTCTGTAAATATTGTAAGAAAGGACAGTCTCCCGCAGGAGACTGCCCTTTCTTCAGTCGCTGTCTCTTAATTTTCCAGTTCCAGTGTTTCTACGTCATCAAATGTATCCACTGTATCTTCGATATCTTCCTGATCAAGTGTCAGAGTTTCAACAATCTCTTCCTCTTCTTCATCCTGCAATGCTGTATTCTTAAAATCAGCAAGAATATCACTATTATCAGCCGAATCTCCGGATGCCAGCACTTCTTTTAACGCACTGGATTTTACTACATCTGTAAGTGCTGTTTCTGTCGTCTCACTTATGGTATCTTCATCAGCTACTTCTTCAACGGTTTCATCACTGTAGAAAGACGGCTGTCTAATATAACGGAAACTCGCACTGTAAGCTTCTCCTACAGTTACTCCATTTTTACTGGAAGAACAATGTACCGCAATCCAATCTCCTGAATCTGTCTTACCACACAGAATACCAACATGATTGTCGCTTCCTGCTTCCGGTCCTCTCTGGAATACAAGATCTCCAGGTTTAGCATCTGCCTCACTGACCACATTAGCCTTTTCCCACTGATCAGAGGTTCCATCACCAACAACAGACTGCATGCCCGGATCCTGGTAACCATTAATCACTGCCCAAGTTACGAATCCACTGCAATCCAAGCCGTATGCCCGCAATGTACCAGAGCTTTTACTTCCCTCTGCTGTAACCTTCTCAACAGCTCCCCAGCTCGGGTCACTGCCGATAGCATTGGATTTACCACCCCAAAAATATCCAACTTTACCAACCAGAGAATATGCAGCTGTAATTACATCTACTCGATCTTCTGAAACATTATCTCCAACGCTTTCTCTTACAAATCCTTTGGACGCTGTAACAACCGCACAAAGTAATTCGCAGTCTGTCTCAACATATTTCTTAAGAATCGTTCGATCTGCTTTTGAAATATTATTCTTCTTGATGTAATAATTGATCTTAAGATTTCCATAGGACACTTTAGTAATATCCTGTTTATCTCTCACGATTGGATTCATTTCTGCGAATATCTTCGCAAGTTCAGTTTTACTGGACGCATCCATATTAAATGATGACACTCCATTCTGACTCTGCCGGTATACATATACCGCCAGAATATCCTGCCAGTTACGCACCAGAATAGTATCATCTGTAAGTTTGTTACTTTCTTTATATTCCTGCTCAATCTGATCCATCACAGATGCAAAATCGTCAGAAAATGTAAGATTGTAATTATTTTTCAGGCTGTCCAGATAAAATTCTTTTCCTGCATGAAGATTAGATACCATATTTGTCAAATATACAGGACTTCCTATCTGTGTCGCAGTAGCATTATTTCCTTTATTTTCTTTTTCAGAATCCTTATTAGTATCTTCAGACTTCTTTATATCTTTTTTAGTATCACCAGCAATTGCTGCCAGTTTTTCTTCCGCTGATACAAGGACAGAATAATTCGTAACCTTGGCTTTATCTGAATCTGACAATGCTTCATATGCTGCACGAGCTTCCTGAATCTGCGTTTTTGTCTGCACGGTAATACTCTCCGGCAGTGCATTAATCTTATTAATAACATCCTGCACCGTTTCAGAACTATCCGGTGTCTCAGTCGGCTTCGGTGTTGCTGTCGGTTCCGGTGTCGCGGTTGGTTCCGGCGTCGCGGTCGGTTCTGGTGTCGGTGTTTCTATTGGCTCCGGTGTTGCTGTCGGCTCCGGTTCCGGTGTTTCTATTGGCTCTGGCGCTGCGGTCGGCTCTGGTTCCGGTGTTTCTATTGGCTCCGGTTCCGGTGTTTCAGTCGGTTCCGATGGCATCGTTTCGCCACTGTCATCACTGACAACAGTCCCTGTTTCCTCTGAAGCCATAACCCCAGCGGGTGATGTCAGTACCATAGCTGATAACGTCGTGATGCATAAAAACTTATTCAGGTACTTGTTCTTCATATTTAATAAGATGCTCCCTTCTTTCCTTGAACATCCCTTTACTTCCCCTATAATAAAGGTCTGCCTTAAACCATATTAGATAACTTAAAGTTTTACTTTGCTTATTTTATCATAGGAATTTTATGAAATCAACCGTTCTGGCAGTATAACCTCTCCAATTTATTTATTTTTCACTTTTTATTCACATTTTTGCAAAAATCTTTTCCAAATATAAAAACACAAAAACTGCAGTGCCTACACACTGCAGTCTCTGCCGTATACTGTTTTCAGGCCACAATGACCGGCTGACCTTCCATATGAAACTGTCTTCTGACACAGAGCTGGAAAATTCCCTGTACTACCTGATAGCATACCCGCAGGATAAAACGGATATCATCTGCAATACATCTCGGACTCTCCAGGTAATATGCGTGACGCTCACGGATATATTCCACAAGTTCCTCAAAGCTGTCGAACTGCTTCGCTTCTTCCAGCTGACTGTCTGCGTTGCCGCTTAAGATACACTCTTTCAGGCGGTTCTTCAGTTCAGCCTCGTAGGAATTATGTTCTGCAAGATTTCCTTTGTATGTTCTGTTATGAGGAAAAGTAAAATAATCAGCCATATAATGCATGACTTCACCGAACCTGCGCCAGTAAACTCTGGCATTGTCCACTTCCGGATTCCGTTCAACCAGTTCTCTCATCTTACTCTGAAGCTGATTGAAAGTTCCATAGAACTCGTGTCTTGTAGTAAGAAACGACGGTTTCAGATCCGGCATGATGTTACCCAAGCAAAACGCTTTTCTGTGCTGCTGAAGACTATACACCTCAGACATCTGGTCAGCCAGGTATCTGCCTAACAGTATATGTGATTTTTTACGCAATTGTTTCCCTCTTCCTTCTTTCCTGATCCAGATCATGACCGGCTACAACAGTAAAATGGCTCCGCCCGGTCACTCGCTGAAATCCATAAAGTATTCGTTTGTCGGAACCAACTTTACTATAGCACCATTTTTCAAAATAGGCAAATAAAGTTTGTGTGAAAAATGTGATTTTTCAAAGAAAGAACGGGGCATATTTTCTACAGTTCCTTAAAATCCGGTGTCCCGTACAGGTCGAACGGGGTTGACTGATAAACGTAATAATTCAGCCAGTTTGTATAAAGGTTGTTCGCATGTGCTCGCCATGTGAGCAGTGGCTTGTTGTTTGGATCATCGTTCTCGTAGTAGTTCTTCGGAATCTCAATCGGAAGACCCTTGGCAAGGTCGCGCTTGTACTCTCCGTCCAGGGTCACACGGTCGTATTCCGGATGTCCCATAACGAAGATCTTGCGGCCGCCCTCTGCCATGGCAAGGAAAAGACCTGCTTCCTCACTCTCCGCCAGAATGGTCAGATCTTTGCAGGCACGGATATCTTCGATCGGAACCTCTGTATGTCTGGAATGCGGGGCAAGAAATACATCATCAAAGCCACGTACAAGCGGGATCTTGCGGTTCAGGACCTTATGCCAGAAAAGACCGAACATTTTTTTGTCCAGAGGCTTTTTCTCCAGGCCATAGAAGTGGTACAGGCTGGCCTGCGCCGCCCAGCAGAGAAAGATCGTGGAGGTCACATGCTTCTCAGTCCAGTTCATGATCTCCGTCAGCTCCTCCCAGTAGTCTACCTCCTCAAAAGGCATCTGCTCCACCGGCGCTCCTGTAATGATCATTCCATCGAATTTACGTTTCTTAACATCTGAAAAAGTCTCATAGAATTTATTCAGATGACTGAGAGATGTGTTTTTTGCCTCGTGGCTTTCCACAGCCATAAAAGTCACATCCACCTGCAGCGGTGTATTGGAAAGAGAGCGCAGAAGCTGCAGCTCTGTCTCTTCTTTCAGCGGCATCAGATTCAGGATTAGAATCTGAATCGGACGGATGTCCTGATGCATGGCACGCTTCTCATCCATCACAAATATATTTTCTCTTTCAAGGATCTCCTTTACCGGAAGATCTCCCTGTGTTTTGATCGGCATTGTTAGCCCTCCTTTATGTATAAGGTGAATCCCTCAGAAATCACCCTTATCTTCATTTATGAAGCCGGATATTTCTCACATTCCAACTGTCTCAGTTTTCGCTTCCGCGTCCTGCAAGCTTGAGAAAATCCTCCTCAGACAGAATCGGTATCTCAAGTTCTCTGGCCTTTTTATTTTTGGACGAATTGGACTGCACATCGTTATTGATGAGATAATTCGTCTTTTTTGTTACAGAGCCGGTCACCTTACCTCCCAAAGATTCGATCAGCTCTTTGGCCTCACTACGATTTCCGAAATGTACCAGGCTTCCTGTGATCACGAAGTTCATTCCTGCAAAAATCTGCTCCTGCTTCGGTCCCTCTTCCTGAATATGAAGAAAGCTCATCAGATGATCCAGTCGCCGGTTATTCTCTTCATTTTTAAAATACTCCACAAGATTCCCGGCGATCACTGGCCCGATAGTATCAATATCGCTGACCTCTTCCAGATCTGCATGGCGGAGCTTCTCCAGGTCGTTGTCAAAATGACGACAGATCACCTTCGCATTGGCAATACCGATGTTGGCAATGCCAAGGCTGTAGATCACCCGTGGAAGCGTAGTCTCTTTCGTCTTCTCCAGGCTGTCGATCAGATTGTCATAGGATTTCTGGCCAAAGCCCTCCATCTCCACGATCTCATCCTTATATCTGCTGATCTCAAAAATATCGCCAAAATCATGGATAAAACCTCTTGCGATAAATTTCTCCAGTGTAGCCTCAGAAAGTCCGTCGATATTCATGGCATCCCTGCTTGTAAACAGTGCAAAAGATTTGATCTTTTTCGCCGGGCAGTCCGGGTTCGGGCAGAAAAGGCTCTCCACCTCATTCTCCTTACGGATCACGGTATCCTGGCCACACGCCGGGCAGGTCGGTGGAATCGGTGCATTTCCGCTTCCAGTAAGATTCTCCGCGATCTGCGGAATGATCATATTCGCTTTGTAAACACGGATCGTATCTCCAATTCCAAGCTTCAGCTCTTTCATGATGCTGATGTTATGAACGCTGGCTCTGCTGACCGTGGTACCCTCCAGCTCCACAGGTTCAAAGATCGCCACCGGATTGATAAGGCCTGTTCTTGACGGACTCCACTCGATCTCCAGAAGCTTCGTGTCACGCATCTCGTCCGCCCATTTAAATGCCATGGCATTGCGTGGAAACTTCGCTGTGGTTCCCAGGGATTCCCCATAGGAAATATTGTCATACAGGGCAACCAGTCCGTCCGATGGAAAATCATTCTTCGTAACTGCTTCCGCAAAATAATCCATCGCCGCATCCAGGGTTTCTCCTGTGACCTTACGGTACTCCACAACCTCGAAGCCCTGTCCGGCCAACCACTTGAACTGTTCTTCTCTGGAATTCTTAAAATCCACTCTGTCTGCACTTACCAGAGAAAAGGCATAAAAACGCACATTTCTCTTCGCAGTGATCTCGTTATTCAGCTGGCGGACTGAACCGCTGCAGAGGTTCCTTGGATTTTTATATCTGGCATCCGCATCTCCGATCTGTTCATTGATCCGCTCAAAATCAGAATAGGTGATAATCGCCTCTCCTCGGAGTACCAGCCTTCCCTTAAAAGAAATCTTCAAAGGAATGTTCTTGAATACTCTGGCATTGTTGGTGATCACCTCGCCTACGATACCGTTTCCTCTGGTGACAGCCTTGATAAGCTCTCCATTCTCATAGGTCAGTACTATGGTAAGTCCGTCCATCTTCCAGGAAAGAAGGGTCGGATGATCTCCGATAAATTCCCGCAGTGCTTCTCTCTCCTTCGTCTTATCCAGAGAAAGCATCGGTCGCTCATGCTCCTCCTTGGGAAGCTGATCAACTGCTTCGTATCCTACATTAACGGTGGGACTGTCTGCCAGAACCACCCCTGTTTCTTTCTCCAGAGCTTCCAGCTGGTCGTACAGAGCGTCGTACTCCACGTTTGGCATGATCTCCCTGTCTTCCTGATAATACGCCTTTGATGCTTCCCGGAGCCTTGCCCCCAGTTCTTTCATTTCTTTGATGGTTTCTTCGTTCATGCCTTCCTCCTGTTTCTCTTTTTGGTTTTTCGGAGGAAAGCAGTTCCTCCAGTTTCGCACGTTCCCGCGGCGTAATCTCCCGGTATTTGCCTTCTTCAATACCGTCGATCATCAGATTCATGATCCGTACTCTCTTCAGTGTTACGACCCGGTAGCCGAAATATTCACACATCCGGCGGATCTGCCGGTTCAGGCCCTGGGTAAGAATAATAGAAAAACCGTTCTTTCCTGTTTTTGTCACCTTACAGGTGCGGGTCACGGTGTCCAGGATCGGCACTCCGCCACTCATGCCTTTTATGAATTCCGGTGTGACCGGTTTGTTGACTGTCACCTGATATTCCTTCTCATGAAAATTCCCGGCTTTCATGATACGGTTCACAAGGCTTCCCTCATTCGTAAGAAGCAAAAGCCCCTGAGATTCCTTATCAAGACGGCCTATGGGATATATCCGCACCGGATAGTTCAGATATTCGGTCACGGTCATCTCCTCTCGCTGCTGCTTCGTACTGCAGACAATCCCTCTTGGTTTGTTAAAGAGGAGGAGGATCCTTCTTCCCTGTATGGTTATAGGCTTTCCGTCGATACAGATCCTGGCTCCCGGCGATACCTTCGTACCGGCCGGAACTGCCTCTCCGTCAACAGTGATACGCCCCTCTTCTGTCAGTCTGTCTGCCTCTCTTCTGGAGCAGACGCCTGCGTCACTTAAATATTTATTGATTCTGATTTTTTCGTCCATTGTTCTATTATATATTCTTTCACTGGTGTTCGCAACGCTTATTTTCCTTGTATTTTTAATACAGGTATTGTATGATTAACAGGAACAGACCAATCATCAGGAGGAAAAAATATGCAAGGCCGTAATTCACACATTCACCGGCTTCTGATCTTTATTTCGATTTTTTTGTGCCTGCTCTGTGGCATTCTTTTTACCCAGTCATCCGCCGGTCCTTCCGGAAACAGCAAGCTTTCCGTTACTATCAGAGATACTGCGGTCGTTCCGGAAGCAACCCCGGTTCCGACTGTTTCTGATACGGCAGCTTCTTCGGACTCCGACATAATACCTGCCACGTCGACTCCGACTCCCACACCCGAAACGCAGAAAGCTTCCCCGGAAGCTGAGAATGGTGTATGGACAGCCAATGGCTCTGACTGGCTTTTTATGGTAGATGGCACTGCCTACACAGGCTGGCTTACCGATACAGATGGCAAACGCTACTATTTTAATAAGAACGGAATCATGCAGCGAGAATGGCTGAAGCTGAAACGCAAAACCTATTATCTGGACGAGGATGGAATTCTTCAGACAGGTACTTTCACTGCAGATGGGAAGAAATATAAGACTGCCGACGATGGCTCTATTCAAAAATAGCCCCCCGTTGGTGCAGCTGCCCTGCACTGTCAGTGCGATTACAAAAAACATAATTGTAAAAAAAATGCAGGCTCCATATCGGAACCTGCATTTCCTATTTACCCTTATTATTTATTCCAGCAGACCACTGTATATATATCCGGTCTGTCCATCATAATCAACCTGTATCCAGTCGCCTTCCTGCCCCTTCTTCTCAACTTCCGTTCCCGCAGAAAAACCACCGATAATCTCACCCTCTGAATCTGCTGAAGCACGAACATTACAGTCCTCTGTGACTGTCATCATTGTTCCTGACTCTGCGGAAGCACTGGCATCATCACCAAGCCCCTGCAGAAACTCTGCCAGAGAGGAATCATTTTTCTGAGCCGCATCATAATCAGCCTTTACTTTCGTGATAAGATCCTGTACATCCTTCTCAGATTCTAATTTCTTAACATAAGCACTGATATCTGTATCCGCATCAGCGCCTCCCTTGATCTTCAGGCTTCCGTCACTGTCTGTCTCAACATAAAACTGGCTCAGTGCCGGAACCGGAGTTTCAATACCTGTACAGATATAATTAAAGACGACATAAACGACATACGAGCCGTCCGTCATTCCTTTCTTCGCGTAAACATCCTGTACCTCATATCCGTCAATATAATCCCTTGAATTAACCTGTGACTCGTCGGCCGGTGTAAATCCGTCCTCGATCGTCTTAAGTGTTGCAATGTCTTTTTCCCCAAAAGCTTTATAATAGCTTTGAATCAGCTCGGTTACTTCCGTGCTGGCTTTTTCCATGGTTGTCTCCGCATCAGCTTCTGCTGCGGGACTGGCGTCTTTCTTCTCGTCTGTCTCCCCATCATTTGCCGGAGAAGAAGGATCATTTTCCTGGTTACTTTTGGCTGTTGTCTGATCTTCATTGGAATTCCCCTTCTTACCTCCAACACAGGCGCGCACGCCAAAGATCAGAACAAGCACGATTAACAGAATTGCTCCGCCTAACATAAAATAGCGAAGGTTATCTGATAACCATTCTCTGAAATCATCCAAGTTCTTGTCCTCCTTATCATAACAACACACCGGAACAGCTCCACTGTCCCGGGTAGCACACCTGAAGGGAATCGAACCCCCGCACATGGTACCGGAAACCACTGCTCTATCCACTGAGCTACAGGTGCATAATGAAAAACATAACTCGCAAATCGGATATGAAATTATCAAAGTAGGCTTACACTGTCTTTGATTCTAACACAAAAACAAAAAATTGTAAAGATTTTTTTAAACAGTGTACATTCATCACACATTTCGAGCATTTTCGCCATATTTGTCAACCATATTTTTCCAAAAAATCTGTCTGTATCAGACAGAGGAGTGAAGTTTCATCACCCCTCATACCTGTATACAACATATTTTTCGGTCTGCGCCACAGGCACACATCCTGCCTCGCGAAGATAATCGTGGCAGTTCTGCTCCAGCTGAACCACAAGATACTCTGTTTTCGTCTTTTTCAGAGATGATTTGAATTTCTTCATATCTGTATCTGTCATCTGGTAGCTGACCACATCCATGATCACCTTCTGTATCTGATAATCCTTCTTTTTTTCGTAGTTTCCCACCACTGTGCTTCCTGCCCTGTACAGACGATAATTCCGGTTCAGAACCAGGATCAGGGAAGGATCATACTGTCTTGCCACCATATTCATATCATCGCCGAAAACGATCCGTGGCTGTTCATTTTTGCTGTCTTTGTGTATCACATCACAGATGGAGCGCAGCTCATCCGGAACTTTGTAGATATTCTCTGCAACGGCAAAATCCTTTGCAATGCCAGGAATGGGAGTTCCGGTAGCCACGATCACCCCTCCCAGAATGACAGCAAGGAGGACTTTTGCCCATTTTGCCCGGATAAGTCCCACTAGACGCACCGCGTAATACGCAACACCCGGTATCACCGGAAGGATCCATATGAACCGATAATATTCATTTTCAAAATTCGCCTTTGGCACAACATATTTCACAAGGAACGGATTGTATACCGTAAGTGCCAGAAAGACGGTATAAAACAGAAAGACCCAGGCCTCTTTTTTCTTGTGGCAGAAAATATTCCACAGGATCCCCAGCAGAAAAAATACCGGCAATATACAGCCACTCCAGTAATTTTCCATGCAGACCTTCACAAAATTAAGGCCAAGCTCTTCGATCGTTACTCCTGCCATTTTCTATTCTCCTATTTGTAGCATTTTTGCAGCATTCCGGGCAGGCACCATTTCCGGTTCTGTCCGCCGTTTCCCGAAATGCTGTATATTTCTTCGCTGCATGCAGTATTTACGATGCCGGAAACACCAGCCATCCCAACTTCGACGAAAAATAAACCGCCGCATAGAGAAATCCCGACACCATACAAAGTGCATAAGGGATCGCCCAGGAAAGTTTTCTCCGGAAAAGCATTACCGGAAGTACTGCTGCACTGACTGCCACCGGATAAATAATGGATGATCCGGAAAAAGTCAGCGCACTGACGGAAGCCAGCACAAGAAACACCCAGGTATTTCGAGACTTTTCATCCATCCACAGGCAGACCGCCGCATAAAATGCAGCCGGGATCGCTACATTGGCAAGCAAGGCTTTTCCTTCATAGCATCGGGTAAGCTGGAAGGTTCCTGATGTATAAAGGGAATAGGAAAACAGCTGCAGCAGGCATACAAAGACCACAAAAAGGTCTGCCTTCTTCACATCTTCCCTGAAAAGCTTTTTTCCAAGCTGGTAAAAAAGCAGATTGATCATCAGAACATTCACAACTGCCATCACGATCTTGGACTGTACGATCGGATGAATTCCAAGGAGACAGCACCATACCGCATTGTTCATCGGATATGCTGACAGGTCATATCGGATATTAAAATTCTTCTGAAGCACTCCAGTAAGGGGATTATACCTGGCCAGCGTGTCCGTATATACAGATGTGCTCACCTCACCAACGTAATGTGCCGCATCTGCTGTATTATCCTGATATGCTGCCACCAGCAGACATTGCAGAAGAACTACTGCTGCCACAAGCAGAAGCATCCAGGAATGAGCCTTAAGCACATTCCCCCATTCTCTCAACTGATGAAACCATTGTCTGTGCAAAAACAGGCAGCCCGCAAAAACTGTCGAAACCATAACCGCTGCCCAGAACCACGCAAAATGTGTGAGGCTTATCCATTTCAGAGTCATAGGCACAGCAATCAGCTCAAATACCGAAAAATACAGAAGATATCCCATAAAAAGTGCCATGGATGTCTCTGCCTTCATCCGAAGAAGTCGCATCAGAAGGCTTCCTGCACAGAAAAACACAAGAAGCTCCAGGATGATACCTGCCGGAATCAGCATCAGTTCTCGCATCCTTTACACCTTCTCTCCGTTTTCCTTAGCCAGGATTCCCATAGCAACCTTTTCCGGAGTGATCGGAAGCTCACGGACACGGACTCCTGTTGCATTATAAACTGCGTTGGCAATCGCCGGGCACGGAGTATCGATCACAAGCTCGCCGATGGATTTCGCACCAAACGGTCCGCTCTTCTCATAGCTGCTCTCAAACTCGATCCGGACGCTTGGAAGATCCATACGGTTCGGAATCTTGTACTGCATGAACGAATTGTTCCGTATCTTACCTTTATCTGTGTACTTCACATCCTCATAAAGAGCCATTCCGATTCCCTGTCCGATACCGCCCTCTGCCTGTACCCTGGCAAGATTCGGGTTGATCGGAGTTCCGCAGTCGATCACACCAACATAATCGATCACATCGACCTGTCCTGTCTCCTTATCAATCTCAACCTCAGCAGCACCTGCCATAAACGGCGGCGGGGAGATCGGAGAAGAAAATTCCTTTGTCACCTGAAGCTCACTGCTGATACCACAGGTGCTCTTTCCTGCGATCTGTCTCAGGGTAACCTCCTTACCGTCTTCTGTGCGAACGATGGTTCCGTCAAAATCGGTATCCTCCAAAGCTACCCCCAGCATATCCGCACCGAAAGCATGAATTCGTTTTCTCAGCTCTGTGCAGGCCTGGATCACTGCATTTCCTGTAGCATAGGTAGTTGAAGAAGCATAGGAGCCGGAATCATATGGTGAAATATCTGTATCCACACTGAATACAACGATGTTTTTCATGTCGGTATCCAGACAGTCTGCCGCCATCTGTGCAAGGATCGTGTCGCAGCCGGTTCCCATATCTGAGCATCCAAGTGCTAGTGTATAGGAGCCATCCTCGTTGAGCTTGATATCCGCACCACCTACATCGATTCCCGCAATGGATGAGCCCTGCATGGCCATGGCGATTCCTACACCACGGACCTTGCCGTTACCCATATCACGGAACGGGTATTTCTCATCCCAGCCAATCATTTCTTTTGCACGGGCCACGCATTTGTCCATGGTACAGCTTCCGTTGATCGGAACATCCGGATATCCAGGAAGGGCTTCTCCCTCCATCGGCATGTTCATCTCCCGGAATTTCACCGGATCGATACCCATCTTGTGCGCCAGCTCATCTGCCGCAGACTCCACTGCAAAAATACCCTGGGTCGCACCATAGCCACGGTACGCACCGGCTGCCTGCATATTCGTATAGACCACATCATAGGCAAACCGGTAAGCCTCGGTATGTCTGTAGAGTGCAATGGACTTATGTCCGGAAAGTCCGACGGTTGTCGGGCCATGCTCCCCGTAGGCTCCTGTGTTGGAAAGCGTATAAAGATCGATTGCTTTTACGATACCGTTTTCGTCGGCACCCATGCGGATACGGACTTCCATCTCATGACGCGGTGAGGATGCGATCATGGACTCTTTTCTTGAAAAAATGATCTTGGACGGCCGTCCTGTGACCCAGGTCACAAGTGCCGGATAAACCTCGCTGACAGAAGACTGCTTCGCTCCGAAGCCACCGCCAATTCGAGGCTTGATCACGCGGATCTTAGAGGACGGGATATCCAGTGCATTTCCTACGATTCGTCTGACATGGAACGGAATCTGTGTGGAAGAAACCACGGTCAGTCTCTGAAAATGATCCATATAGCAATATGTCCGGAACGTCTCCATCATAGTCTGCTGGTTGGCCTTCGTATGATAGACCTGATCTACGGTATAAGCGCATTTTTCCAGCATGGCATCCACGTCCCCCACCTCTTCTACATTGGAAGAACACAGATTACGCTTATTATCGCCGCCTGCTGGGATCGGCATATACCAGTCCTCCTCCGGATGAACCAGGATAGGATTATCTTTGGCTGTATGAATGTCAAGCACCGGCTCCTCCACACGGTACTTTACCTTGATGCGTTTCAGGGCCTTGTCAACAGCTTCTTCTGTCTCACCGGCTACAATGGCAACCGTATCTCCTACAAAACGCACATGCTTATCAATGATATAACGATCCCACGGGCTGATTTCCGGCGCTGTCTGACCTGCCAGGGTAAAACGCTTATGGGAAACATCATCATATGTAAGAACACAGGCGATTCCTTCTATTTTTTTTGCCGCGTCGGTCTTGATTTCTTCCACCCAGGCGTTGGCATACGGGCTTCGAAGAAGCTTCACAATAAGACAGTCTGAAGGCGCAAGATCATCGGTGTAGACCGGTTTTCCGGTTACCAGTGACATGGCATCTGTTTTTGGTACCGGTTTATTTACGTATTTCATTCTCCTTCCTCCTGTCTTTTTTTGTAGTCGAGAAATTTCAGGATACTTCTTGTCTGTCCCACAAACCCGGAGCAGCGGCACAGGTTTCCGGAAAGATATTCCCGAATCTCATCCTCTGTAGGATCCTCAAGCTCACGGAGCATGGCAAAAACATTCATGATAAAGCCAGGATTGCAAAAACCACACTGCTCTGCTCCCTCATTAGCCATAAACTGGCCGAATTCTTTTGCTTCCTCCTGCATGCCTTCCAGTGTGACGATCTTTTTACCATCTGCACGTGCAGCCAGCATGGAGCAGGAAAGAACCGGACGGTCATCCATCAGAACCGTGCAAAGTCCACAGTTCGCTGTTTCACAGCCACGTTTCACGCTGTAGCAGCTGTTTTTGCGGAGAAAATCCAGAAGCAGCTCGGAAGCATCTACCTCTGCCTGTTTTTTTCTTCCGTTTAACCAGAACGTGATGTTCATCAATCTCTACCTCCAATCTCTTCCCATGCTCTTCTTGTAAGAACTTTTACAAGGAGGGTTCTGTATTCTTTTGAGGCACGCATATTTTTATCGGTAGCAACATGCTCTGCTGCATATTCGGCAAAAGCCTTCGCTGCCTCTTTTTTCTCCTGCGGATCCTTCTTTGCAAAATCTGCGAGAATGCCTTCTGTATCCTCTGCAACAACGGCTCTGGCCGGTCTTGCACCGATCACGGTTCTCGGCACTCCGTCAATAAGCGAAGCTGCACAGGTCAGCACCGGAAAATCTGTGGAGTTATTCCGCTGACTTAAGTACACTGTATTCAGAGGAGCCTTTTTCACAATGATATTTACAAGGATATCATTGTCACGCTCCATCTGTGCAAATTCTGTAAGCGGGATCCTTCCTCTGTCATAAAGCTCTACCCAGGTATCCATGGCAAGGAACATAGTGAGCACATCCGAAAATCCGAAACGCCCGAAAATACTTCCGCCCACTGTGGCGCAGTTGCGGAACTGCACGCCTACGATATGACGGACACTCTCACGGATCGCACCATTGGTATATTCATTGAGCGATTTATGAGTCTCCAGCGTGTGAAGCGGGGTCATACATCCGATCACAAACTCTTCTTCTGTTTCTGTGATCGTATCCAGTCCCAGCCCGGAAAGGTCTATAGCTGTGACAATATTGCGATTGCCCATTTTCAGCCAGACCATGCCGCCCAGAATAATGGCTGTTTTTTTCTGATTCAGCTCATAGGCCTGGGTAAGACTCTCTGCCTTTACATAATTTTTTATCTTGAGCATATTTTTTCCCTTCTGAAAAATATTATCATTATTTATCCAAGTGTTAATTTTAGCAGACCCGTATAAAAATATCCACTGCTATTTCCATTTTACGCCTGTTTGATCATACAGTACTGCTTCAGATCAAAGCCTTTCTTCTGCACAATACCGTATAACTTAAATCCGAATTTTTCATACATGGATACATTCACCGGATTGTGAGTTTCCAGTGAGATCATCAGCTTATTCCGGTCTGCATAGTCAATGACCTCATCCATCAGCTTCTCGGCCAGTCCGTGATGCTGCATCTGCGGCACCACAGCCAGATAGATCACATGAAGTCTCTCTGCTGTGTGCAGCTGGGAAGTCCAACTGGAATTGAGATAGTCTTTTCCCTGAATGAATTTCCACAAGGTGGAAAGGCTTGGATCCTCCTTGATCAGATACCCATCGGTTTTCAGCAGTGCAAAAAAATCTACCATCAGATTGTGCAGTGCTGCCTCGTGCTCCGTTCCGTCTGACACTACAAGAACACTGTTCAGCTCACTGCTGTCTGCATAGATCTCGCAGGTCTCAAAAAACTCCGTAAGATCACAGGTGAAAAGCTCGGGCATCAGTCTCTCACGGGTATCCTTATCCGGGATCAGCGCATGATACAGAGGATCCTCCGCAAAGCATACGGTCAGTATCCGGATCAGCTTCTCCAGGTCTTCTTCTTTCACTCGGTATAAATTATGGCTTTCCATTTTTTCCTCCAGGCTCCCGGCGCACTCCGGGATGCTGTTATTTTTTTATTCTTCCTCGAACATCCGGATCGTCTCGCGGATCATATCGTTAAGCTTGTCTGCCGCACGGATCAGATATTCGATATCATCTATGTAGTAATTCTTCTGACGTTCCCAGGCTTCCTTCAGCTGTCTGCGCTCTGTCTCAAGGCTGTCCCCGGGCTGTTTTTCCCTGAGGCTTTTTACGATGTCATACAGATTCTCGTGGTGTAGGATCCTGCCTTTTCCCCACATCAGACGCTCCGGTGACTGCTTCATGATATATTCTGTAAAATGATAAAAAACCTCTCGCTCGAACTGGAACGCATAACAGTTGTTATCTATGCTGTAAAAAGCCTCCAGAGCCGGTGCAATCTCACCTTTTTCAAGGAAGCTCATCGCCTCATCCAGTGCATACAAATTATTCTGCACTGCCTGCTGCGGAAAGATCACATTGTCCTCCCAGTCCAGGCGCACCAGGTAATCCTGGGATTTTTTGAATACGGCAAGAAGCTTCTTTGTGATGGCATCGGATTTTTTCCAGTTCTGGTCAGCAACCGGCTGGCTGTTCCACTGACGGATCTTTTCAAAAAGCTGTGCTGCTACTTTTTTTGCCTGCTCAGTCTTTGAAAGAAGGAGTGCTCCGTTGGCACCGGTACGCATACACAGCTTCATATCAAGGCTCTCAATGCTTCCTGCAAGCACACGGCCGAAATCCAGGGGCGGCAGTGTAAGAGAATCAACCGCCATAAGAAGGCGCAGATAAAATTCATGATGAAATTTATAAACCGCTTCCTCATAAACATCCTGATTGTCATACTGGGAATGATAATAGTTCTCCATAAACGGCCCGCCGCTGAAATCATTGACCATGGAGGGGATTCCGGAAATGGACATGGTAAAATCATCCGACCATGTCTCAATAGGATAAAGTGTGGTCATTCCGTCCGGATAGATTCCCTCCGGCATTAAAACCGTATCCACAAATTTCTGGACAAAATCCGCATACTCATAGGTACAGCGCACAGCGTCCCTGGTACTGTGTGCATGTGCCGGAAGCTCAAAATTAAAGTCCGCGATCACATGCCCCGGCCAGTCTGGTCTTGCCTCAAACACCTGCCGGTAAGCACCTGTGGACCAGTCATATTTCGTATCGGAAATTCCCCATTCCTCTGCTGCGAGGGCACATACTACAATGGTGTGATATGGCCGGTAGCCGCCACGGATCAGTGCCCGTGCGATCCCGATGATCATTGCCACTGCTGCATTGTCATCCTGAAAGCCCTCAAAATACGAGTCATAATGTGCACTTAAGAGGATCATGGAATCCGAACAGCTACCTGGAATCTTTCCTATAATATTATAAGTATACTGATCTTTCTTCACCTGCGTTTCCGCATCAAACTCCACCGTGATCTCCGGCAGCGTTCTCCCGCCCTCCTGTTTCGCTTTCATGAGCTTTTGTATTTTGAGGAAATCTGCTCTTGACATGGAAAAAGCAGGAGCCTCTGGCGGACCTGCAATATCCTGTGCATTCAATGCCGTATCATCGATCTGGGCATACCCTCTGCTCTGGACAGCGATCAGGGCTGCTGCACCTTTCAGATGTGCCTGGTATACTGGATAATTGATCCACCACTCTTCCCGCTGATTGATCTCCACAAGCACCAGCTTGCCCTTCACATCTACGTTGCGGTACTCATCCGCAGTTCCTTTTCCCAGATAAACAAGCTCAAATTTCTCAAAGCCCTCCGTCTGAAAATCTGTCTGGTATGCTCCCAGCTGAATCTCCCTGATACTGCCGTCTGCGTCCGGATAGCGCATGACCGCCTTATGGAATTCCCAGGCATCTACTGTGATGCGGTCTTTTTCCACCTGGGTAAGGCCGGCTTTCTTCATTTCCTCACAGAGCATATCTCCGGTCTTTCTCTCTGCCAGAGAGCCTGCTGTACGGTAACCCAGGACCGGATTGGTCTTCTCCTGTTCCATCCGCCTGGCCAGATCATAGGACTCTTCAACGTCTAGGCATGAAACACATTTCTCCACGATGTTCAAATCTTCCGTCACCCTTTCTCTGCTCGTTTCATTTATTATGAATTATACCTTATCATAGTCGAGATTTCCAGACAAAATAATAAATCAGCGCAATCTGTTCCGGTGTCTGACACCTGTAACAAATTGCGCTATCTCTCATGCTGATTATTCTATATGTTTAACCGGAATACCGTAATGCTTCGATCGGTTTCTTGGATGCTGCCTTATTTGCCGGGTAGAGTCCGAAAATGACACCGATCAGTGCGGAGAATCCTACAGAAACCCACACCACCTTCATATCCATGGCAAAGCTCATGGAATCTTTCATGACGATTCCTGCCACCTTAAGGATCACCCAGGCCAGACCAATCCCCGCCACGCAGCCCATCAGGCTTACCAGAAGTGCTTCCATAAGAAACTGCAGCATAATGGTTCCCCACTTCGCGCCGATAGCCTTTCGGATTCCGATCTCTCTCGTTCGCTCCGTAACCGAAACCAGCATGATATTCATGATCCCGATTCCTCCTACCAAAAGAGAGATTGCCGCAATCCCGCCGATCATCAGTGACATGGTATTCGTCACATTGGACATAGCCTCCATGATCTCCGACTGATCCACAACGGAAAAAGCATCCTCATCCTGTCCAAAACGTTCCAGAAGAAGCTCTGTCAGTGCATTCTTCGCCGGCTCCAAGCTCTTCTCATCTGTGGCATCTGCCCGTCCCAGAAGCTCTGTAGCCGTATCTTTCGTGATCACCACAACATAGGAATTGTTATCTGTATCTGTTTTTTTCAGGAAACGTCCACTGTACAGCTCCAGTCCCTGAATATCCATATAGCCTCCCGTAGTTCCTATCAGTGTTATGGTGCCGCTGGAATTACTTGTTTTTGCAGTAACGCTGGTCCAGGAAACAGGCGCTACCTCGTCCACCTCATCTGGCACTGAAAAATCCGACAGCTCATTCAGACGAAGCGGATTTTCCTTATCATCCGAGATCGTCACAGTAAGGTAGCTGGAGCCCATCCGTGATCTCAACCGTTGTTCCATCCGAAAGTCCCTGTCTTTACTTCTGTCTCACCGGAAAGATTTCCCTCTTCATCCGTACTGGTATAGACGAAAACCCGGTCCCCTTTTTCCTGCAGTGCGTTTACAGGAATGGTGATCACATTTTCACGGTTCTCGATCGTGACCGTCGCAGAAGCATTCATGCCCTGCTTCATCTGCTCATCTTTCGGAACAGAAACTGATACTGTGTATTTCGCAACACCGCCACTTACCGATGCTGTATTTCCGATTTCAGTTACCTCGCCGATAAATTCCTTATCCTCAATAGCATCGAATGTGATCGCTGCCTCCTGCCCGATTTCCACGGAATTGATATCCAGTTCGTCCACACTTACATTCAAGGTCATGGTATCATCCGGGGAAATGGTAAAAAGCGCAACGTCTGTACTGTACTCAGAGGTTGAGAGAACTGTGGCCTCCGTGCTTTCTGCGGATGAAGAATCTGAGGAATTCTGTGAGTCCTTTGTCTCGGTCGCAGATGTACCGGAAGCAATATTTCCTGTTGTGTTCCCTGTTATATTTCCGGCGGAAGAAGTATTTCCGGTCATATTGCCGGAGCCTGTCTGAGTACCGGTTCCATTGTCGCTGCTTCCGGTGTTATCCGTTCCATCTGTTCCGTTTTTGTCTATACCACCCGTATTGATTCCGTCTGTCAGTGCATCATCCTCTTCGGCGTTGTTATTTCATTTCCCGGATTCCAGGACACCGTACCGGTGTATGTTCCATCCGTCACATTTACAACAATCACTGGCGTACCGCCTGTTGCCGGTGCAGCAACAACCAGATTCGCAGCTGTACACTCCCCTTCCGTAGTTATGGCAAACTGCAAGATCACCGAAGAATCCTCTGGCGTTTCCCCCTGTATATTGTCTTCTGTATTCTCTTCTGTATTGTCTTCCTCATCGACAGAAAAATCCTCTGTTTCTGCTGTAACTGCCAATGACGCTGCCTCATCTGTTCTTTCTGAATCGCATTTTTTGTATTGTTTTCAGCACTACTCTCCGCACTTTTCGATACAGCTTTATTATCAGAGGCAAATATATCTTTCACTGTAGTATACGACATCTGTGAAACCGTTTTCCCACCGGATGTACTTGTACTGCCCGATGCAGTACTTCCTGTGCTGCTTCCCGTCGAACCGGAATCTGACGTACCGCTTCCCGCAGACGCATTCACACTCTGCGCAGTTCCGGCAATTTCCGCCCTGATCTCCGGGTCCGTTTTCAGCTGAATCAGCTTTTTCAAAGTCACAGTTCTGGCCTCCCGCTTTGCCAGAAGTTCCTGATACTCCGTCTCATTGGCGTTTCCCTCAAGCGTAAGGATGGTCGTATCCTCCGACACACTGGTATTCTCGGATACATTCACAACAGAAACCGTACCAGAGGTTCCTGTGATCTCAAGCGGTTGATGAATCGTTAGCTCTCCGCTTCCCAGCTCATTTCCACTGCTGTCTGTCACTGCAACCATGTCCCCATATGTAGTTCCATCATCCGTAACCGTAACCACACAATCATCACCACTGACAGAATCTACAGTTCCACTGACTTCTGTCCCTGAAGAAAGCACAACCGTCACAGTATCACCGGCAGACACACCGGACACATCCGCAAGCGAAACTGCCATTTTTCCATCCAGGGATAAAACCATCAGGGCACCGTCACTGACCATCACATCTGCAATATCTGATCCGGCAGACACGTTGATCTTCTTCACTCTTCCATCTGATCCATTGCCTCTAGGATCGAACTCGCATCCACGACAGCAAGTACATCCCCTTCTTTCACCTCATCACCGCTTGCCACCTGCACCTCGCTGATCTCAAGGCCAGACGGAACATTCAGATCAACCGCATCCGCGAGCTCCAGGTTACCGGTTTCAACAATTGTTTTTGAAAGGTTTCCCTTTTTTGCCTCCGCTGACTGCATAGGTGTCGTCTCCTGCACTGCAGGCCGCGTGTTTCTCAGTTTAAAATACCCTAATGTTCCTGCTCCCGCTACACAGACACAGGTTACCGGTATGATAATCATAAGCTTTTTTCGTCGTCCCTTCATTCCTCTGACCTCCAGATATGTAATGAACTAAAAAATGTGTAAACTTTTTGTGCGATCTGTGAAATCCAGGTGAAAAAACTTTGTTTTATGCAGCTTTACTTTGTACAATTTTCTGTCTGTTTCGAATTCTGTTTGTATATTTTTACTATTATTTTAAATATTTTCTATAATTTTCTGGTATTTTTGTTCTGAATATGTTATAAAAGAAGTATAAGAATATAAGAACCGGAAAAGCAGAATTTCATTTCCGGTCTGAGATAAAAGGGGGTTTTATTATGGCAAAGCGTATCATCACTATCAATCGTATGTTCGGAAGCAACGGACGTCTGATCGGCAAGACACTGGCAGAAAAGTTGGATATGGGTTTTTATGACAAAGAGCTGATCGACATGGCAGCCAAGAAGAATAATCTGCCTTTTGATACCCTGGCAAAGGTCGATGAAAAAAAAGCCAGCCAGTGGATGTTCCCTGTTGACAGTGAACTCCAGTTTACGGACAACTTCTCCTTCATTCCCATGAATGATGTGCTTTATGATCTGCAGAGAAAAATCATACTTTCTCTCCCGCAGAAAGAGGATTGCGTGATCGTCGGGCGGTGCGCTACGAATATTCTGAAGGATAAATCCCTGAAACTTTTTATTCATGCACCCTTTGAAGAGAGAGTACAGAATGTTATCCGCCGAACCGGCCGCGAGGAAGCCAGCGCACGGAAACTGGTAAAGAAGATGGATAAAGAACGCAGGGCTTATTATGAGTATTTTACAGATTCTAAATGGATGGATATGACACAGTATGATCTGTGTATTGATAGTAGCCGGTTTTCTATGGAACAGATTGTAGAAATTGTGAAAGATAGTCTTTAGATTTTTCTTCCTTTCCCAGAGTGGGTGGCTTTGACAAAGACGGGGAAATATATGCGGGGAGGGGAGGCACTCATAGTTGCGAAAGGCCGTTCCCCCTCCCCAAACCCCTCCCCTCTGGTCACGCCGCTGCTCTACACTTTGATTGTGTTTATTTTCTGACAAGGCGATGTATTCTACGGGGCTGGCAGGCGCTGCGCTGTGCCGAGATTGTTGCAGTAGTTAAAAGGATTCCCGTCCAGATTCGACTCTTTTCCGGTGGCACGCAGCGCGTCCGCGACGCCACTCCACCATTCACGGCGTCCGTTCGTCTAACACATACCCTTTCAAAAACTCATAAATATCATTCTCCAACGGCGGACATCCCGCCACATAATGTCTGAACTTACACGTACAGTTCCCCACGCCCAGCTCACCCGTCTGGCCACGGTATCCCTGCCCGATACAGATCTTCTCATGAAGCTTCTCAAAAAGCCCCTCATCCTTCAGCATCTCCAGTGCCGGGATCAGATATCCGTAGCAGGCACTGCAGGACTCTACCTCTTCCACGGCATCCGCAAGCTCCACAACCTTCCTGGATTTCGGAAGCACTCTGTCCGCCTCAGCCGCACAGAACCGTATCTCCGCCTTCGTGATATCCGAACATCCAACACCAAGCTCGCCAGCCAGCTTCACATAAGGCACATCCTCAACCTCGTAGTGCATCATCTGACACACATAAGCATCTACAAGAACAGGATCACAGACAGCCAGTACACGGTTCATTACAACCGGATTACCACCGTCCTCAAAATCCAGATCCCCGCAGATATTATCCACCACAATAAAATCCTGTCGGATTCCCATATTCAGATGCGCGATCGGCTTATGAAGCCCCAGTGAATGAAAACGCCTCTTCTCCCTATTCGGGATCAGACCCTTCATATTCTTAAGCGCACACGTGATCTTCGTCTGACAGTGGCCCTTCAGAACCGGCACATTGATCAGAAAATCGATCTCCCTCACACGCTCACAGATATTCAGCTCCATGCCACCGCAATCCACTGGAACCCCTTTATCCTTCTGCATATCCCAGAAAGGCACCTGATACTCTTTCGAAAGACGATCATAACCACATACCTCAACCGCCTCATTCGTCTTATCTCCCACCCAGGAGCCCTCCATCATCACAATATCCGAAAAACCACGTTCCTTAAGATATTCAATAATACCGGCAACCACCTCTGGATGGGTCGTTGCCCCCCAGGAAGCCTCTGATGGAGAAACCAGGTTCGGTTTGATTCCGATCTTCTTTGTTCTGTCCATAATATGGGACTGAAGATCCGCTTCTTCCAGAATCTCCTTCGTTATTTTTTTATAATCCGTACCAGCGGTAATCAGAATCTGATTCTTTTTCATTGTCTAAAATTCCTTTCTCTCCAGGATGCAGATGCTGATTCCACAGGAAATACACGTAACAGCGCCAAGCAGAACAAGACATATCAAAAACAGCACCGGAATACCAGAAGACCGGATATCCACCAGCAGCTGATCCATATCTATCCCTGCCTCTTCTGCCACCCTGGAGACCAGATAAACAGCTCCGAAAATTCCCATAAACACAGCAGCCATAACGATTCTACCATTATCCGTGCCAAACTTCAATTGTATCGGCACAAGAACGACCAGCATCACAACCACTATCAGGAGTCCGATCCCACAGTTCATCAGCAGCTCCTCCGGTTCCAGGCTGATTCCTCTGAATATATCTGCCACAAGCCATGCAAGAATCCCAAATGCCAGAAACAGAATACTTACTCCATATCCAAAAATATATTTCTCCACAACATAAAGTCGCCTTGTAGACGGCAGCGTCATAAGATACCCCATTCCCTGATCCGCTTCATCATAGGATATCGTAGACATTGACACAAAGCCACCCATCATGCCAAGATAGCTGACAACAAAAGATTCATTCTTAGCACAGATCATAAAAACCGTCATGACCAGAATGATCACAGGCATTGACCTGTTCTGTGTCATAAGCTCCATATCTTTCTGTAAAAAACCTCTCATAAGTCTTCTCCTTTCGAGATCATGGAAACGATCTCATCCACCGAACCCTTTTCCACCACAAGCTCTGGATAATTTTCCACATAAAACTGCTTCTCATTTGTCAGACAGCTGTAACCCCAGGCTTCCTTTACTGTCCGAAGAATATAGCTCTTATCCAGCTTCCCGAAGCTGTCTGGATTCATTTTCAGCAGACCATAGCTATCAAGGATCACATCCATATCTTCATGAAGAAGAATTTTTCCCTCATGGATCAGATAAACATCATCGCAAAGCCCCTCCAGATCTGATGAAATATGCGAGCTTATGAGAATTCCTCTACCCTCCTGCTCCATATATTCCCTGAGAAGATCCAGTATCTGTTCCCTGGCAACCACATCCAGTCCTGCCGTCGGTTCATCCAGGATCAACATCCTTGCCCCATAACTCAGCGCAAGAAGAACCTTCAGTTTCGCCCGTGTTCCTGTGGAGAATTCTTTTATTTTTTTATCCAGAGGAACAGCTGTTTTATGACATTCAGCTATAAACCTTTCCCTTTCAAAGCCAGGATACATTTTTTCCATAATATGTATGACCTGTTTCACAGTCAGATAGCCGCTGAATGTACTGTCCGAAAGTGCAACACCGATCTGACCTTTCTGCTGTACATTAAGTGGGACTCCGTTCTGTCCCATAACGCGGACTGTACCTCCATCTATATGGATCAGCCCGAGAAGTGCTTTAAATGCTGTGCTCTTCCCTGCCCCATTCTTCCCGATCAGTCCTGTAACTCTGCCTTCCTCAAGGCACATGGTACAGTTCATGAAAAAATCCCCATACTGTTTCCTTACCTCTGTAAGCTCTGCTAACATACCCGATACCTCCATTTTCCTTCTCAGATCATCCCATGGCACAGATCACTCTAGGTCGCTGATGATACACGTAAACATCTCCCGGATCTCCTTGCAGGTAAGCCCTGCGGATATTCCCCGGCGAATCGCCTTCTCCAGATCTGCCTCCACTTCCTTCTGTCGCTCTTCCATGATGAGATTTCTGTTGGTCTCCGCCACAAAGCTTCCTTTTCCGTGGACTGTGACGATCAGACCCTCCTCATCCAGAAGATCATACGCTTTTTTCACAGTAAGGGCACTGATCTTCAGCTCTCTTGACAGTGCCCGTACAGAAGGAAGCAGTTCATTTTCTTTAAGGGAACCTTCTATGATCTGTCCCCGGATCTGCCGGACGATCTGTTCATAGATAGGTTCCATTGATGTGTGATTAATGATAATATTCATAGTGGCCTCCTATTTAGCAAACAGTATATAACAGTATATAACTGTTGTCAAGCACATTCACACGCAAAAAAAGACAGACACTACGTTTTCTGCCGCAGCATCTGTCTTTCTTTCAATATTGCTGATTTCAAAACCAGCTTTTTTTATCGTTCTTACTCCTTATTCCATCGGAAGCTTATATCCATCTCTTGTAAACAGCGGGATCTGCTCGATCGGAGCTGCTACATGTACAGTCTGTCCACCCTCGAAAGTCTCTCCTGTCCATGCATTTGTCCAGGAAGCTCCCTTCGGAAGATATACATCTGTCTCACGTGCATCCTTATCTGTGATCGGTTTTACAAGAACCTTTGGTCCGAACATATACTCTGTCTCAACATTCCAGCTGTCCTTGTCATCCGGGAAGTCATAAAACAGCGGACGCATAACCGGAGTACCTTTCTCATGAGCCGCTTCCATCAGCTCTGTAATATATGGAAGCATACGCTCTCTCAGTCTCAGATAATCGGAAAGGATCTCATAAACCTGATCTGTATAGCTCCATACCTCGTTCGGTGCACCAGATACGCAGGTAGCTCCTCCTGTTGTACCATATTGTGGCTGAAGCGGCCAACGGTATCCGTGAAGTCTCATAACCGGGCAGAAGCATCCATACTCGAACCAGCGGATCAGAAGCTCGTGGAATTCCGGATCATTGACATTGGCACCGAAGAAGCCTCCGATATCTGTTGTCCACCACGGAATACCTGCGATACCCATGTTCAGACCTGCTGCAACCTGGTTTTTCATGCTCGGGAAGGAGGATTTGATATCACCGGACCATACCAGTGCGCCGTATTTCTGGGAACCAGCCCATGCACAGCGAAGAAGGTTGATGATGTTTTTCTGTCCTTCTGCTTTCATTCCATCGAAGAAAGTTTTTGCATACATAACCGGATAAATATTTCCGACCTGGATATCCGGTCCCAGATGATAACGGTAATTCTCGAAATCATAAACTGTATACTCAGGCTCTGCCTCATCCAGCCAGAATACTTTTACGCCCTTGTCGTAGTAGTTCTTCTTTGCTTTGTTCCATACATATTCACGTGCTTCCGGATTGGTTGCATCATAGTGAAGTGTATTTCCCTGGAAATCCATGGAGATCGGATATCCGGAATCTACGCGGATCAGAAGGCCTTTGCTCTTCATCTCATTGAAATTCTCACTGCGGTAATCTACAGTCGGCCAGATGGAAACCATCAGTTCAATGCCCATACCCTTCAGCTCTTTGATCATCGCATCCGGATCCGGCCAGTAGGTCGGGTCAAACTTCCATTCACCCTGCATCGGCCAGTGGAAGAAATCCACTACGATCACAGAGATCGGAAGGTTACGGCGTTTATACTCTCTTGCTACCTCAAGAAGCTCTTCCTGGGTCTGGTAACGCAGCTTGCACTGCCAGAAGCCCATTGCGTACTCCGGCATCATCGGAACCTTACCGGTTGCATCCGCATAAGCCTCCTCGATCTCAGCCGGTGTGTCACCTGCTGTGATCCAGTAGTCCAGTTTTTTGGAGGAAAATGCCTCCCATGTTGTGATATTTTTACCGAAATTTACACGTCCTACAGCCGGGTTGTTCCAGAGGAAGCCATAGCCAAGGCTGGAAAGCATGAACGGAACACTTGCCTGTGAATTTCTGTGTGCCAGCTCCAGGTCTGCTCCTTTTACATCCAGGTATGGCTGCTGATACTGTCCCATTCCGTAGATCTTCTCATCCGGCGTGGAAACAAAACGCATGGTCAGTCTGTAATCTCCGCCTGTGATCGGCTTGAATTCTCTTGCTTCTACTTCAAGGGAGCTGCAGGTATTTCCGAACATATCTTTTCTGTTACGGACATACTCATCCAGAAGGAGCTCTCCTTTTTCGTTATAAAATGCGATCTTTCCGATCAGATTGACCTCTGCGCGGATCTTTCCGTTGCGGATCGTTGCACCATCCTCACGAACCTCGATCTCCGGAACAATCTCTTTTTCCGGTGTGATCAGTGCCCAGTCAGCAGGATCCATCTCTGCTGTCTTCCATGCACGTACACGAAGACTGTTAGCCCCCCACGGCTCAATTCTTACGCGTTCTGCCTCATAACGGTAGCAGAGTGCATTTCCTTTCTGCTCAAAATAACCATATACGTCTCTTACTTCTTCCTGATTTGCCATTTTGCCTTCTCCTTTTTTAACAGTTTTTCTTTTAACAGCAAATGAATTTCGTTTGTTTTATCAGTCCTTTACAGCACCTGCAACAAGACCGCCTACAATATATTTCTGCAGGAAAATAAACATCAGAATTACCGGAAGTACCAGTATTGCACCATAGGCCATGATACAGTTCCATCTTGTACCATAGGCACTCTGGAATTTGTAGATATTCGCTGTCAGAGGTCTCATCATCTCTGCAACGTTGAAAGTCATGGAATATACCAGGTCATTCCATCCATTTAAGAAGGAAATAACCATGATCGTAATGATTCCTGTTTTTACTGCCGGAAGCATAACCAGAAGGAATGCTTTTACGGAGCCGCAGCCATCCAGTCGCGCCGCCTCATCCAGCGACACCGGAATGCTCTTGAAATAAGGTCGTAATGTTACGATTACGAAAGGTATCGAACCAGCTGCTATCGCAACCGGAGCTGTGAAATGATTTCCAAGGAAACCGATCTTGCTGAAGATCAGATACATCGGTGTCAGTGTCAGTGACGGGGGAAGCATCTGGGATACCAGAAAAGTAAGCAGGAATACATTTCCGCCCTTTACCTTGTAACGGCCCATTCCGTATGCTGCCGGAACACCAAGTACCAGAGCGATCGCCATTGTGATCAGTCCGTTGAGGAAACTGTTTTTCAGTGAACTTAAGAAAGTCTTATCTGTCAGGTTTTCCAGCCACGGATCCACTGTGAAATCATGGGGAAAATATGTAAGAACCTTTCCAAATGTTTCTGCATCGGATTTAAAGGAGATCTGGATCAGCCAGTAAATCGGAAACAGAAAGATAACTGCGATCAGTATCGCAAAGATAGAGTTTCGGATTTCTTTTGCCTTTTCGGCACCTGTCATATTTCCCATATCAGCCTTCCTCCTTCTCTTCTTTTGATAACAGTCTAAGATAGAACAGGCCGATCAGGAACAGGCAGGCAAACAGTACCATTGCGACCGCTGCACCTTTCGAAAAGTTAAACTGCGTAAATGATAACATGTAGGAATAAGTACCAAGTACATCTGTGGAGTTCAGAGGACCACCGGAGGTCATGATATACATCAGGTCAAATGCACGGAATGTATAAATGAAGCCTAGCATCAGTACCGCGAGAATGGATTCTTTCATCAGAGGAAGCGTGATAAAGATGAAACGCTGTCCCCAGTTCGCTCCGTCCATAGATGCACTCTCGTATACATCCGGGGAAATACTGGTAAGTCCTGATACCAGAAGGAGCATGTTAAACGGAATACCTACCCAGCAGTTCATAATGATGACCGCGATCAGTGCAGTGCCAGTGTTTACAAGCCACTGTGGACCTGAGATTCCGATTTTTCCAAGCAGGTCATTGACAAGACCTGCATTGGAAAAGATATTTTTGCCAAGAAGACCGGTTACTGCCATCGGCATCATGTAGCTGACGAGAACCAGGCCTCTGATCGGACCGGCAAGTTTGAATTTCTGGTTAAAGAACATTGCAAACGCAAATCCAATCGTAAACTGAAATACAAGACACGCAATCGTAAATATAAATGTGTTGCGCAGTACCAGAAGAAATGTTGGATCGTGGAACAGTTCCACGTAGTTCTGCAATCCGACAAATACAGAGGTTCCTGATTTCATGTTTTTTACATTGACATCCTTAAGGCTCAGGATAATGTTGTAAACAACCGGATATCCCAATACCAGAAGCATGTAGATAAATGCCGGTAAGATAAAACAGTATGCTTCTTTTGTCTTCTGCTGCGCCATAGTTCTAGACTTTGCTGCCATAAAGCCACTTCCTTTCTTCCTGTGTTATTGATTTACTTACTCTCAGGAAGAGGATTCTCTTTTACGATCGGGTCGATCTTGCCTGCTGCTGTAGCAAGAGCATCTTTTGCAGATGTTCCGTCTACGAATACAGACTGTGCTGCTGTGTAAACTGCCTCAGAGATGGTTGGCCATTCAGCGTGTGGTCCACGTGCCTGTGCATAGTTCATCTCGTCTGTGAATACCTTAAATCCATCCTGCTCGAATGTGTACTCAGCTGTTGCATCCTGTCTTGTAGGGATCTTTCCGCCTACAGCTGCCCATTTAGCTTCGTTGTCTTTGGAGCAGAGCCATTCAAGGAATTTCACGCATGCTTCTTTGTTCTCAGAGCCTTTGCATACACCGAAGTTCTCACCACCGATAGTAGATGTGGAGGTTCCCTCATCACCGGTAGGAAGAAGTGTAAAGTCATAATCAAATGCACCGTTGATCGCATCGGTCTGTGCCAGATGCCATGTTCCGCACTCTACAAATGCAGCTTTTCCTGCACAGAACTGATTCCATGCATCTGCCTGTGTCCAGTTTACACACTCTTTACTCATGTATCCGTTTGCTACGAAATCACCAAGTGTCTGTAATCCGTTTACTGCGGAATCAGCAGTGATATCATCAACGTTTACGCTCTTTCCGTCTTCTACAGATCTGATCCATGGAAGAAGCTGGAAGGTTCCCTCCTCTGTGGATACGGCACACATTGCAAATCCGTAAACATCATTGGAAGTATCTGTTGTTTTTTCAACCATTTCCTTGAATTCATCAAGGCTTGTCGGCATGTGGTCATATCCGGCTGCCTTCAAAAGATCCATATTGCAGGCAAGTGCAAGACAGTTACTGTTCTGCGGAAGTCCGTAATATTTTCCGTCAGCATCCTGGCAGGAGCTTAATGGTCCCGGATAGAACTGATCTATCTCACCCCAGTCTGTCAGCTCATCTGTGATATCCTCGAACACTCCAAGAGATACGTAGGAAGCCATATCCGGGGAATCTACCTGTCCGATATCCGGAAGCTCACCGGAAAGTGCACCAACTGTGTACTGGTTCATCAGCTCTGTTCTGGATACGAAGGTTGCATTGATGTGGATATCATCCTGAGAAGAGTTGTACTCATCAACCATCTCTGTGAGCATCTCCTGCTCCGGTTTCTGATCGAAGTAATGCCACATGGTTACTTCCTGCGGCTCTGCCTGGACAGCTGTTGCTCCGATGAGAGATACCGCCAATACTGTTGCTGCAAATAATGCTTTTTTCATGTCTTTTTCCTCCCTTTTCTTTCATGATTGGTTTTTGTTTTTGGTTACTTGCACAATTTTTGTCGTTCCTTCGTTGTTTTGTTGTACATATTTTACCATCCCAGTTTTTCCCACATAACCCAATATTTTATGAAAAAAGGGAATTTATACGGATAATATTTTAAGATTTCGGGATTTTTTTAAGATTTTTCCCAAAAAATCACTCCTTTATTTCTGTCAGGTACTCGGAAGGACTCTTTCCTGTTACTTCCCGGAAAACCTTTTTGAAGTATTTGGAATCTGAGAATCCTACTTGATAAGGAACCTCTCTCTGATCACAAGCTTCCTCACGAAGCATGGTCTGGGCCTGTTCGATTCGGTATTCCCGGAGAAACGTACTGAAATTCTCTCCGATATTTTTGCCAAAAAGATAGCTGAAATATTCCTGAGTCAGCCCCAGATCCTCAGAGAGCTTTTTCTGGCTGATCTTTCCTGCATATCCATCCTGAATAATATCAAGTGCCTGAAGAATGATCGGATGTGCATCCGGATATTTATCCCTCAAATTCCTGGACCGTCTGCGTGAATAGCTGTTTTTGCCATTGATCTTATCCTCGATCTTTCTAAGGACCGCCTCTGCTTCGTCCCTGGTAAGCGGTTTCAGAAGATATTCCGTTACCCCCAGAGAAATCGACTGCTTCGCAAAATCAAAATCCGCATAGGCACTGACGATCACGAATTCTGTTTTTATCCCGTGTGCTCTGGCTGCCTCGATCACAGAAAGACCATCCATAAACGGCATTTTAATGTCAATAAAAACCACATCCGGCTTCTGCTCCAGGATCATCTCCAGTGCCGCCTTTCCATTCGAAGCCTGTGCCACGATCTCGTACTGATCTCCAAGGCTCTGCAGTACTCTCACCAGTCCCTGGCGTGTTCTCTGTTCATCCTCTGCGATTAAAATCTTCATGTTTCCTTTCCTCCGTTATGTTATGTATCACGTTTCTATTCCTCGATCTCCTGCTCCGGATTCTCCGGTATCGGAAGCCAGAAAGTGAATTTCGTACCTTCTCCAGGTGCTGATTCCAGCATAATGGAGAGTTTTTCTCCATAGTACATCCTGAGTCTTGTCACAACATTCTGAATTCCAATCCCTGTTCCTGCCAGATCCAGCGTATGCTTCTCCTCCAGGATCTGCTGCATCGGCTCCTCTGTCTCCCTGCTCATTCCGCATCCGTTATCCTCTATACTCAGGCGGAACCTGGAACCGTCAATGCCACCCTTAATACGGATCATTCCACCGTTTTCTCTTCCTTCGAAGCCATGAAGAATGGAATTCTCCACAAATGGCTGGATAAAAAGCTTACAGCAGGGCCATTCACTGTACTCCTCCTGCACCTCGATCTCATAGTCAAACACATCCATCAGCCGGAATTTCTGCAGATAAAGATACTGTTCCACCCACCTGAGCTCCTGCCCCAAACTTACGGAAACCAGTTTTCTGGAAAACGTATATGAAAGCATACTTGAAAGCTTTTTCAGAAGATCCGCTACCTCGTAGTCCTCATTCTCAATGGCATCGTAATTGATGGCTGTCAGTGTATTGCACAGAAAATGCGCGTTGATCTGAGATTCCAGTGCTTCCTTCTCTGCCTTGTTTTTCTGACGGATAGAAAGTGTTTTTTCACGGTAATACCGTCGGATCTCCTTGTACTGACGTTCCAGGGTCTCTGCCATCTCATTATAATACCCTGCTAGCTGCCAGATCTCATTGGTTCCCTTAACCTCAATCTTCGGAAGGTTCTTGGAGAGCTTGATGTTACGCATGGAATCCCGGATAATATCCACCGGTTTTAAGATTCTGCGTATCGCAAACTGCCAGAGGATTCCGCAGCCACACAGAAGAAGCAGATACAGATAAATACTCTTGCCGTACATTTCATTCACCTGGGCATTCATTTTTCCCAGATCCAGGGTAATATAGGCTCTCCAGCCAAAATATTTCAGCGGAAGGCTGATGTTCTCACTTCGTTCCAGAGTTTTCTGGTATTCTGTCACCTTCATTCCGTTATAGTTTTCATCGGAATGATATACGATCCTAGAATCTTTATCGACGATATATCCCGGTGAAAGTGCCCGGTCTGCCACACTGTCGAATGCACTGTTTTTCAGAAGCTCTCCCAGATCAAAAGACATGACCACAACCTTGTTTACATGGCAGAAGCTGGAGTTCTTTCCCACCAGCGGAACCCCAATATGGACCATTTTTATATTCGGCCAGGATTCATGAACTGCCGGCTCCGTTGCCACGTAATAACGAACCTTTGCATTCTGCTCCTGCAGCTCCATGGTACCATCATATATTTCCTTAAGTTTCTCAAGATTTTCATCTTTCCAGAGTCCGCCGTAGCCTGTCTTATACCAGTAAACACCATATTCCTGAATAAGATCTTCTTCTGATGCGATCGCTATGGAAACCACATTTCCGCTCTGGTGGGCAATACTGTCCATTCGTTCTTCCAATGTCAGCTTCTCTTTTTCCTGCAGAACTCCATCTTCAGTGAAATTCTCCACCAGTGAACGGATTGATTCATTTACACCAACTGTACACGCTGTATTCACGATATCCTTCAGATTGCTGTTAATATTAATGGTGGAAGTCTCGATTATGGACTCCTCCATAGATCTCGTATCCTCCAGAAGATAATTAAAATACTGAGTTTTCACATAAAACTGCAGGATCAGTCCTGTCAGAATCAGAAGAAGCACGACAGCCACATTGACCTGGGCACTCATATGCGAATGAAAATATGCCTTCACTCTTCCCGGAAATCCAAATATTTTTTCTTTCATCGTCTTTTTTCCCCTCTTATGATTCTTCCACGATCGTATCAATTGATCGTACATTTGCCATAATTTTAATCTTTCAGTCGATGAGCGTCAATACTATCCTTGCTTTTTGCTACAATATGCCTAATTTTCCAGTCACATTTTTATATATTTTTACTATAATCAGATTTATTCAAAGAAAAAAAAGACACAAAAGCATATATTTTTTCATGCTTTCATGTCTTTTCTATTTCATCAGCCAATCAGACGGTTATTCAGTGATAATCCAGAAATGTAACAACAACGACCGCTTTCTCTATCCCTTCATTTCGGTATACATGGAGCTGATCTGTCTCAAAACGAAGCACATCCTCCGTAGTTACCGTATGGACACTTCCTTCTGCTTCCACAGTGATCTCCCCCTGCAGAACTGAAATATATTCTCTTGTTTTTTCCCCATGGCCTCCACTGGTATAAGCCTTTCCCGGCTCCACCTCGATCCGGTAGATCTCCACCAGCTGATTATCCTCATAGGGAAAGCAGGTCCAGACTCTGTACTGTCCGGTCACCTCTTTTGTGGGAATCATATCCTTCACATGAACCAGACAGGAATCCAAAGGCGGTGCCTGGATCAGCTCCTGGAACCGGATCCGAAGACCACTGGTAATCTTTCCCAGAACTCCAAGAGAAGGATTTGCACTGCCTTTTTCAATCTGGGCCAGCATGCTTTTGCTCACACCCGTCTGCTCCGATACCACATCCAGGCTCATGCCCTTAGATTTCCGAATCCTTTTTAGATTTACAGATACATTATGGGATAAGTAGTCCATTTCTGTTTTTTCCACCTCTCTCTTTTAGAATGCAACACCCGCTACGAAATTATAGCACATAAAGATATCTCAGCTTCAATTTTCCATAAAACCTCTGTTTTCTGTACAGACAATGCTGCAGCCTCTCTCTGAATTTCCACAGTACTCTCAACTCTTTCGCTTCCAGCTCCAGACCTCCAAAACGATATTTCTGTGTCAGATCACATACCCGGAAATACTCTTCCTCCCGGATTCCCGGGAAACAACATTCTACTTTCTCCCAGAGAACACCCGGATCTGTGAGCTCACCTTTCACACCGCCGATTCTGAAAATTCTTTCCACCTGTGCTACATGCCATTCCACCAGATGTCCTTCCTGCCTCTTCTGTTCTTCCTTTGCTGCCAGCTTTTTCAGACGTAACGCTCTCTGAAGCTCCAGCAGCAGATAGACACCAAATACAACATACAGAAGTAATACCACAATTTCCGGTATCATCAGCGGGTTCTGCGGAGTAGCCGTGGAATTCTCCGTTTTTCCCACATTTCCTCCTGTTCCCTCATCTGTTGTATCCATACCGCCATCCTGATTGTGGGTTTCGTTCACACGATAGGACGGTTTTCCCTGTACCAGCTGATCTGTATAGGTTTCTACATAAAGTCCCGGTACAACCTCCACCGGCATCCAGCCAAGCCCGGAAATATAAACTTCTGCCCAGGCATGAGCATTCTTCGTTGTCAGCACCAGTTCTTTTTCACCATCATCAGCTGCAGCCTGGGCATCCATGGATGACAGATGATATCCTTCTGCATATCTGGCCGGATATCCTGCTGCGCGGTATGCCATAACTGCCACCGAAGCAAAAGCAACTGCATTTGCTTTTCTTGTTCCGTCCAGAAGCCAGCTTATTCCATCCTGATCCGTCGGTATCTCTTCCGGATTTTCCGAATACTGAAGACCGTTTCGTAATACCTGACGGATCTGCGTTGTCAGTTCATCGAAACTCATCGCCTCCGGATCTGTTCCATCCGAGAAAAATTTCTCCTGAATCCTGTTTTTTAATTCATCAGAAATCTCCGTGTACGAATCTGTAACAAAAGAATGATATACTGACTCCGCCTGAGCATAACTCTCCTCTTCTTTTCCCGAAGGATTCTCCAGCCAGTTTCCCGGAATCTGACTGTCCGCAGTTGCTGTATCTTCCGGCACCTGGAACTGATACCTCCTTGCTCCGAAAAAGCTTGCAGATTCCACATTCCAGTCTTTATTATCATGTCCGTTTTTCCATGCCTCTGCCACCGCCGGAAGATAGACATATTTACGGTAAGCACCTGTATTTTCCACATTCACGCGTGTGTAGCTTCTTTATCTTTTTTACTGTTCCCGGCAATGTTCGTTTCTTCTTCGTCACCTGCCACATAGTCATACTCTTCCGAGCTGTATTTATTATCAAATTTCTCGAATTTGTCAGGATTAAATACCGTTTCCAGTTTTGATCCGTTGACCAGGGCAACGGCTGCAACACCAATCACTGTCGCTCCTGTCACTGCTGTTAATGTCTTCTTTTTTGTGTTTTTTTTCATTTAATGGCTCCTTACTGCCCAAAGCTGCTCGCCAATAATCCTGCGGACCTCATCATAATCCACCGGTTTGTTGATATGTGCATTCATACCAGATTCCTGAGATTTCCTCTTATCCTCCAGAAAAGCATTGGCTGACATAGCCAGGATCGGCAGATTTGCATCTTCTCTTTCCATTTTACGGATCACCCGGGTTGCTTCCCAGCCATCCATACCCGGCATCTGAATATCCATAAGGATCACATCAAACGTATAAGGCTGGCTCTCTCCAAAAAGCTTCACAGCTTCATTTCCGTCACAAGCTCTTGTAAGAATTGCTCCCTCCATGGCAAGAATTTCCATGGCGATCTCTGCATTGATGTCATTATCCTCTGCAAGAAGAATACGGATTCCTTTAAGTGTAAAGCCTTCAAGTACACGAGCTCTTTCCGGATTTTCTTCCTCATTCGGAAATACTTCGTTTTCTTTTTCCACTGTCTGCTCTGCAACCGGAAGGGAAAGATAAACACTGAACTCAGTTCCCTTGCCTTCTTCACTCTCGACAAGGATCTGACCATCCATCAGCTTCACCATGCTGTCTGCAATCGCCATTCCCAGTCCGCTTCCACCATAATTATGAGCGGTAGAAGCATCCTCCTGTTCAAACGGGCGGAAGATCTTACTGAGGAAATCTTCCTTGATTCCTTTTCCGGTATCACTGACACGGATCATGAAATGAAGATCATTTCCGATTCTGTCCATCTGGCGGAACAGTACCTTTACTGTTCCTCCCGGCGGTGTGAATTTATTCGCATTGGAAATGAAGTTGATAATAACCTGACTGAGACGCATCTCATCACCGATCACATACTTCACATCAAAGTCCTGCATCTCAATTTTCCAGTTGATTCCCTTGGCTTCTGCGGTGCTTCGGAACATGGAATCCAGTTTCTCAGCCATCTGTTCCAGTGAAAAAGGAACTTCTTCAAGCTGAACCTTGCCACTCTCGATTCTGGACATATCCAGAATATCATTGATCAGTGTCAGAAGAAAATGTGACAGATTCTCCGTTTTTGCAAGATATTCCTCTGCTGCACTTCTATCACCCAGATGTGCTTTCAGAAGGCTTAACATACCGAGAATTCCGTTCATAGGGGTACGGATCTCGTGGGACATCTGAGACAGGAAATCTGTTTTGGACTGACTCTCTTTCTGTGCCGTCAGAAGTCTGCTCTCGATTTCACGGCGGTTTTCATATTCCTCTGTAATGTTGCTGAGGCTTAAGATATATCCGCCGGCTTTCGGGCTGTAATGTACCTCCGCTTTTCCGTGGTGAATATCTTTTTCCCCTTTTCTGCTGTAGTTCATCTCACTGCTGAATACTTCACGTCTGTCCCATTTTTTCAGTTTTCTCTGAATTTCTCTGGCTTCACTCCGTGGAATGAGTTTATTCAGAAGATCAATATCTGTTTTCAGGTCTTCCTGTTTTATTCCTGTGACCAGTTCCAGATTCGGTGTTGCATACAATGCCCGGAAATCCTTCTCACTTACAAAAATATACGCAGTTCTCGGATTATTGCCGAAAGCATTATAAAATTTCACCCGGTTTGAATTTTCTTCTTTTATGCGTCTGGCTATCCGTTTCTCTCTTCTGTAAAGATTCCAGAAAACTGCCGCCAATACCATAACTCCCAGCAGCACGATCATATAGGCCAGATTGTTCTGTGTATATTCCAGTATACTTCTCATGTATTCCGTACTCCATCTCTCTCAATTTGCGATCTGACATTCATACACAGGCATCCAAAAATGTCCTTACATCAAAATCAGACCATCTTACGTATAATTATACACGCACCTAACATAAAAAGCAAAAAAAGCAGGCAGAAAACCGACATATTTTGATTTATTGTCGATTCTCTGCCTGTATTTGTGTTGTTTTGGTATTACCGATGTTGATCTGTGTTTATTTCATCGCATTTTTAATCGCTGCAAGAAGATCATCATAATCCTCAAAAGCCTGAAGATCCGGATTGTCTGCCTTGATCTGATCGGTGCTTCTGAAAAGAAATCCTGCCTTGCTGGCCCGGATCATGCCGAGATCATTGTAGGAATCTCCGCTTGCAATAGTGTCAAATCCCATAGACTGGAGAGCCTTTACAGTGGTAAGCTTGGACTGTTCACATCTCATCTTAAAGCCTGTGATCTCGCCGTTCTCTGCCACCTCAAGAGAATTACAGAAAAGTGTCGGCCATCCCAGCTTCTCCATCAGAGGAGTTGCAAACTGTGTGAATGTGTCACTGATCAGGATCACCTGGGAAAAAGTTCTCAGCTCATCCAGGAATTTCTTCGCTCCAGGAAGGGGATCGATCTTCGCGATCGTCTCCTGGATCTCTTTCAGTCCAAGACCATGCTCTTTCAGAACGGAAAGTCTCCAGTTCATCAGTTTATTATAATCCGGCTCATCACGGGTCGTTTTTTTCAACTCGGGAATTCCGCTTGCCTCGGCAAAAGCGATCCAGATCTCCGGTACCAGTACACCTTCTACGTCCAGACATGTAATATACATAACATTTCCTCCTCTAAAAAAATGTGCCGCCTGTTTTTGTTCTGTATCTGTGCTCTCCAGGGACACTTTATTCTTTTATTGCTTTACTTTGCTATATTATCACATCTTTTCTGTGTCTGTAAACATTTTTCTGGCGGACTGTGACTTTTTTTGCTGTCATAATCCGCCAGTGCTTATTACGAAATATTTTTTTGTTTTTTCTCAGCTTCATAGTTCTTCAGCTCTTTCAGGGCTTTTTCCCCGAGTGGATAGAGCATAAAGATATTGAATATCGTCATCAGGCCGATTCCCACATCGCCAAGGTCCCACACGAATGTATAGGCTGCGATTCCGCCGATGAACAGCATGATAAGGGCAAGGATCTTATACCCTGTCTGTGAAGCCCAGTTGTCTCCGAACAGATAAGCTACATTGCTTCTCGCATAAAACAGGATTCCCAGGAATGTAGAAAAACTGAACATGAACAGAGTCGCCGCAATAAAGATCACGCCAAATTCCCCCAGATGGTAGTTCATAGCTGTCTGAAGAAGCTCCATTCCGGAAAGTCCGCTTACCAGGTCTTCCGGTACCAGAAGCATGATCATCGCCGTACAGCTGCAGATCACAATGGTATCGATAAATACACCCAGTGCCTGCACAAAACCAGCCTTTACAGGGCGGTCACATTCTGCTGCCGCTGCCGCGCATGGAGCAGAACCGGAACCTGCCTCATTGGAAAACAGGCCTCTTTTTACTCCGTTCATGAGCACCGCACCGAAACCACCGGCTGCCGCTTGCCGAATGCCGAAAGCCTCCTCAAAAATACGCTTAAACACGCCGGGCATGCTTCCAAGATTCGTCACGATGATAAACAAAGTAATTCCAAAATAAAGCACTGCCATTACTGGTACCAGAAGATCCAGAACCTTGACGGTCGCATTCTTCCGGAGCACGATCACTGCTGCTATCACTACCAGCACGATCGTTGTATAGATCGGTGGAATATTGAATGCGTTCTTAAAGGATGCTGTCACAGAGTTGCTGATGACCTGGCTGATTCCGCACCAGCAGATCAGACCAGAAATCGCAAATAACACAGAGAGTAAGACTTTTTTTCTTTTTCTGCCCTGTTTCTCTTCCCAGTAGCGGTGGATATAGTAAGCAGGACCTCCACGATACCCTCCGTAGAGAGGATCTTTTTCTTTATAGAGCTGGGCCAGTGTTGCCTCGATAAAAGCAGTGGAGGAACCGATCAGTGCCATGATCCACATCCAGAATACTGCTCCTGCACCTCCTGCTGAGATCGCAGCCACAACACCGACCAAATTTCCCATTCCTACACGGGTGGCTGTTGATACGATCAGCGTCTGAAATGAGGAAAGATTGTTTTTTTCGCTCTTCTTCTCCACAAGTGCATGAACCATATCCGGGAACATCCGGATCGGAAGAAATCTCGTCCTTATTGTGAAATAGATTCCGGTAGGAATCAGCAGAATAATGAGAAGAGAAATTCCCATGCTGCTCCCACCCGGTAATGGGATCCGTATCAGATCTCCCCACAGAAATGTGTAGATCTTTTCGATCAGGGTTACTATCATTTTTATTGTTTCCTTTCATCAGGCGGATTCTTATGACCGCCGGTTGATCGCCCGCTTAAGTTCTTTTGTTCTGCTATTTCGTACCTTAAAGCTCAACAATTTAAACGGTCAAAGCGTATTTCTATTATAGCTTTTTTTTTCCCTTGTGTAAAGGAAAATCCGGATTTTTCGACCCGGATTTTCCTGTTTTCATATGGATTTTTCTGTATATAGTTTTTCTGCCCGTGAAATACGTTTTTTATCTGCTTTTTCCCTTTATATCTTCGCTTTTATCCTGCCAGATGAAGTACCTCGATTAAGAAGATCCAGCTCATTCCGTAGTAAGTCACTACTGCCACAAGGTCATTCACGGTTGTGATCAGCGGACCGGAAGCTACCGCCGGATCCACACCGATCTTTTTGAAGAACAGCGGAATGCAGGTTCCTACTGCACTGGATACCAGCATGGCCACCAGAAGAGAAAGGCCGATACAGCCGGATACCGCATAGGCAAAAGCGAGTGTTTTTCCCTTAAAGAGAAAGATATATAAGCCAATCAGAACAAATGACAGGATTCCAAGAAGTCCTCCATTGCATAAACCAATTCGCATTTCCTTCAAAACCAGCTCTGCCTTCTGTCTGCCGGTCAGTGTCTCATCCATCAGTACACGGATGGTCACAGCCAGAGACTGGGTTCCCACGTTTCCTGCCATATCCAGGATCAGCGACTGGAAGCACATGATGATGGGCAGACAGGTGACAACCTTCTCAAATATCCCCACTACAGAGGATACTACCATGCCAAGTCCCAACAGTACGATCAGCCAGGGCATTCTTTTTTTCATGCTCTCAAGAAGTGGTTCCTTCAGATCCTCCTCCGCAGTCAGACCAGCCAGCTTCGCATAGTCCTCGCCCATCTCATCGTCTACCAGGTCAATGATTCCTGCCGATGTGATCACACCCAGAAAACGGTTGTCATCATCCAGCACAGGAATGAAATCCTCGGAATAATCCTTCAGTCGTTCCATGCAGTCATCGATCTGTTCTGTTCCATATACATAAGGATAGGATGTTACGATCAGTTCCTCCATTGAATGATCCTGTCTGGCCGTGATAAGATCCTTCAGATCCAGTGCCCCGTAAAAATCTCCTCTTGCTGTCACCACAA
Source organism: Blautia aquisgranensis (assembly GCF_040096615.1). Classification (NCBI taxonomy): domain Bacteria; kingdom Bacillati; phylum Bacillota; class Clostridia; order Lachnospirales; family Lachnospiraceae; genus Blautia; species Blautia aquisgranensis. The sequence continues at coordinate 76,578 of NZ_JBBMEJ010000001.1, forward strand.
AAATCGTGGAAATATTATCATTGTCAGCCGCCTGGGCAACCAGCTCGTTCATGGCCTGCTTCACGGTAAGATTCTCGCGGATCACAATACAGTTGGTTGTCATCCTGCTTCCGATCTCATCCTCATCAAAGGACCGGATCAGCTCGATATCTTTTCGCACCTGCTCGTCCAAAAGCTGGATCAGTAATTTACGTTTTTCCCGGTCGATCTGTTTCAGAACATCGGCCAGTGCATCGGTTTCCATTTTGGAAAGAATGGCGGCAGCTTTTTTTACATCCATTTCTTCCAGATATTTTACAGTTTCTTCTTCCTCCAGATACTCAAAAATATCTGCCAGCATACTGCTCTCCAAAATCCGGTACAGTCTGCTGCGTTCTGCGGTGCTGAGCTCTCTTAAGACTTCTGCCAGGTCATTTTCGTGGAAATCCTGCAGTTTTTCGCTCAAAACAGCCGGAGAGACATTGCTTCTGATCAGCGTCAGAATATCTTTTGAAAAATCCTGTGTTCTTTTTGTCATCTTCTCATCCTCCGTTCCCATAATTTCGCACAGATTGGCACACCAAAAACAGACATGTTAAAGCATGTCCTGTGCTTTCTGATCTTCGATTGTGTTTCCTTGGGATTTGAATAAAGAGCGCGAATGTACGCGTCACTTAAGAATTCTCAGAATGAGAAGATAAAATATACCTGTAGATTATATACTTACAAACAAAACGGATCTGCTGTGCTTCCGCTCTGTTCTGCCCTGTTCATCTTCCATTCCGAGCTTCTACTTCGCCCATGAGAATCACAACTGTCCATTCTGTTCACCTGCCTTTTTTTTAAAAATTTTTTTCAACCCGGCCATTATAACCGTCATGGCCGGGATTTGTCAATATGATTTATAACATTTTATTTTCGCAATATGATTCAAATATATATGACGGATTTTCATAATATACACTACTGTTGTAATCATCAATTTTTTCGCTGATAAAGGAATTATATACTTTTCCGATATCCCAATGCGAAGGAATGCTGTATTTGCACTCACCCACATTATCAAACTCACCTTTTTTTATATCTGCTTCTTCAATAAAATCATCGCTCACTGTATCAATATTATCGCAATGATATACGGTCATCATGGCTATTGTAACTCCCCCTTTCTTTCATCATTTTGTATTTTTGGCAACAATTCCAGAAAATGCTGTCCTATTTTTTCTGCATCATAATTATACGCCTCACAGATAAATCGTATACCGTCACCTGTGAGTAATCTGCCTTTAATACGTTCACGGCAAAGCTGTTCGTAATCTTCTATCTGCTGTTTGGTCATATATTTCCTTGGCATAAAATTGCTCCTTATTTTCTTTTATAAAATAAATACCCAGAGCAGCTCCGAACAATACATCTGTCGGGTAATGAACAAAGAAGTACATTCTGCTGAAACCTACCAATGCTGCAAATACGAGCACCCCGATTCCTGCTTTTCTGTAATAGTGAAAAATCGCCATTGCACTGGAAAATGCCAGATATGCATGCACCGACGGGCAGGAAAAACTTCCCGGTTTTTTTACGATCAGCGTGACCGTATCGTCCACGGCACAGGGGCGGGGTCTTGTGATCAGGTCTTTCAGCCACTCATTTCCGATCAGAAAAGATACCACATAGGATAAAAGAACTGCCGCACCACATTTTCGGGTTTTCGGAATGATCAGCAGTATCACTCCAACTATGATCCACAGCTATCCAAGTGACCCTACGAAATTATTAAAAACTGTGACCATTATCTGATCCAGAACCGGATTATGTAAGGACTGGAGCATATGTAATATACTTAACTCCATATTAATGCTCTCGCAGATACTCTGCGCGGCCCTCTTCATAAAGGTTGTTGCCTTCACTGTCAATAATAACAACCAACGGCATATCCTCCACATAAAGCTTGCGAAGTGCTTCCGCTCCCAGATCCTCATATGCGATCAGCTCTGCTTTTTTGATACATTTGGCAAGAAGAGCACCTGCACCACCGATGGCTCCGAAATAAACGCCGCTGTATTTCTTCATGGCATCCACAACTTCAGGAAGGCGGGCACCTTTTCCGATCATTCCACGGGCACCTACAGACATCATGGTCGGTGCATAAGCATCCATACGGCCACTGGTAGTCGGGCCTGCGGAACCGATCACTGCACCTGGCTTCGCCGGTGTGGGACCTACATAATAGATCGTTGCATCCGTCGGATCGAAGGGAATTTTTTCTCCGCGGGCAAGAGCCTCACACATTCTTTTGTGTCCGGCATCACGGGAAGTATAGATGGTTCCGGTCAAAAGAACCTGATCTCCTGCGTGGAGTGTCTGCGCCAGCTCTTTTGTAAGTGGTAATGTGATCTTTCTTCTTTCCATCTTAAAGCACCTCCGTTTTATGGCGTGTCACATGACAGTTGATGTTAACAACACACGGCATACCTGCGATATGTGGCAGGTTCTGATAGCCTCCTTTACATCCTCCGGCAGATGCTCATTGGCTTCGATACAGAGTTTTTCGATGACGTCTGTAAGTCTGCTTACTTCGATTTCTCGCATAGCGTAAACTCCTTTCGTTTCTCTTGCGTGTTTTTTCTATGATAACACATTTTTCCTGTTATTGACGAGTATATTTTCCTGTACAAAAATATCTCCCCAAAAAGAAAAGCTCCGGATCAACCGGCATACCCGATCTCCGAAGCCCTTTCTTCGCATAATATATTAACAATTATTTTCTTATGATCAGTAAATAATGATCGGATATCCCGCATCGATCGTATTATAGATCGTTGCAGCCTGATCCTTCGGCAGATTAATACAGCCATGACTTCCGTTTGTCTTATAACGGTTTCCGCCAAAGGAAGACTGCCAGGTGGCATCATGAAGTCCCTGTCCGTAGACAAAAGGCATCCAGTAGTTGACCTTGACATTGTAGCCATACTCTGCGCTGGTAAGGTTATACGGGCTTGCCTTATAGGCGATCGGCCATGCACCTCTGTATGTCTCACGGCCCTTTACCGGTTTGCCGCTGACAATATCCGTCTCTGTCACAAGATTTCCGTCTTTGTAAAGCCACAGATGCTGGGCATCCAGGCTGACTTCTATGTAGCTGCCTGCCAGATCGTCCGTTCCGTTTCTCTGATAGCCGGTCTTGCTGTAGATTGGATCCCTTGTCACAGCTGTACCGCTTTTGAGATCCTCCAGAAGCTGTGCCAGCTCACCGTCCTGGTCGATCCGGTATCCATACTCATTTCCCTCGATCGTAATATCTGTTCCCGTAGAAGTGTGAAAAGCACGCGGCACATAAATCGTGTTGTATTTATTTGCAAGGTCACTGATGTATGTCTTAACCGCCTCTTCATCAACAGAAAGCGTCTCTCCCTCTGCTTTCAGCCAGGAATCGATGGTATCTGAATCCAGAACCACCGTCTCACTTCCAAATGTATAGGTAACTGTAGTCTTGCGGTATTTGGCAAGCTGGGCATTAAGACTGTCTACTTTGTTCTGCATATCTTCCGTAGCTGTTACCAATGGGCTTACATACACGTGCTTATTGACCGGGACAGTGATCACATCTCCCAGAAATGCCGTATCAAAAGCAGCGTCCAGTGTGGTATCCACGGTAGTCAGAAGCTTATCCTCATCAATCTCATTTCCCTGCTTCTGTTTGGTCAGGATAAATTCTTTTTTCTCTTTGTCGTACGAAATGCTGGCATCTATGGAAGCTTTTCGTTCCTTATCTCCGAAATTTGAAAGGTTCAGAGCCTGTTTTTCCTGCTCCTCATCCTGTTTAATCTGATATTCCAGATCCACGTTCTCTTCCTTCGGAAAAAGCTTTCTGTTTTCTTCCCGCTGTTTCTGAAGCTTGTTAAGCTTCTCAAGGAGCGCATCCTTATTAAGACTGTAGCCAAGATTTTTCAGCGTGGTACTGTAAACCTGCTGATCATTCTCCTGGAAAACTACTGTTCTGTTCTCAAAAGAAGAAATGATCTTTTCTTCTGCCTGCTCTGCTGTCAGTCTGGAAACGTCCAGCCCGCTTACGGAGATCTTCCGGCCCAGTGTGTTATGATCTGCCATATATGTGTAGCCGAACAGCCCTGCCACGGCCACGACTGCTGCCACAATGCAGATCCCCAGCACAAGTGTTTTTCTGCTGATTGATTTTTTCTCCATACCCTTATCCCTCGAGTCTTATGTATTATATGATTATGTTGCCATACTGCCTGTTATTATAATCAGCATATTTCTCTTTTCTGTAATAAGCATTTATCCCGTTTCTATGATCTGTCCTGTAAAAAAAGACAGACTCCGCTTTAACGAAACCTGTCTTTTTCAGCTTTATTATTCCGGCATTACGATCTTACCAGCAACTGCACATGCAGCGGCTGTTTTCGGGGATGCCAGATAGATCTGTACCTTGGAAGTTCCCATACGTCCCAGGAAATTACGGTTGTTGGTTGCTACAACCTTCTCCCCGTCTGTCAGGATTCCGCCGGTTCTTCCACAGCAAAGACCGCAACCCGGGTGTGTGATGATCGCACCAGCCTCAGCAAGCGTATCCAGAATACCGAGCTCAATAGCCTGACGGTAGATCTTGCGGCTTGCAGGAGTTACGATCAGTTTCACAAAATCTGCAACTTTTTTGCCTTTCAGGACTTCAGCTGCTGCCATAAGATCCTCAAGACGTCCGTTTGTACAGGAACCGATAAATACCTGGTCAATGGTTTCACCCTGAAGCTCGCTGACATCGCGGATCTTGTCCACCTGTGACGGACACGCCATTACCGGCACAAAATCCTCTGCCTTGTATGTCATGGTTTTCATGTAAACTGCATCTTCATCACCCACAAGACTCTTCTGATAATCGTCAAGCTCAACATTACAGTATGCTGCAGTCTTCGCATCCGGTGTAAAAAGAGCACATTTTGCGCCAGCCTCGATAGCCATGTTCGCCATGGTCATACGGCTTGCCACAGACATGTTCTCAATGGTACTTCCGGAAAACTCCAGCGCACGGTAGGTTGCTCCGTCTGCACGAAGATCACCGATCAGACGGAGAATGATATCCTTGGACATTACATTCTCCGGAAGCTCTCCGTCGATCACAACCTTGATCGTCTCCGGAACCTTGATCCACATGGTTCCTGTTCCCAGAATGCTGGCCATTTCTGTGTATCCGATACCGGAAGAAAATGCTCCCACACATCCATAAGTTGTTGTATGGCTGTCTGTACCAAATACAATATTTCCAGGCTTCACATAACCGGCCTCTGTCATCAGCTGGTGGCAGATTCCGTCACTTCTGTGTACATTTTTCATGCCATATTTTGCAGCAAAAGCATCTCCTACGTGGAAATGTCTTGTATCATCCTGCTGGCTTGCAGGTACAAGATGATCATAGATCAGGACAACCTTGTCCGGATCCCACAGCTTCTGAAAGCCCATCTCCTCAAATTTCTCCGCTACAAACGGAATAAAGATATCATGGATCATTACTCTGTCTACATTGACAGTCACGATATCGCCAGGCTTTACTGCCGTGCCTGTATTATGTCTGATAATTTTCTCAATGATCGTCTCGCCCATTTTTTCTCTCCTCTCCGTTTTTTAGTCCAGGCCGTTCAATTTACGCATAGCTTTCACAAGTCCGCCAGCCTGAATGATATCCATAAGATTCTCCGGAAGAGAAGCGATCGGATACTGTTTTCCATTGTGATCTACGTGCTCATTCATTACAACCGTAACCTGATCTCCTTCTTTTACATTGTCATGAAGATCCGGCTGTTCGATCAGAAGAAGTCCGTTATTAATCGAATTACGGAAAAAGATCCGGGCAAAAGATTTCGCAATGACACACTGGATTCCCAGTGCCTTGATGATCTCCGGTGCCTGCTCTCTGGAGGAACCGCAGCCGAAGTTTTTTCCAGCTACGATGATGTCACCTTTCTGGATCTGTCCTGCAAGCTCCGGGCGGAGCGGGCTGAATCCATACTGTTTCATATCGTCAATGGTTTTCAGTGCAAGGTATTCTGTCGGAATGATGATATCCGTATCAATATCATCTCCAAGTACCCACACCTTTCCTGTAAATGCTTCCATATGTATATCTCCTATTTATTCCGTTCCGTATCATCAGGCAAAAGTTTTCTGTCTGCCCTGTTATAAGAACCCACGCCGAAACGGAGTATCCTCTGATAATTTCTGAATATATTGTGTCAATCGGATATTCGCAATCCGCTTTCGCTACTTGCTCATAACCGAATAACTGCTCCGCAGTTTATCAGGAGGGGCTTGTACCCCTCCTGATACAAGTAAGTCCCACCCACTGCTTATTGCTCCTCGCAATTGAAGCAGGGGACTTACTTGATTCGGTTAAATCTTTTCTGAGACTCTTATACTCTGTCAGCAGTTGCAATCTCGCCTGCAATGGCAGATGCAGTAACGGTTGCAGCAGATCCCAGGTAAACCTTGGAGCTTGGATGTCCGGCACGTCCCTTGAAGTTACGTGTTCCTGTACTGATCAGAACTTCATTTTCACCGATAACCCCCTGGCAGCTTCCCCAGCATACACTGCAGTTCGGATTCATAACGATCGCTCCTGCTTCCATAAAGATATCGATCAAACCTTCTTTTAATGCCTGGCGATAAATAGTCTGGCTTGCCGGAACAACCAGGAAACGTACACCCTCTGCAACTTTTTTGCCCTTGATAACCTCTGCACCTACACGGAGATCTTCAATACGTCCATTGTTGCAGGAACCAAGGAATGCTTCGTTGATCTTAATTCCGCATGTCTCTTCCGCCGGAACTACGTTATCAACAAAATCCGGTTTCGCTACAACAGGACGAACTTTGGAAAGATCGAAAGTGTACTCTCCTGCATAAACTGCATCCGGATCACTGTGGTATACAGCTTTTGGCTCACGGCCATGCTCTTTCAGATATTCCAGAGCCTTGTCATCTGCTTCAAAAATACCAGTCTTCGCACCGGCCTCAACAGCCATGTTGCAAAGAGCCATACGGTCGCTGATGCTTAATGTCCTTGCACCCTCACCTGTAAACTCCATAGCCTGGTAATTACATCCGTTTGCTCCGATCTCACCAATAATGGTAAGAATCAGATCTCTTGCATAAACACCTTCCGGCAGCTTGCCTGTCAGATTGAATTTTACGGTTTCCGGAACCATGACCCAGGAAGTTCCTGTTACCATTCCGTAAAGGAAATCTGTGCAGCCCACACCGGTACCGAACGCACCAAGTGCACCATAAGAACAAGTATGGCTGTCAGCACCGAAGATCAGCTGTCCCGGACGGACATAATTTTCGATCATGATCTGGTGACATACACCTTTACCTTCCCAGAAATCAATATTGTTCTCCCTTGCAAAATCTCTCATTTTTTTCTGGGATGCTGCTGTTTTCGGGCTGTCAGACGGTACATTGTGGTCTACGATAAACACAAGCTTCCTGGTATCTGCAATGTGCGGATTTTTTAATTTATTATTGTACATATCAACAGTCAGATGTGTGGTTCCGTCATTACTCATCAGATGATCCAACTGTACCGTATAGATATCTCCAGGTTTTACGCTGTCCACACCTGCTGCAGCTGCAATGATTTTTTCTGCGATCGTCATTCCCATCTCTTATTCCTCCTCTCTGTTCAGAGAAGCGATAAGGCCACCCTGATTCAGTATATTCTGCATGTATTCTGGCAGTTTTGTGCAGGAATAAGTTTTTCCGTTGGCAACTGCTGTTCCCTCAGACATATGAAGCTCCATGGTATCTCCTGTCTTCACATCGTCCGGGAGATCCTTACAGACAATAGCCGGAAGTCCGATATTGATAGCATTGCGGAAGAAAATACGGGCAAAAGATTTCGCAATAACGGCTTTTACTCCAAGTGCTTTAAGTACACCTGGTGCCTGCTCTCTGGAAGATCCGCATCCAAAGTTCTCTCCTCCGACTACGAAATCTCCCGGTTTTACCTTCTTGGAAAAATCCGGATCCAGCGATTCAAAAGTATGGCTCTTCATTTCATCCAGATTCGGCAGAAGCAGGTACTGGGATGCAATGATCTGATCTGTGTCAAGGTCATTATGAAATTTAAAAATTGTTCCCTTATCCATAAAACAAGTTCCTTTCTGATCATTTATTCTTTTTTCTGAGGCTTTTTTATTTAGGAAGCCATTTTTATTATGCAGTGCCATAAACCTGTCTGCGGCTCTCTGACGCACTGCTATCTTGAATCGTTATCTATTCTAACACAAAATACAAGATAATCAAAATGTATATTTCATAATTTCTGCAGTTTCACTGTTTTTCTCTGATTTTCTGACGGCATTTTTATCTCTCAGCTGCTCCCATAAGCTGTCTGTGTACCTTTCTTCTTACAAACCAGAAGCAGATCACCTGCATGATGATCGTAAGGATCCAGGAAGCCGGGTAGGAAATGAACAGAACCTTAAGCGATCTGTGTGCCGGAAAGATTCCGAATATCCATACGATCCTCAGTCCTACTGTACCGATGATGGACAGGATCATGGGCACACCGGAACGTCCCATTCCACGAAGTGCTCCCGGGAACAGATCCATCTGTCCGCAGAGAAAATATGTAAGCGTGGTATAAGCAAGAATCTCCATTCCACACTGGATAACCTTCGGGTCTGATGTATAGATCCGAAGAAGCTCCGGGCCAAAAAAGTACGCGCCACAGCCCATGGCAAAGGATACTGCAAAAGACAGGATCAGGCAGTCGATCAGCACACGGTCCATACGCTTCGGCTTGCGGACGCCGTAATTCTGGCTGGTAAAGCTCATACATGCCTGGGTAACTGCGTTCACAGAAGTATACAGAAATCCGAAGATATTGTTGGCTGCTGTATAGCCTGCCATGGCAACAGAACCAAAGGAATTTACGGAGGACTGCAGAAGCACGTTTGAAAAATTGATAACTGTACTCTGGATTCCTGCAGGAAGTCCTACCTGAAAGATCTGTCTCAGATATGCGCCTTTGATCGACAGCTTCGAAAAACGCAGCTGATAACTGCCCTCGCTTTTATACAGGCAGCGAAGCACCAGTATGCAGGAGATCAGCTGGGAGATCACGGTTCCAATTCCGACTCCCGCCACACTTAAATGACACACGATCACAAAAAACAGATTTAAGATCGCATTGGTAACTCCTGATATGATAAGAAACAGTAACGGACGTTTTGTATCTCCTACTGCCCGCAGGATCGCTGCGCCATAATTATAAAGCATAAAAAATGGCATTCCCAGGAAATAGATCCGCATATAAAGCGTGGAAAGATTGATTACATCATCCGGCGTTGCCATCAACTCCAGGCAGATTCTGGCAAAAACCACTCCCAGAAACGCCATGATGATCCCGCTGATCAGAGCCAGCAGAATCGATGTATGTACTGTTTCTGACATTTCCTCATCTTTACCGGCAGCATAAAATCTGGCTGCCAACACATTGGCGCCAAGAGAAATCCCGATAAAAAGATTGGTAAACACATTGATCAGCGCTGTGGTGGAACCTACTGCCGCCAGTGCCTCACTTCCGCTGAAACGTCCGACTACCACGATGTCCACTGCATTGAACATCAGCTGTAAGATACCGGACAGCATCAGTGGCAGTGAAAACGAGATCAGCTTGTCCATGATCGATCCATTGCACATATCGATCTCATACTTGTTTTTTTTCACGATTTCATCCCCCATAATCATACTTAGCTGAAATCATTATAGCACCTTTCGCTGAAAAGCTACAATGAAATATTTCTATGAAGAATATGCAGCGGCTGCATAAAATACGCAGCCGCACAGTAACGTGTATTTATCATTTTACTATCGTTCCAGAAGTCCTGCATCCCGAAGGTTTGCAAGAAGTGCATTAAAATCCTCCACAATATCATCTACTGTTGTTGCATTTCCCACAGCAGCTGCCGGGGTTACTGTTCCGGCCGGACCTGTTGCTCCAGCTTCTCCTGCAGGGCCGGTAGCTCCTGTTGGACCGGTGGCTCCCGTTGGACCGGTAACTCCTGCCGGACCGGTGGCCCCAGTTGCCCCAGTTGCTCCCGCTGGACCAGTGGCTCCCGCTGGACCAGTGGCTCCTATTGCTCCTGTTGGGCCGGTAACTCCTGCCGGACCGGTGGCTCCCGTATATCCCTGTATTCCCGGCTCCCCCTGCGGTCCCTGAGGACCCATAGGCCCCGGAACTCCCGGACAGCCTCTGGGACCGGTTGGTCCTGTAGGTCCCACAGGACCCGGACAACCTCTTGTTCCACATCTGTCACATCCACAGGAACTATGATTTCCATAACAGGACATACAGGACAAATCCTCATGACTGTCCTGCTGCATTTCCATTTCCTTACGTTTTCGATGCATGAACAGCATTCTGCGATCACCTCATAAGAAAATAACTTTCCCTACAGTATATGACAGCAGCATTTACCTGTGCATACGATTCCCGCAAGCCTGCACCCTGCCAGGATAATAAAGATATCTTTCTTTTTATACCAGACCATATTTTTCCCGAAAATATTTCTGGTTATACAATACTCCAGGATCTTCCGGTTTCTGTTCTCTCGCCTTCTTATGAAAAAAGAATGCCTGCTCCGGGCATCCCATCCTATCATAACAAACGCAAAGCTGCATATACGGCACAAATCCATGGCACTCAGCCATAAAAAAACCACCTTTTTTCTTATCTGTCGGCACAGTAAGCGCCTGCCCGTACCAGTAGGCAGCCTGTCTGTGCAGCTCTCTTTCCAGAAAAATTCCACCGACCTCACAGCAGATTTCTGCCCTCGGCACATCCATAGTCAGACTATAAAGAAAAGCTTCCAGTGCGTTTTTTTGTTCTCCCATTTTCCGGCAGCACTGTCCAAGTACATAACAGGCATCTATCTTATTTTCCAACCATCCGGACGGATTTTTCAGCAACTCCACCAGCACAGCCTCTGCCTCCGGATACCGCTGATGATAATACAGTTCTCTCCCATAATAAAGCTGATGTCTGGGTTCCAGCGTTTCTCCTCCTGCCAGCATTTTTTCATAGATCTGCAAATTCCTGTCCGGATCTCCCTGCACACATTTCCGGTGCTGAACTTCGATATCTGAATAAAAAATATTTCCCCTTGGCATTACCGCCTCATGTACTCTTCCACTCCACCGAAATCCCCCGGAAGTCTTCAGAATCCTTTCCCTGTAATAGGAAAACGTTGTCTTCCCATCAGTATCAAAGCCAACCGCATATTCCATCATCACTACATCAGTCTCTCCATCCAGAGCTGCCTTCAGCTTCTTCATTTTTTCCAGATTTTCCTCATTCATGACATCATCCGCATCCAGCCACATCCAGTAATCCGTGCATACTTTTTCCACGAGAAAATTCCTTGCAGCAGAAAAATCATCACACCAGACAAAATCAAATATCTGCGACGTATACTGTTCTGCAATTTCTTTCGTTCTGTCCGAAGAACCTGTATCCGCAATCAGAATCTCATCCATGATTCCAGAAATCGGTTTCAGGATCCTCTCCAGCACAGCTTCTTCATTTTTTACGATCATACAAAGACTGAGAGAACTCATATTTAATAATCGACCTTCATAACTTTATAAAATCTATGTACCTCTCTTTCGTTGTATGCCCTCTGTCATTTTCCCACATAAATTAAGAGAGCCTTATGTCGGCTCTCTTACCTGTTTTGTCTGATGCTTTTTCATTAAATCAATCCGTTGCCTTAGCCTTCGGATAAATTTGCTTCATCCTGTCATCATCAAAATGTGTATCTACCCATTCCAGGACTGTATTCTCCGTTTCAATTCCTTTAGCCCTCTGATCGTAACGCACAAGAGCCATGGAAGAAACAATAATATTAACAAACATGAAAACTGTCAGCATCCATGTAATGATCTTTCCAGGAAGAACAGGAATCTTCTCGATCCATGCAGATAAAACAGGATACACTTTTTTAAACCAGATCACAGCCGCAATTCCCCAGAAAAAGCAGTACAGAAGATTGATCCTGCCGCCCAGATTAAACGGAAGCTCACTGTAGTCCCAAAATACTTTTCCAAAAAAAATCTCTGTAAACACACTGCAAAGATACTCATAACCACCGCCAAGCAGTGTTCCCATCATAAAAAGAAAACTGTCACTGTGGTCTTTATATTTATAAAGAAGCAATGTTACAAGAGCCAGTGCCAGTCCCCACACAATGCTGAACGGCCCCCAGACAAGACTGCTCCGGCTCATCCAGTATCCCATGGTGACACGGCAGAAAATGGTCTCTACAATATCTCCCAGAAAAGCTCCGATGATAAACAGAAGCATGAGTTTATAAAAGCCGCACCCCTCTGCAAAAACACCTTCCTCTGCAGATTTCTCTGCTTTCCGGACCTTCTTTACTTTCGGATAAGCTTTCCTAATTCTTTTCTCGATCCACTGCGTGATCAGGAAGCTCAAATGATCGCTGACTTTATCCAGCTGTTCATTGGCTGCTGCCCACTGTTCCAGATTGGGACCTTTTTTTATCAGAAGCAAAAATGACGCTGTGATATCTATCGCCATTACTGCCATCAACACCAGCAGCAGAATATGCATCAAAAGTGTCGGCAGAAAAGAAAGCAGTTTCCATGTCAGAGCATTCCCCCATGTCACGCTCACAAATCCGAGAATACCCCATAAAAAAGATGCCGGAAAACAGATATATCCATCCAGGTTCCATTTTACATCAGAATAATCCCACCATCTCTCCTTAAAAGCTTTCTCGATCAGATGCCCGCCGATCCATTCGATCACTGTCGCATAAACCATCGAAAACAAAAACAGCCAAAATCCTGTCAACTCCTGTAAGCCCACCGAGATCAGCACTGCTGTAATACCATACATCACACAGAATGGACCGTTTACCAGACCTCTGTTTGAAAACTTTCGCTGCCGCAGTGTGGCTGTTACTGTCTCCAGAATCCATCCCAAGAATGAATATAAAAAAAACAGCCACAGCAATTCATACCCTGAAAAAACTCTCATTTGTACTTTCTCCTATTGTCATTCTCTGTTGTAACATTTTTATCAGAGTATATCATAAAGCAATATACTTTCTCAACAATACCCTGGCGTTTTCTTTTATTTTACAGAAGTACTTAATTTTAACTTTTTTCCTTCAGATTTTTATATTACAAAAATTATATCACCAGCTGCAGTATATCCTCTATATGTTCTGCAAGATGATCTGCCCCATTCAGTTCCCCTTTCTCACCATATCCATACAGGCATCCTATAAAAGGGCTTTTGCAGGCTCTGGCACATTCCAGATCCTGCCTTCTGTCTCCGACCACCAGATAAGGGCCTGCATATTCCCGGATGATTTCCTGCACAATTTCTGTCTTTGGACGGAATCCGTATGATTCACAGTCATAAAAACGGTCAAACCATCGTTCCATCCCAAATTCCTTCCAGTGTGCCTCACGATATGAAGCTTTACAGTTACTTAAGATCACAAGATGATATCTCCGGTTCTTCAAAGCTGTTAGCATCTCCTCTGCTCCCGGATACCACACTGCCTTATGTTTCCTGATCTGTCTTACCATCAGGTCTCCTACCATCCTGCTTGCCTGCTCTTTATAGCTCTGATCCAGCTCCGGCAAAAATGTATTCCACATTTCCTTACTGTTAAGTCCCAGCCATCCGGCAATTTCCGCCGAGCCTATCTCCCGTTCTTCTGCAGCCTTCTGTTTTGTCAGCCACTGATAGGTTTCACGAAATGCCGGTTCATAGATTCCAAGGGTATTATGGATCGTTCCATCATAATCGAATATGATCGTTTTTGTCATCATTTATTTTCCTGTCTTTTAGAGCTGCTTCATCAGATTGACCATCTCGATTGCAGATAACGCGCAGTCATAACCTTTATTTCCCGCTTTGCTTCCTGCACGCGCAATAGCCTGCTCGATATTTTCAGTCGTGATCACTCCGAATAAGACCGGGATTCCTGTTGCAAGTTCAACCTGTGCGATCCCCTTAGCAGATTCATTGCATACCAGATCATAATGTGAAGTATCTCCACGGATGACAGCTCCCACGCAGATAATTGCATCATATTTTCCTGACTGCGCCATTTTCTGTGCTGTAATCGGAATCTCAAATGCTCCCGGTACCCATGCTGCAGTAATATTCTCTTCTTCTACTCCATGTCTTACCAGTCCGTCGACTGCCCCTCCCAATAATTTATTCACAATGATCTCATTGAATCTCGCTGCCACGATACCAACCTTCATTCCCTCCGGTGCTACTACTTTTCCTTCTACTAAATTGATCTGTCTCATTTTTTCTTCCTCCTGATATTTGCTGTTTTTTATAAATTTATTTCTTTAAAAATATGACCCATCTTTTCCTGCTTCGTCTTCATATATTTCCGGTCATACTTTTGTACCGGAATCTCCAGAGGTACTCTCTCATTGATCTTCAGCCCGAATTCACCAAGTCCATAAACTTTATCCGGGTTATTTGTCAGTAATCTTAATGATTTCACACCAAGGTCTGACAGTATCTGTGCCCCGACCCAGTACTCTCTGAGATCCGGTGCAAATCCTAACTTCACATTAGCCTCCACAGTATCGTATCCCTGTTCCTGAAGCGCATATGCTTTGATCTTATTGATCAGTCCGATTCCTCTGCCTTCCTGTCTCATATACAGAATGATTCCTCTGCCTTCCGACTCTACCTGGCGCATTGCTGTCTGCAGCTGCAAGCCGCAATCACATCTGAGCGATCCGAATGCATCCCCTGTCAGACACTCCGAATGTACCCGGCAAAGCACATCCTCACCATCTCCTATATCACCTTTTACCAGTGCCAGATGGTGCTCTCCTGTAATGTCATTGATATATCCATACATTTTAAAATCACCGTACTGTGTTGGGAGGTTTGCAGCTGCTTCCTCCTTTACATGCTTTTCATGTATTCTTATATAATCCTGCAGATCACGGATGGTAATAAATGTAAGGTTATGCTCTTTTGCCATTTCCCATAGCTGTGATGTACGCATCATCGTGCCATCTTCTTTCATAACTTCACAGCACACACCACATTCTTTCAGCCCGGCAAGTCTCATAAGATCTGTCGTTGCCTCTGTATGGCCATTCCGTACCAGAACCCCGCCTTTTCTGGAAATAAGTGGAAATACATGTCCTGGTCTTCTGAAATCCTCCGGTTTCGACTCATCATCCACACACTTCATAATGGTATAGGAGCGCTCTGCTGCTGAGATACCGGTCGTTGTATCTGCGTGATCCACTGCCACGGTAAATGCTGTACTGTGATTGTCCGTATTTTCAGCAACCATCGGTGGAAAATTCAATCTCGCTGCAAGTTCCGCACTCATCGGTGTACAGATAAGACCCTTTGCATAGGTCGCCATGAAATTAATATTTTCCCTGGTCGCAAACTCTGCCGCACATATCAGATCTCCCTCATTTTCTCTGTCCGGATCATCTGTGACCAGAACTATTTTCCCTTCCTTAAGATCCCTAAGTGCCTCTTCAATTGTATTGTACTGATAGTTTTGTGACATACTATATATCCTCCTGTTCTAAAATCCGAATTCTTCAAGAAACTCCATCGTAATTCCGGATTCTTTTTTCTCTTCTTCGTTTTTTCTGATGCCAAGCAGTTTTTCTACGTATTTTCCGATCACATCATTTTCCAGATTAACCAGATCCCCCGGCATTTTTTCCAAAAGAGTTGTTTCTTCTCCTGTATGTGGAATGACCGACACTTGAAAACCAGCTTCATCAATCCTTGCAACTGTCAGGCTGATCCCATCAATGCAGATTGATCCTTTTTCCACGATCAGATGCAAAATCTGTGGTGATGTCTCAATCGATACCCAGATGGCATTTTCTTCCCGGAGCATGGAACGTATCACACCAGTCCCATCAATATGGCCACTTACTATGTGTCCCCCGAACCTGCCATCTGCAGCCATTGCTCGTTCCAGGTTTACCTGGCTTCCGGTTTTGCAGCTGCCAAGACTGCTTCTTCTGATCGTCTCTGCCATCACATCGGCGGTAAATCCGTCCGGCTGGATCGACGTAACTGTCAGACACACGCCATTCACGGCAATGCTGTCACCGATTCTTGTGCCTTCCAGTACCTTCCTGGCTTTCACTGCCAGGATCCCTGATTCCCCTGTCAGCTGTATATAACGGACTTTTCCTTTCTCTTCTACGATTCCTGTAAACATGATTCCTCCTGTTTTTTATCACACACCTGACATTTTATCCTGATATCCTCACCGATCTGGCAGATATCTGTATATTTCAGTTCAACTGCTTCAGACGGCAGTTCAACTCCAATACCCTCTACCGGTGTCTTCCCGGCCACACCACCAAACAACTTTGGTGCCACAAAAGCCTGTACTTCCTTTACAATTCCAGCTCGCAGTGCACTGTCATTTAATGTACCTCCTCCCTCCAGGAGGATGCTGTCAATGCCTCTGTTTCCAAGATCTGCCATCAGCTTCTTAAGGTCTATCTGATTCTTTTCATCGGGACAGTAAATGGTTTCAACTCCCATGGTATGTAATATTTTTATTTTCTCTTCTGTATTTTTCTGATCTGCATAAGCCACGATCGTCCGGTACTTTTCCGCACTTTTTACGATCTGACTGTCCGGCGGGATTCTGAGCTTACTGTCACACACAATCCTGACAGGACTTTTCCAGCCTTCTATCCGGACGTTTAACATCGGATCATCTGCAAGCACAGTTCCAATGCCTGCCATGATCCCCATATACTGATGCCGCATATGCTGTACTTCTTTTCGTGCAGCTTCTCCGGTGATCCATTTTGATGCTCCTGTTTTCGTTGCGATCTTCCCATCCAGTGTCATGGCATACTTCATTACCACATAAGGAGTCTTCGTAGTAATATAATGGAAAAACACCGGGTTCAGCTGATCACATTCTTCTCTCATAAAATCTTCAACTACTGTTACACCGGCTTCCCTTAACATCTGTACACCTTTTCCTGCCACTTTCGGATTCGGATCTCGGGAACCGATCACCACTTTTCTGATCTTCTGTTCAATGATCGCTTCCGTACATGGAGGTGTTTTACCATGATGACAGCAAGGCTCCAACGTGACATAAATCACCGCACCTTCTGCTGATTCTGTAAGAGAAGCAATTGCATTACGTTCCGCGTGAAGTTCTCCATACTTTTTATGATAGCCTTCCCCGATGATCTTTCCGTCTTTTACGATCACTGCCCCTACCATCGGATTGGGATTCGTCCAGCCTTCTCCTTTTTTGGCCAGCTGAATTGCCCGAAGCATATATTCCTGATCCGTCATTTCTATTCCTTCTTTCTTATTCCTGTTCTTTGCCTGGTATTTCGAAAACGATGTACCAGATACAAAAAAAGCCTGCAGAAATATCTGCAGGGTGGAATTAATCTGTTACATATGATCGATAAATGAATGTCTGATTATTTCCTACATAAAAAGCTCTGAAATGGATCACCATCTCAGAGCTCTGATACTACATTCATTCATACAAAAATCAACTGTACTATCATCTTCTTCCATCCAGACTGTACTGTCGGCCCCGGAATCTCACCGGATCATGCCTCTCGGCTCGCGGGCTTTACCGCCGGTAGGGAATCTCACCCTGCCCTGAAGATATCTTTTTGTTCATTTTAATACTTTATCTATTATTTGTAAAGCAGAATTTTTATTTTACGCATTTCACATTTTTCTCGGGAGTTTGACAGTTGAATAATCAAAACTCACCCTGCAGGCCTTATAAAACCTGCATTTTTTATGTCAAATTTTACGTTTTTATATGTACTTGTTTATAATAGTGTAGTGTAATAAAAGAAAAAAGGATTTATTTATCATGTATATCGCAATCACAGGCAGTAAAAATAATAAAGATGTATATATTTATCGTTCTTTCCGCAAAGAAAACGGAAAAGCCTCTTCATGTATTTATAAAAAACTTGGGAAGTACAATGCCCTTCTGGAACAGTTTGATGGGAATGAATACAAGTTGATGGTGTGGTCAAAGGAACAGGCAGCAAAAGAAACAGAACTTTATAAGCAGCATACCGGAAAAGTGTCTGTAGAGTTCTCCAAAGCGTCAACTTTTATACAACAGACCAGATATTGGAAACATTACGCTCTATGCAAATGACTCTGCTGAACACAGCGAGCGGATATATCCCCTCTTATACAAGAACCGAACTAACCGATGCCTTACATAAAATATTTGATTTTAGAACGGATCATGAATTCATTACTAAAGCAGATATGCGGACCCTCATCAAGAATACAAAACAGATAAAATCAAAGCAAGGATAATATAGTACATATCGCTGCAAAAAGAAAAACGGCCACAACACCCATATTTACTGGGTTTGTAGCCGTTTTGTCACCTTACAACTGTCAAAGATGGGATCTTAACACAAACGCGAAGGCAGAACAACCAATTGCCGGAATCATCAGAATGATTGTTACTTTACCGTAAATCTGCAAAACTGCGCACAGTTTCTGTAGACTCCACAGTCCTACTGTATGCAAACCCAAGATTCTTCAGGGTATTGATGACCCTTTCGTCATATTCTCCAAACGCATAAGAACATCCCCTGATAATCCTTCCCGTTTCTCTCTCCAGACTGCATCTGTCCTGATAAAATTCCTGAACCAGTCTTTCCTGCGAAAGATGTGTGGGATACTCATGTGCAACACCATGACAGGCAATTTCATGTCCCTGATATAAGCTTTTCAGTTCTTGTGTTTTTACAAATCCTTCTGTATCCAAAGTCCCTGAATTCAGATGAAATGTTGCTTTCAGATTATATTTATTAAAAATATCAACCAGTCTTCTATCAAAAATCTGGCCATCATCATAGCTGAATGTAACTGCCCGGTCTTTCCACTGCGGATAAAACAATTCAAATTTCACAAGCTCAGTCTTCTTTCTCCCAGATTATCTTTACAGGTTCTGTTCCGGTAAGCTCTATACTTCTTTCATCCGGCTGGCTGCAGCCTGCAAAAATCTCATATTTCCTGCCATCCTCTACGCGTTCTCCATTTTCATCTACCACTGTAAATGCCTTTTCCCAGACAGGGACCATAACTTTTCTGCGTTCTCCTGCTTTTATAAAAATTCTCTGGAATCCTCCCAGTGCAGGATTTGGAATTGCATTTTTACTGTCAAGATTTTTTACATAAACCTGGACAACTTCCTCAGTATCTGCATTACCCTTATTATATACTTCTGCCTCTACTGTTATCTTACGTCCGCACTGTCTTACCTCTGCATTTTCTACTTTTACATTGCTGTAGGTAAGTCCATATCCAAAGGGGAACTGTGCTTTTCCTTCCATATAACGATAGGTTCTGCCTTTCATGGAATAATCTGTAAATTCCGGAAGTTCTTCAAGGCTCTCGTAAAAGGTAACCGGAAGTTTGCCGGATGGGGAGTTTTCCCCAAACAGAATTTTTGCTGCCGCTTTTCCGCCCTGACTTCCCGGATACCACAGAACCATAACTGCATCAAATTTCTCTGCTGCATAGCTCATATCAATATCACTTCCTGCCATCAGACAAAGAACCACCGGTTTTCCGGAACCAGCCATTGCTTCCATTAAATCAATCTGGGACTGAGGAAGCTTCAGGCTCTCTTTATCTCCGGATGCATAGCTGTTTCCGGTATCTCCTTCTTCACCCTCCAGTGTCTCATCCAGACCTACACAAAGAATCACCACATCACTGTTTTCTGCAACGATCTTAGCTTCCGCAAGACGATCTCTGCTGAATGCCAGAGGTTCTGTTCTGTCTCTAAACAACTCGCTTCCTACAGAACTAAGAATTCTCACATCCTCACCTACATAATCCTGGATTCCCTCCTGGATTGTAATATATCTGGATGCAGTTCCATGATAATTTCCAATCAAAGCCTTTCTGCTGTCTGCATTAGGTCCCACAATTCCGATTGTTTTGATATCCTCTTTTTTTAATGGAAGAATTCCATTATTCTTCAAAAGTACAAAACTCTTCGCTGCTGCTTTCTCTGCTACTGCCAGATGTTCTGCTGATTCTACTTCCCTATAGGAAATATTATCATATTCACTGCCATCAAATAGCCCAAGAAGATATCTGGTAGTAAAAAGTCTTACTGCTGATTCTGTAATCCTTTCCTCTGTGACAAGCCCCTTTTCATATGCTTTCATAATATGAAGATATGTATTTCCACAGTTCAGATCGCAGCCATTATTAATGGCAAGTGCTGCTGACTCATAAGCCGTATTAGTCACCATATGATGTTCATGGAAATCTCTGATCGCCCAGCAGTCTGATACAAAATGTCCCTGGAACTTCCAGTCATCTCTCAGTTTTTTCTGCAGAGCAGGGCTTCCACAGCAGGGTTCTCCATTTGTGCGGTTATATGCTCCCATAACTGCCTCTACATCAGCCTCCTCTACCAGGCTTTCAAATGCAGGCAGATACGTTTCTTCCATATCTTTTGCAGATGCCTTTGCATCAAACTCATGTCTGATCGCTTCCGGTCCGGAATGCACTGCAAAATGCTTTGCACATGCCGCAGCTTTCATAGTTTCTCCATTACCCTGAAGAGCTTTTACAAAAGCTACTCCAAGCTCTTTGGTCAGATACGGATCTTCCCCGTAAGTTTCATGGCCTCTGCCCCATCTCGGATCACGGAAAATATTTACATTGGGGGACCAGAATGTCAGTCCTTTATAAATATCTCTGTCTTCTTCACTGGAATATGCATTGTATTTTGCACGTCCTTCTGTTGCTACAATATCTGCCATTTCAGCTACGCAATCTCTGTCAAATGTGGCAGCCATGCCAATTGCCTGCGGAAATACAGTTGCCTGTCCTGCCCTGGCTACCCCGTGAAGTCCTTCATTCCACCAATTATAAGCAGGAACACCAAGTCTCTTTATAGCCGGCGCATCATATCTTAACTGACTGGCTTTTTCTTCCAGTGTCATTTTGGATACCAGTTCCTGTGCTTTCTTTCTTGCCTCGTCTCTGTTCATACAAGCCTCCTTTTACACATTCCTTTCATACATCATCCTTTTACAGCACCTGTAGTCAGACCTTCTACAATTTGATTACTGAACAGGCAGTATACAATAATGGTAGGTGCAATTGCGATAATGATTGCTGCGAATATCTGTACATAGTTTGTGGCATATGGTCCTACGAAATATGTAAGTGTTACAGGCAGTGTTTTCTTTGCCGGATCTGAGACAAATACCATAGCCATCAGCAGCTCATTCCAGTTACCTACGAATGTCATAAGACCTGAAACAAAGAATCCTGTTCTGCAAAGGGGAAGTGCGATTCTGAAAAAGCATCCATAAATTCCACATCCGTCAATGGCTGCTGCCTCAAATAATTCTCCAGGCATAGATTTGAAAAATCCTGTCAGAAGGAAAATAGTCATCGGAAGGGAAAACGTAATATACGGGATCATCAGACCTACTCTTGAGTTAGTCAATCCCAGCCCTGCAAAACGTACGAACAGCGGAATCAGGATACAATGTACCGGAACCATCATTCCGATCAGGAAAAATGTGTGTGCTGCTTCTGATAATTTCCAACGCATTCTTGCAATGGCAAATGCTGCCATTGCTCCAAAAAACAGACTGACTACAAGTGTGATCCCACAGACCAGTACTGAGTTTACAAGTGCAATTCCAAGCTTACCCATTGTCCATGCCTGCTGGTAATTTTCCCAGTGAAATACTTCCGGCAGGGCAAATGGAGCTGCCATTACGCCTGCATTATCTTTTAATGAAACACTTAACATCCATAACAGCGGAGCCACATAAATCACAGCAAGTGCAATAATATCAGAATGTCCTGTGATTGGCTCCATAATTCTTGTCATGTTGCTATCAATTCTTGCTATTTATCTGCTACTATTTTCTTTAATATGTCAATTTTAATAGATTTTTATATTCTTTTTTATGTATTTTGACATATGTTTTTATTATTTCAATTTTTCCAATGTTATATATTGCCATTTACACATGTTTTTGATACATTATACACACAAACATTAAAAAGCAACATTTGCTATCAAAAGCAATAATTAGGTGTGAAAGGAGTCCATATGATCCATAATTTACAGGGAATTCATGAAACCGTTGATTACAAAGCAGATACCCAGATCTGTCTTTATTACAATGAGGAAGCCGAAAACTATCCGCCTCACTGGCATCCCTCATTCGAAGTGATCATGCCTATTATTAATGACTACCGGGTTGTCTGCGGTCATAACGATTATCTTATCAAAGAAGGAGAAATTCTTGTTATATGTCCCTGTATACTTCACGAGCTCTTTGCTCCGGCTACAGGAGAAAGGATTATTTTTCAGCCCGGCCTGAACCACATCAAGCTAAAAGAGCTAGATCTGATCACACCACTCCTCAGTCCTGCCATTCTGGTCACCAAGGAAGAATATCCACAGGTCTATGAACACATCCACCGTCTTATGTTGGAAATCAAGGATGAATATATGAATTTTACCACCTATTCTGAAATTTCCATCATTGCAAAATTCCTGGAAATCTTTGTGGATATTGGCAGAAATCACAAAGCTTTTCATCAGCAGGACGGAGACCGTGATATTCACCGTCAGAAAGAATATATGGAGAAATTTCTGTTTATCACCGACTATATCAGCAACCACTTTTCTGAAAACCTTACTCTGGAGGAGGTTGCCAGTCTGGCAGGGTTCAGCAAATATCACTTTGCCCGCCTTTTTAAACAATATACTAATTCCTCCTTCTACAAATTTCTGAACCAGAAAAGAATTGAATACGCAAAATCTCTTTTGCTGGATCCGGAGCTTGCTGTTACCGAAGTGGCAGTACAATCAGGCTTTTCCAGCCTGTCCGCCTTTTTACGGATGTTCAAACAATTAAACCTGTGCACTCCCACAGAATTCCGAAATATGTATGATTCACAATTCAAAAAAACACCTGCTTCCAGGAAAAAGTAATCCCGGAAGCAGGTGTCTGTATTTGCTGCTTTGCAGCAAATACACCCCAGAAACAACAGCATCCCGTTTTCATCCTGCTGAACATAATACTGTTCTATTGCTTCTTCAATCATTTAATTTGCCTGTGTCCCATTCTTCTCATCCGAATCAGCATTTTTATCTCTGCCAAGTATATGATCAAACTCATCAAGAATATCCGTCATCAAGCCTTCATCAATCCGACTTCTACACTCTGCAATCAATACATCAGAAATTCCATAAAATGCTTCTGCAATACTGCCTGTAATAGCACCAAGCGTGTCAGTATCTCCACCAAGTGATACTGCATTCCGTATGGCATCCTCAAAATCTTTGGATTCCAGAAATGCAATAATTGCCTCCGGTACTGTTCTCTGACAAGTCTCGTCCATATGATATCCCGGTCTGATCTCATCAAGTGTTCTATCAAGATTGTAATGAAACTCCCTCTCGATGTATTCTTTAATTTCTTCTTTTGAAGATTCATTCCTAGCCATGTATATTGCACTGGCTGTTGCCTCTGCACCCTTAATGCCTTCCGGATGATTATGTGTCACATTTGCTGTCGCTCTTGCCACCTCTCTCGTTCTTTCCAGCGAATCATAAAGCCATCCCACCGCTGACACTCTCATGGCGGATCCATTCCCATAACTTCCGTATGGCTTAGGATTTCTTTCTCTAAGCCAATACCTGAATCTTCCACCATAACCTGCATATGGATATCTTTTTCCCCAATCCTGCATATTAGTTACTACTGCCTCTTCAATTTCCTTTACTGTAGCTTCCGGTCCAACTGCAAGAAGAGCTTCTCCAACCGCTATTGTCATAACAGAATCATCTGTAAAGTCACAGCCTTTAGTAAACAGATCAAATTCCTTTGTTTTATCTCCTCTATCAAATTCAAATGGACTTCCTATAATATCTCCTAAAATTGCTCCGTACATATATGCCTCCAATCTCCGGATTGCTCCGGCAGCTCTTTTTCTTTGTTACAATATGAGTATAGTTGAGCGGCATCTTTATATGGTCGCTGTCCGGGCGACACTTTTTAGGACAAAACATACGCCGATACTATAAGTACCAACGTAACATATGACAATCTATCACAAAAAGCTGTATGCATCATACTTCCATATACATCTTGCTCCTATACTCCAAGAATTTCATTCGTATACTTAAACAAAGTTACATTCAACTGCATCATATCATACTGCTTATCTATTATTGCCTTCTGTACAATCAGATCCACCTTACTGCTTGGGCTGAACGCCCAGTCCGCTCTGGCAAGTAAGTCTTTTGACTGTTCCAAATCAAGATGCAGTGCAATACAGAGTGCCATTACCGTCTTTTTCTTTGGATGATAGTTCTGGTCACACTGAATCTTTGAAAAATGTTTCCTATCAAGATTTGCCCGTTTCCACACATCCTTATTATCAAGATGTGCTTCATCAATCAGCTGAAATAATTTGTCATGAAACGAAACTCCAATATTCGCAAGCTGGTCTTCCAATGATATATTTTCTAACGACATGAGCAATTCTGTCATGCCAGTATCTGTCATTTCCTCAAATGGATAGTTGTCTTCTTCTCTCTGAAGCATTTCTTCATTGAAATCTTCTTCTGCCAATTCTTTTATACGAGTACTTCTTCTGCTCCTTATCGGATACTCTTTTCTATGGATTTCTCTGACATAATTAGCATCTATATAAGAATCAATATCCCCAACAATCTGACCGGACAGCTGAAAAGATCTTTTATCAAACACTACCAGTATGATTTCCATTTCATTTTCTGTAAGAAACTGGCTGAATACTGACACAGCGATCTGTAATGCCTTGTCCTTGGGGAATCCATATACTCCTGTCGAAATCAGTGGAAATGCTATACTCTCACACTCAAGCTCCCATGCTTTCTGTAATGATTTTCGATAACAATTCTCAAGGATTTCAAATTCATAATGCTTTCCATCTGTCCATACCGGTCCTACTGCATGAATAATATATTTTGCCTTTAGATTGTATGCACCGGTAACAGCAATATCACCTCTTGCAATCTTGCCGATGCCTGCTCTTTCGGCAAGAAGCTGTTCTTTTCCTGCCGCCTCATATATGGCTAAATCTGTACCGCTTGCACATATCGGATTCGGATTTGCAGTATTTACAATCACATCTGCTTTCACTTTTGTTATATCGTTGCGAACTATCTTAAATGGCATCGTACATCTCCTTATACTGATATCTGTTCTGGTTTTCTTCCCTGTACTTTTCATTTCTTATTTTATCGACTGCATTTTGTTTTTCTATCTTTGCTTCCATTGCAGCATAACCATTTTGCTTAAATTTTTCTATCAGCTCGTCCCCATAACAATCACGAAATTCTTCTCTACATTTCTTTAATGCATCCAGTTGTGTAGATAAAAACTTATCAAAGAAGCTTTCCGGAATATGCAACCTGCTTGAAAATTGTCTTTTTCTCTTTGGTATCGTTCTTTGAGTGCTGGCATATCCCAACACCCCTATAGACACATCTAACACCCCTGCTAATTCTACTGAATTTAATTCATATACTTTTTCAATCGCATCATAAATATTTATTTCTACACCGACTCCCTGTTCATCCTGTTGTAAAAGATCCAGTAATTTTTCATAACTTATTTTACATCGATCATAAGGTTCCTTAATATACCAAGGTGCTTTTTTCGTGATCTCGGTATAATACTCCAAAGAAGCTTCCCAGTCATCGCACTCTTCGCCTTCCTTGCATGTGGTATACATGCCACACATACCATTGGAGTCAAATCCACAAGTTTTGCAAGTTTTGTCAACCCTCATACTGATCCCCTCTCGATCCATCAATACTTTTCTGCATAGATAAATTTTTTCATCGAATTCTTTCCTTGTAATTATACACTTTTTCTGATGATATTACTATCTGCATGGATATTTGAACTTACTATTGAACTCTTCTTACTGAAAACTATAGATACTCAATTTGAATATAGGTTTTCGACAATTACATTGTATTTCAACCCGAATATTCTTATTGTCCTTCAGTGTGTTTGTAAATGAATTTTATTATATATTTATAAAATTTTATACTAAAAGTTTCAAAATAGTGATACTATATTTATATTTAGATTAAAAAATCAACAACATACACAACGTCACCTTTTTTCTTTCCAAATACGCTCTTTGGGGCTCAATTACTCAATTCTTACTGTAACTACTTTTCTAGTAATATTATGTTTTTTCATAATAATCTCTATACAAATCCTATAAATGCTCAAAAAACTATTGAAAAAAACGTAAAACGTGCTATAATTTTGTTATAGACTCTATGATTGGAGAAAAACCTAAAGTTCTCACTGTTCATTTCACACTACGTCATGGATTAAATATAAAACAAATAACAACTAATACAAATTTAGGAACTGTAACTTTCAAAAGTAGCGAAATAAGAAGGGGACAAGTTAAATATGTCACTACCGCTGCTAATACAATGTTTTGGAAATTAAATACTTCCTTTAACGCGGTTATGGCTGATGGCACTTCTAATCCTGGTGCAAACGGACAAATAACTCCTATTTTAACAAATAAAAAAGGATAAATCTTCCCTCAGTATGTTGATCCGTATCTAAAAAAGATGCTGAATCTACAATTAGCACCACCTGGAAAAAGCTTGCGAAATCTCCTACATAGAATAGACGATCAAAGTATATAAAACAATACGAAGAAAAAAATGGAAAACAGCCTTATTCCTTTTGGTCAAGTGTTCAAATTCATCATATACGCCCAAGACAATATGGCGGTGCTTTAAATGGTT
The DNA here is from genome assembly GCF_040096615.1 of Blautia aquisgranensis. Taxonomy (NCBI): domain Bacteria; kingdom Bacillati; phylum Bacillota; class Clostridia; order Lachnospirales; family Lachnospiraceae; genus Blautia; species Blautia aquisgranensis. The sequence continues at coordinate 103,487 of NZ_JBBMEJ010000001.1, forward strand.
TTAATAATTTAATGCCTGTCAAAACCGAAAGCCATAGAGCAATAACTTCTTGGTTTAGAAATTATTAAGGAGAGTACATAATGGAAGATGTAAATGCAATACACAGAATTTTCAAAAATTTAAAATATGAGATGGATAATAATGGTTGGGTCTATCAATGGCATTTAGGTGATGAGCCTATAAAAGTAACTCATAAATTTTACCCACCTGTATCCTCTGAAGAATTTCAGTTATTTGAAAAATACTTCCCCAACATGAAACTTCCCGCTTCTTATAAAGCCTTTTTATCTTGTTCAAATGGAATGGAGCTTTTTTGCGGAGAAGAGGGTAGTTCTCTGGTCAGTTGTACCATTTACTCTTTAAAAGAAGCTCTTAATCAAAAAGAATTTTGGAATAATACACCCATTTTATCTGATCCAGAATTCACATATCATCTCCCCATTCTTTGTCTGCAAGATATAGGTGATATAACCATGGATTTGCAAGCTGTATCAGAAGGTAGAGAAGATTATTTATGTTATCCTGCTCCTGACACCGATCGTTTTAACCTTCCTTTTAATGAATGGCTGGAGCGATATATTGTATGCCAGGGACATGAATTTTGGTTTTTCTTAAATCCGTAACTACCAAAATACTTTCTCTCTATTTTTTATAGAAAAAAATATATGCTTATGAAAAACACTCTGACTACTAATAAGTTGGAGTGTTTTTATAATTCATATTATATTTATAGATTTACTCTCAGTGCTACACATTCCGGGGGTGAGGCCGTCCCCAAAGTGTGTTTTGATATCCAAACGCTATGCTTGCCGGGTACTTCCGAACACTTTTTAAGGAAACCATACCATCCATCCAACCATTTTATATTAATTCTCATCCATATTATCTTTCTTCTCCTTATCTCCTAATTCTCATCCGATTCGCAATAACATTAGTTGCATTTTGTTTCATCGCTTTCAATATCTTTAAGTGTAATACCGTCTGCATTTTTCCAGTTTGTCAACCCGTTAGCGCTCTTACCTACCACAAACATTGCTGCTCCTGATGGACTTGAAAACAAAACATCCTCCTGTAGAATGCCCTCTACAATATTAGCTTTATTCCTCTTTTCTTTAATACCTGCTGAGATTGTCTCATCATCCTCTGGAGCAATATGACTCCAAGTGTTCTTTTACATTTTCTGCTTCTCCGATATATACTGAATCTGTTCCATCATCTTCTTTGCAAAAGAGGAAATATACTCCTGCTTGAGTAATATCCTCTCTATAGCACGAAGATAATTCAATTCTTGGTATCTTAATTGCTTTTCCATTCCAATTTGACAACTCCGCTATAGTCAAGCTATCGGCTGTTCCATTGACCAAAAACAGCTCTATAGTCTTTCCATACGCCATTGCTATTCCTCCCCTGTTCTATCCTTGGTTTAACACCTACTCAGCATACTTTTCAATCCAATTTTCGCCATCATATTCATCAATTTGTTTTACTAATCTCGTAAGATAATCTTGCAACCTACTATCCTCTTCACTGGCATGACAGTTATCTGATACTTATAATGAATTACAACTGTTCTCAGTATAGCATATATTGCTTTATTAAGTATCCATAATTTGCCTTATGAGAAGATTTGAAAGAACGAACCAGTATGTATTGCGGATGAAGTACCATTTGAGATTCCAGAGAGTTGGGAATGGATAAGGTTAGGAAGACATCGAGCACTTATACCAGTTCCTCCGGAAGCAGAACAAAAGCATATCGTAAAAAAATCAAAGAAGTTTTGCCTTATGTTGATATATCTGCGCCAGGAAAATTATCTCTGCTGAATATAACAAGATGCTCACACATAATCTACATAATTTTTCAGAACTTGAAGACCGCATAGTCTTGTTACATATGCAGCAAAAAGAGGTAAATACCACTGTTGTTTCTCTCGAATCTCAGATACGTCATCTTCAAGAAATGCTAAAATATGCCGAACAATATCAGAAAAATAAAATTTTTCCAACATTATCACTCCCTATAAGCTCTCTCTATTTGAGGTAATATCTGCGACAAATCACCATCTACCCCTATTGCCTTATCTGCAATCTGTGTTGGAATATAAATCTCACCTTTGTTAAAAGTTATATAAAAAACATTTGGTTCTTTTGCTGCAATTTTCATAAACGGAGCTTTTATCATCTGATTTCTGGCACCGATTCCAAATTCCAAAATCAGCAGTTTTTTCCCTTGAAAACGCGCCATAAATTTCTGATAATTCTGATAACTCATCTGTGTCTCTGAACCCTTGATAAAGTTCTGATTTACTGGCACATGAATCTTCATAACACCACCACATTTTGGACATTTCGGCAAATATTCTGACGGAATTTCCATTCCATGCTCATGTTCCCTCATAGTTAATACTACTTCTCGATTGGAGTAAATCTGCTTGTGACAACCGTTCGCACACTGCATATCTTTCATGTTGCCCTCTAATTCCCAAATATGCTGACGTTCAAACCCTGCCATTGCAAAATGATCATCTGTATTAGAAGTCACCACAAAATATGGTTTATCTTTTACAAGTGTATATAGTATCTGCATGAGCGTGCTTGACTGTGTATGATACATATAATAATATGCCATACGGCTATAATAGCTCCACATTTCATTTTCTGATTCAAATCTGCTGAAACTTCCCTGAATCAAACTTCTAAAACCATATTTTTTCTGAAAGTCAGAAAAATAGCTCTGAAATCTCTCATCGTTTGCAAAAATATTATATCCTTCCGCTATGGATAATCCATTACTTGCACCAATCAGAATTCCATCTGCGTCTTTTATTTTTTCAGCAATTTGTTTATATTTTTCTTCCATTATTTCATTCATCCTCATCTGCATGAATCGCCTCAATCAGCATAATAACCGGTCTTAATCCATCTACACAGGAAAAAACACCTTTGTCATCATCTACCATCCATGTACCTCTCGGCTGGAGAAGTTCTCCTTCTGATAGCATTTTTACCATCTCTTTAATTGGTTTCCAGGCATACTCACATAATCCTTCCGGTTTATGTTCACCGTCACTGACAAAAACCTGTCCTGTTTTATGAAATGGACAAGCTTCAAACCCTGAAACTGCATATTGCTCTGCAAGCTTTTGATCCATTTCTGATTTTAAAATCGTTATTCTTACATCTCGCTTCATTGAATCTGTCCCCGTAATTTTTGCAAAAAATACAATAAATCTTCATTTATAGTTAAACATTTTCCATTTAAATGCTCAGGTGAACTACCTGCATCCAGATTTACTGTTACCAGAAAAGTATCCGAAAAATTATATGCCATATCCCAAAAAGGTAATTTGATCACACTCGGTGTCATATCTCCAACACCTAATTCCAGCAATAACAATTTTTTATTTTTGTAGGTATCAACAAAATTTTTATATTGTTGATATGCTGTTTTCCAGTATTCTCCCTGCAAAAAAGTATTATCCTGTACCCACGGAACCATCTTCCATCCACATTTCGGACAACGTGGAATCTTTTCTGATGGTATTTCCTGGTTATCATTCATTGAATCCAGCATATCCTGAATCATAGCATGGTTTTCATATATTTGATCATGACAAGGCTGACTGCACTGGAAATATCGAAAGTCTCCCTGGAACTGACATATTCTGTTCTCAGGAAAAACTTTCGGAATCTGAATATCACAGTTTGTAGTCAAGATAAAATATTCTTTTCCTTTCAGACATTCATAGAGATCACAATATGGCTGTCCGGCAGGTGACTCTTCCATGAATGCAATATATCTGGAATAAAATCCCCATTGCTGCTCTGGCTTTGAGTAAACATAATAAAATCCCTGAAATAGATTTCTGATTCCATAAGTCTGTTCAAAATCTTTAAAATACTTTTTGAACATTTCATTGCAATGATAATGATTATATCCCGCTGCACTGGACATTCCAGATCCAGCCCCTACAAGAACTGCATCTGCCTGCCGGATCAGTTCTGCTACATTTTTTATTTTATCTTGATTCATTCCGCCCCTCATTAAAATTCTTTCTGGCATCAGCTAATACTTTTGCAATATCTTCGTAAATGGCAAAACCTTTCTGCTTCAATTCTTCCGGTACAAGCGCATCCCTGGGATTAATCGTAATATAATAAGCATCCGGCCACGCATATGTCATCTTCCAGAATGGTTCCTGAATAAACATAGGAGTCATACGGCCTACACCAAGTTCCAAAAACAGAATCTTTTTATTTTTGTTTGCCTTTAAAAATGTATTTAATTTATTGTATTCTTCGCGATATTTTTTTCCTTCCAGAAATGTCCATGACCGAACCCATGGTTCCATTTCTGCACCACATTTTGGACAACGTGGAATCATGTTCTTTGGAACCCGCAGATTTTCATCAATACTTTTATTTAACTTTTGCAGTGTGTCCACCGAGCTGTAAAGCTCATCATGACATCTGCGGCTGCACTGAAAGTATCTCCAGTCACCCTGAATTGCACTAATTTTCTCTTCTGGAAATACACGGGTAAACTGTGTATCCTGGTTGGTCGTTAAAATATAATAATTCTTATCCTTTAAAATATCATGCAAATCATAATAAGGCTGACCCGTTTCCGCATCCAGGATCATACAAAGATTTCTTGCGATAAATGCCCAACGTTCTTCACTGGTTCGATACCGATAATAAAATCCATCAAATGAATTACGATATCCATACTTTTTTTCAAACTCGCCAAGATTATCTATAAAATCCTTATCATGCTCATAATAATGACGAAATCCCGCCGCTGCAGACATCCCGGAAGCAGCCCCAACAACAATAGCATCCGCATCTTGAATGTGTCGAACCAGAGCATTTACTGCCTCTTTATACTGTTCATTTTTCATAATGGAAGTTCTCCTCACTTGTTCTCTTGTTGTTATTTTATAAATAACTTCTTTGCAGTAGTATATCATCACTTCATCTGTACGTCAAGCAATTGTTATATTATTAATTACATCACAATCAGAGCCAGCTATCACTGTAATAGCTGGCTCCAAATAATAACAAATTACTTATAAATCTCTGTGATTAATTCCTTAGATGTTTCAATAAATCCAGTAATATTCTCATCTGTCATAGGTAGTGTAAGTGCAATCTGTCCTCTCACAACTGGATAATATCCTCTGACAGCCATCTCTAATGCGTAAATCTGCATTGCATTACCGTTAGTATTACCCCAGTAATCTCTGATTGTGTTGATTTTTCTATCTACCTTATCTGTAAATGCATATCCAAGAATAGAATGCTCTCCATAATAACCAAATGGTATTTCATTTTCAATTGCCCATGAATTAATTTCATTTTTAATTCTGCTTGCCTGTCCATTTAACTTTTCAAATGCAGCTTCATCTAATTGCTTTAATGTGGCAATACCTGCCATGGCTGCCATTAGATGACCATGATGTGTTCCTGATAAAGCTACTTTATTTTCAAGCGCTTCCATAACTTCCTTGCTGCCACCAACTGCACCAATTGGAACACCACCACCAATAATTTTGCCCATAACTGTTAAATCTGGTCTTACACCATAGATTCCTTGCATACCATGATATCCAGCTCTTAAGGTACATGTTTCATCAAAAACCAAGACAATACCTAATTCCTTTGTGATCGCTCTGATTCTTTCTACAAATTCTTTTGTTAAAACATTTTTCAGGCATACTTGCTATTTTCTTCTATTCAGCCTTTCCCTCTGGGAAAATAATTTTAAACACAAAGAAAAAAATCACCATGGAAACTCCACCTGTGATAATTGTCACAAGCATGTTATAGACTGCCGGGGCCACATATGCAGATGCAACTGGCATCCACAGATTATTAAATCCATTACAAATCAGTGAAATTACCACCCATGCAACAAAATACCAGATTGCCTGATATACAGGATTTCCATGGCTTTTAAAAGTAATATTTCTCTGAAGTGGAAAATTGATACACTGTGCAAGAAATGACCCCAATTCATAACTGATAAAATAGCCAAGTCCACCACCGATCAGTATATTTCCCGTTGCATCACGCAATACATTATACCCCAGCAAACTCCATGTAAATTTTACTCCAAACAGATTCATGGAAACCTTTGGCCACATAAACTCTGTACCAGCCAGTCCAATTCCCAAAATCCCTGGTAAAAATGTAAATACAAGATACTGGAATACTGTCACGCCCATACTGAATATAACAAAATAGAATATCTGATAAAGCCATTTTGCAATAGCAGAATGTTTCTCTTCAAAACATTTCCATATATTTTTTATATGATTCATCTGCACTTTCCTCCGGCTCCTTTTAATAATTTTTCATATTTCTTATTATTTCTTCTGTTTCTGAAATATCCGCCAACTACTTTTTTTACTCCAAGCATAAAGTGGCCATTTACAGCATCGACAATTCCATATACCATTTCCATACTGACTGCCCCGCCGGTCATCTTGGCAATCCCCCGAAACGGCATATTATAAATAAAAAGAATATTCAGATCCGGTTTTCCCTGTGCCTCACTCTTCTTTTTCATTTTTGTGAGACATCTATATATCAGTCTTGCAAGTCGGCTTTTTGCATAATACATCTGACAGATTGCATCATTGATTCCCAGATTTCCACTCCATCTTCCGTTCGGTATCTCATGGCCAAGAAGTTCACGAAATTCCTCATCTGATATTTTCTGCACGATTCCTGTATAATAGTAAGGCATTTTTGCCGGATTATAAGGATATCCTTTACTATTTCCTTTTCTCTCAGTCATACCTGTTAAACGAATATCAGCAACACTGGCTCCTACCATAATCTGATAAGTTCCTGTTTCTATTTCCCACTGTCCCGTTTTTATATTCCAATAACGAAATGTCTTATCATCAAACGGAATCCTGAGCTGTCTGCTTTCTCCTGCCTTTAGATAAACTTTTGCAAAACCTTTCAGTTCTTTTTCCGGTCGGAACACGATTGCATTAGGAAGTCCTACATACATCTGAACAACCTCAGCACCGTCTCTGTCACCTGTATTGGTAACCGAAACTTTGATTCCATCCTCTTCTATAATAAGATCAGAATATGTAAATTCCGTATAGGAAAGCCCAAAGCCAAATGGATATTGCACCCGGACTTTTGAAGTATCATAGTAGCGATATCCTACATAAACACTCTCGCGATATTCCGATGTTTTCTCATTACTTGGATAATATCGGAATGCCGGTGTCTGTTCATAAGATATGGGATATGTTTCTGCCAGTCTTCCTGATGGATTCACTTTTCCGGTCAGAATATCCAATGTTGCAGAAGCGCCTGCCTGTCCATTCAGATAGCCATGCAAAATCGCTTTGCAGCAGGTGTGCCATGGCATTTCTATCGCAGATCCTGCACTCAGTATTCCAATAATATTTTCATTCACTTTACTGATATCCTGCAGAAGATCGATCTGATCCTGCGGAATACGCATATGGGTCCTGTCCAGTCCTTCTGATTCACTGATCTCATCAAGACCAAAGCAGAAAATCACAATATCCGCATTCATAGCCAAATTTAATGCAAACTTTCTATCATTCTCATCTACATCTCCATTTCTATGATAGCCTCTTGTCATTCCCAGAATATTCAGATCATATTGCTGCAAAATCGATGATATATCTTCTACTTTTGTTGGATTGACCATAGAAGATCCTGCCCCCTGATATCTGGGTGAAAAAGCAAAATCCCCAATAACAGCGATGGATTTTTTGGTATCCAGCGGAAGAATCTGTTTTTCATTTTTCAGAAGAATCATGCTTTCTGCTGCTGCTTTCCTTGCCAGTTGATGATGTGCATTTCTGTCAAAGTTTTTATCTGAAAGCTTCTTCCCTGATATCAGTTCCATCACTGCATCCACCAATTCTCCAACTCTTTCATCCAAATCCGCTTCCTTCAGCTTTCCGCTTTGGACAGCAGCAATCACTTCTCTTGCAGAATCGTACCCACAGGACGGCATCTCCAGATTTGAGCCGGCAGCAACACCTTTCACATGGTCATTGCTTCCGCCCCAGTCTGTTACTACAATTCCATCAAATCCCCAGTCTTTGCGCAGGATGTCTGTCAAAAGATGTTTGTCCTCATTAGCATAAATCCCATTAATCTGGTTGTAACTGCTCATGATTGCTTTTGCGTGTCCTTCTTTAACAGCTATCTCAAAACCGGTCAGATAAATTTCTCTTAATGTCCGTTCGTCAACAACTGCGTCCATTGCCATTCTCCGAAGTTCCTGACTGTTAACCGCCAGATGCTTCGGGCAGGCATAAACGCCTTTACTCTGTATTCCACGAATATATGATGCTGCCATCTTCCCGGAAAGATATGGATCTTCTGAAAAATATTCAAAATTTCTTCCGCATAATGGGCTTCTTTTAATATTTAATCCCGGACCAAGCAGGATATTTACATCCATACTTGCTGCTTCCTCTCCAAGAGCCTGTCCAATCTCTTCCCCCAGATCCTGATTCCAGCTGTTTGCTATCGTCGCTGCTGTGGGAAAACAAGTTGCATTCAAGGATGCATTCAGTCCCAGATGGTCTCCTGCTCCTGCCTGTTTTCTGATTCCATGCGGTCCATCTGAAAGAAAGATGGACGGGATGGAAAGCCTGTCAATTTCTCTGGTCTGCCAGACAGTTTTTCCACTGAGTATCGCTGCCTTTTCTTCTATTGTCATCTTTTCAACCAATTTTTGCTGTTTCATAACTGTTTTCCATCCCACTTTCATCCTTATTCAGCATTCTTTCTTTTCTTATATCCTCTGATTACCAGTACTTCCATTCCTGCCATGAAAAGTGCTATTACAATGTCGATACCAATTCCTGCTTTTTTCCAGTTTTCCATACCTGTTTCTTCGTGTTCTCCATCATAAGCCCAGCTGCTTACAACTGTATACATGACATTTTTGCAGGCATTCCTCATCTGAAGTACAGATGTTGGATGCTCCGGATTGGCTACATTGTTCTCTTCTCCGTTGAATGTGGACAACATTGCATCTACTCCATTCGCCAAAGCTGCATCTGCATTCATAAATCCATGACCATTGTTTCGGAAGAAGTCTGTAAGCGCCATTCCCCTGAATCCCCATTCATCTCTGAGAACTGTATTCATAAGGTTACTGCTTTCTCCAGTCCATTTATCTCCAAGGAAACTCCAGGAAACCATAACCGCATTTGCGCCTCCCTGTTTTACAGAGATTTCAAATGGTTTCAGATAGATTTCACGGATTGCCTGCTCATTTGACCAGACACTTACCATCTTTGCATTTCCTTCATACAGTGCGAAATGCTTAATGTAAGAATAAACTCCATATTTTCTTGCACCTTCTACTGCATTTGCACCCATATTTCCTGCAAGAACTCCATCTTCTGAAAAATATTCATAGTTTCTTGCTCCAAATGCAGTTCTATGAGTATTCATACCTGGTGCATACCAGCCCTCTGCACCCATTTCCTGACTGATCTTGCCCATGCATTCACCCCATGCCTGTGCAAGTTCCTTATTCCATGTGGATGCAACCACAACTTCAATTGGGAATCCAATAGAACCAACTCCTGTAAAGTTGTTATTAATTGCTGCTGGTCCATCGAAATCAAGTGTAGCCACTTTTCCCACAGAATCCATGGCTGCTGTCTGATAACCGGCCATTGCAATCATATTTGCCATTTCATCAACAGTAAGCTGATCCAGAAGTTTTTCCCAACGAGGATCGTCATAATCAGCATCACGCATATCAGCTAATGTAAGTCCATTATCTGCTCCCGTTGTCGGCATTACATCCTCATCATTGAGGTATGTAGTCTTATCAAAGTTACTGTTCAGATGATATTCAGAAACATATGGCTCACCCAGCTCTGCAGATGCCGGTGCTGCTGTAGCCTCTTCATAATTTGCAAAATGATCTGCACGTGACAGATATGTTATATCTCCTTTTGCATCTTCAAATACATTTGTTGCTGCAGTATCATCTGATGCTCTTTTACTTTCTCCCTTATATACTACATCAGCATCTGCGGTATAAGTTTTCTGATCCAGCACAGTGTGTGAATCGCTGTTAATAGAGATTACATAGTCACCTTTTTCAAGAACATACGCTTTTGCATTATTCTCATCATAAGAGGCCATATCTTCTATACTGAATGTAACTGTAACAGTCTGAGATTCTCCCGGCTGAAGCAGATCTGTTTTTGCAAACTCGATCAGATTTGCAGAAGATTTCTCAATTCCCCCATTTGTATATGGCGGTTTATAATACACTTCTACTACATCTTTCCCGGCAACATCTCCGGTATTGGTTACTTCTACATCTACAGAAATCTGTCCGTCTTTTTCCTTCAGTTCACCCATTTTCTGTTCAAATTCCGTGTAACTCAGACCATATCCAAATGGATACTGTACAGTCTTATCGTAATCAATCGCACCTTCCTGTGCAGCTGTTTCATAGTACTTGTATCCTACATAAATACCTTCCACATAATTGGTAAATGCCGGAGCATACACCTGCGCAGTTCCTGCGTTCATTCCTTCAACGGCCATATCTGCCAGATTTGTATACTCCGTTTTTTCTGCATTATTCCACCACGGAGCAGTCGTCATATCATAAACAAAGGTATCTGGTGTTTTTCCGGAAGGATTGACTTCACCTGAAAATACTTTACCAAGTGCATTAAATCCTACATTTCCCGTTCCGGGGCACCATACAACAGATTTAATCTGAGGATATTCATCTACGAAACCAAGTTCAAACTGATTTGCTCCATTATAAATTACTATAACATCATCAAAGTTGGAGCAGACCATATCCACCATGTCTTTTTCAGTCTGAGATAGCTGTAAATAATGTTCTCCCTCTGAGAAATCGTCATACTTATCTGAATTATTATCATATGCCGCTTTACTTACATCCATAGGAATATCATTATGACCTTCACCTGCTTTTCTGGAAAGAACCACAACTGCCACATCAGAATACTCTTTCGCACCTTTAATAAGCTCATCACTGTAAGTATCTACAGGTGGCTCCGGTAATGTCCAGCTCTGTTTCTGGATAGACATTTCCGGATTATCTGCACCATAATTGTTATAAAAATCAACCAGTTCCTGGTTAATAGAAAATCCGGCATTTTCAAGTCCCTGATTCAGACTGACAATATCATACAGATCATTAATTCCACCGGAGCCAGCTCCTCCGTAAGCCGGATTAATAGATTCCCAGCCAAAAATATTCAGTTTTTTTGTTTCATTTAAAGGAAGCAGGCTTTCATTCTTCAGAAGAACAATTCCGTCTTCCATAATTTCTTCTGCTACTTCCGCAGCTTCTTCATTTGTTTCATCGCTTAAAGTTCCATTTCCCGTTGCCAGTCCGATCAACGTAGCCATTGGTCCAAAACAGATCATATTTACGCAGACAGCAACTGCAAGAACCATCGCAATCGCAGCTTCCCCTCTTATCAGAAATCTTTTGCCCCTGGACATCCTGCGGCATGCGATCATAATTACGATTCCAATTACAAGTGCAGCAATAATACCGATAATATACGGTTTGCATAATTGTAATACCGCCAGAACATCTTCCATTTCAACACTGATCATTCTCTTTTTTCCTCCTTTGACTCTCTCATCTTTTTCAGGTATCATTTCCTGTTGGCATTACTATAGCATGGTTATTATTTCATGCCGTTTTTGGCACAAGATGCAGCAAATATGGCACAAAATACTAAAAAAGATCCACCGGACCTTTTTGACGTATGCTTGGCAACAAAAATACCCAGAGCATTACAATACTCTGGGTAAAAGAATTTTTAATTCAAACCAGTTCTGCTGTACTCCAAATACTACAGAACCATCATATTTTTCTACAGCTTTACGAATACTCTTCAATCCAAAACCATGGTTTTTACTATCCTTCTTTGTTGTTGTAATCAGATCCTCTTCATTTTGGGAAATTTCTGCTTCACAATAATTCTCTATCTTGATAAACACAAATCCTTTTTGAGCGGATACTGTCAGATGGATCAGTCTTTTTTCCGGATCTGGAATCAAAATTACATGTTCAATCGCATTATCCAAAGCATTTCCAAATATAGAACATATATCTGTTACATGCATATGATCCAGTAATTTTCCATCTGCCACACAGGTAATCTGTATATGATTTTTCCGGCAATGGAAAATCTTAGCTGCCAAAATCGTATCAAGTACCTGATTCTCCGTTCTGCTTATATTTTCAAAAGCAGCGATTTCCTTTTCCATGGAATCAATCCATTTTTTTCGTTTCTCTTCATCTGATTCCGCACGAAGTCCCGTTATCTGGTGTTTCAGATCATGGTATTTCATTTGTATGAGATCCAGACTGTCCTGATAATTTCGGTATTGATCATACTGGCTTTTCAGCATCACATTCATTACTGAAAGTTCTTTCTCGGCAACATACTCACTGATCCTGCTCTGATAAGCATGCAGAATTGCAATTCCTCCAAAATCGATCAGTGTTCTGATAGAAAAAATATCTGCACGTTCTCTGCTCGCAAATGGTACATTTTCATTTAAAAAGCTCAGATTACTAAAAGCAAAGGTTGCAACAGCCATGATTGTCGCCGCTGCTACTTCCTTTACTGTCATCTGTTCAAGATAATTCTGCTTCAGAAGATCTTTTTCTAAATAAATATCAATAGTAAAGCAGCCTCCAAAAACAACCATCGTAATCAGAATTTCAACCCAGAGGCTCTGATTCCCCCATGCCTGTACAATAGATACCATCTGCCACTGCAGCGAAGCTGCAAACTCAGCAAGAACAAATGCACGGGCACAGCAATAAGCCGCTCCCAGAAGCTTCATATTTCCTCCGACCATAAGAAATCCATACATCATACCTACAGCAATCATCATACAGGGAATCCACAAAATTTCAGTTACGCTGCCTGTCAAAGTCAGAAAGATACTCTGCATTGCCAACATGAAAAGACTGCCTATAAGAAAATGTACAGATTTCATGTTTTCTTTTTTTAGGATGTAAAGATAAACCAAACACGATCCCCACTCTGCTATTGCCGTATAAATTCTTGGAATATCCTGATATAACATAGTATCCTCCATTTCGCATGAAATCATTCCATATTAAGATTTTGCAGAAGCAGATTCATGAATTCTTTTTTTCTGGTTCTGCTGACAGGTATATGTACATTATGGATCACACAATCAGAACCAACAAATCCCTCTACATGATTCATATTTACCAGATATCCCTTTGCACATCGAAAAAAATTATGTACCGCAAGTTTTTCTTCGAGTTCTTTCATCGTAATTCTTGAACAGTAATCTCCTCTCGAAGTATAATAAATTACATTATGTCTCTGCCCCTCAATAAAATAGATATCTGATATATCTATCTTTACAACTCCTTCCCCAATCGGAATCGTAAGAAATTCTTTAACCTCAGAGCGCATACGTCCAACTGCTTTATCCAGTTTCTGCGAAAAAGAAAAGTACTCAACTGGTTTTACTACATAATCCATTGCATCAACTTCATATCCACGTACTGCATATTGAATCATATTTGTAATAAACATAATAATTACTTTCTGATCCATCTGACGGATTTTTTCTGCTGCTGTCATACCGTCCATGAACCGCATCTGAATATCCATCAGAATAATGTCAAAACCGCCACTGTAATTCTCAGTGATATCTTCTCCATCACCAAATACCGTAACCTTTATTGATCTTCCCCTTTCCGTTTGATATTTCCGGATATACTCTGTTAATTGTTTTACGTAAATTTCTTCATCTTCCACAATTGCAATCTGTATCATCCTATACCCTCCACAAGAATTGCATTTTTTGTAACTGTTCAATCACACAATATAGTCCCTGGTTTTTATTGTTATTTTATAAATAACTTTTGTTTCAGTATATCACTGCTTATTTCTTGCGTCAAGTGGATGTAATATTACAAATTATAGCTGTATGATCTGGTGTTCTTTTATCATATATCCACAGTAAATCTCCTTATTTCGTTAAATAGAAAGTAGAAATTCTGTTAAGTTTTCAATAGCATCTGGTTTTTCTGATAGTTCTTTCCCCATCAGTCCCTCTCCCATAATACCAGGATCCGCACTAAGAGATACAGCGACTCGACTTGAATTCCATACAGCTTCATACATCATTTCCTGATTCTCTTTTGTTACTTTATTTAGAACGTAATAAAATGGTTTTCGAATACTTTCCGATAATTCCCCGATTTTTTTGGAAAGCTGCAGGGATTCATAAGATGGATCTATGATTATCAATATCAGATCTACACCGTTATCAATTCCACGTCCAAAGTGTTCAATACCAGCCTCCATATCCATTAGTGCAAATTGGTCTTCTTTAAGCCTGAGATTTTGGATAAATTGAGTCATAACAGTTCCCATAGCACAAGAACACCCTTCATTTGCCTGATGAATTTTTCCACTGCTCATCAGTTTTACGCCGTCCTTCAGACTAAAATAATCTTCCGGTATATCATCTATAGTCCAGGTTTCCTCAAAAAACTGATGAGTAAATTTTGATAACATCATATCATTTAAAACATTTTGCTTACCACCGAAATAGTCTGTAAAATCTCTGGGAAGCTTCATACCTAGCTGTCGATGTAGACCATAATTAGATTCATCGGAATCAATTACCAAAATTTCTTTTCCTCGTCTGGCTAAAGCCTTAGCCAAAAGACTTGTTACTGTACTTTTTCCACATCCACCTTTTCCGCAAACTGCTATTTTCATCTCTACATTTGCTCCTTTTCTTTTTTCTAAATAATATGTATTACATATGGCATGCTTCAAACTGTTTTCGAAAAATAATTAATATAATGTCTATTTTGCCATTACATCAAATATCTCCTTAATTTTTCGAATTTCATCCGTAGCTGTCTTGCTGCATCCATAAGGGGATCTTCCTTCTCTGTCTGCTTCTATAACTTCTGCATTATAATGAACACATCCCCAAAAATCTTGCTTCGGGATTCTAGACCTTACAAACTTTTCATCTTCATCATTTCTGATTTTATTTGCTATGACCTTTACTTCCTTTACACCCAATTCTTCTGCTAAACGTTTTACATTTTTATAAGTCTGAACACTTCTGGCCCCCGGCTCTATCACAATGATAAATTGATCCATTCCTTCCGTTGTTCCCCGTCCTAAATGCTCAAGTCCTGCTTCCATGTCCAAGATTACTATATCATCTCTATGTAAAACCAAATTATTAATAATTCGTTTCAACATTACATTTTCAGGGCATACACATCCGCCTCCCGCAGTTTCCACAGTTCCCAAAACCAGAAGTCGAACACCATTATTTTCTTTTCCGTAAATTTCAGGAATATCATCCACTTTTGGATTGACTTTATAAAAAGTATTACTTTTATCTGCACCTGTTCTCTCCTCGATCAACCTTCTCATTTTACTGATAGGCGTAATACTCTCCAGTTCTTCCTCTGAAAAACCCAGTGCAAGTCCAAGATTTGCATCTGGATCCACATCTACAGCAAATACTTTTTTCCCTTCTTCTGCATACAGCCGTGCTAATATTGCAGATATCGTAGTTTTCCCTACTCCGCCTTTTCCAGTTACAGCAATTTTCATTTGTTATCTCCTTAAATGCTTCTTACTCCAGTTCTGTTCCTTCTGGAAGAATATATCCGCAGTTATCACATACTCCATCCTCTGCAAGTATCCCGTCTTTCACAAAGGCTTCAATGCCTCCCGGTTCATGACAGCGTGGACAATCTAATTCCCGTATCTTTTTTTGATTTCTTACATCCTGGCAATTGGCGAATTCAATTTTACCCATAGTGATTCCTCCATTTTCATTCTATATCAATTTGTCTTCGCAAAAAAGTTCCTACCATACGGGAAAAATTGCTGATATTACGAATATAGGCAAAGTCTTTTCCATAGATTCTCTTTTCCGCGGAGAGCTCTTCTTCATTCCCTACAAAAATACCAATTACGAAAATTCCCTGATTTCTGGCCCGACGCACCTCATATGCAGTATCTTTCACAGCTCCTTCTCCGTCATAGATCTTGGGCTGGCGGGTTCCTGGTCGTTGTATGCTCATATCACAGGGTTTTCCATCACTTAATACGATTAAAATCTTATTTTTTTCCGGTCGCTCCATGAGAGAGGAACAGACTGTTTTCAGTGCAAGCCCATCTCTGTTATTGGCATACGCCCGAAATTGAAAGATTCTTTCATTTGTTTCCCTTGAATCTTCATAATCCCGAAATCTCTGAAGTACTGTATATCCCCAGAAAGCACAGTATCCTGTCACCCGATGAGGAATTCCTGCCTGGCTTAATGCTTCACTGATAATATATCCCTGCGCCGCTACCTGAGCCTGTCTGCCAGCCTGGGAACCACTGGAATCAATCAGGACGTCTATTACAAACTCAGAATCTTCTGATCTCTTTTTTCTATTAAATAACTTGTCATCGTCTGTTCTTCCAATTTTCCATAACCTTTCAGGAACAAGCTGCCCTGCATCAGATCTGCTGACAAAATCATTCTTTCGGATTATAAGTGCCCGTTTCAGTAATTCTGCCAACACAGAAATATTTCTTTTGATGATCCAGTGGTTATTTCCATAATAGGCTTTATTTTTTTCAAACTGCAGCTGAGAAAAACGGTACTGATTATTCTTTATCACAGGGTTCTGTAAAATTCCATCTGTAAGATACAGGATACAGTTTTTGTGGATTCCTGTACAAAATTTCCGGTTGACTCTGGCCTGCTCCGATTCACTTAGATACGATTTTCCGTAATTCAGTTCCACATATTCCCGTATCCGTCGCACTGCCTGTGGATTTATATTCTCCGAGCTTTTCGGAACTTCTTCATTTTCCGGAGAGAAATAAAATCTTTTTTTCTTTTTGTTTCTGATATCCAGACTCATCATCTTTTTTTTGAGATTAGAAAGATATTTTTGAATGATGTCTTCCATCTGTTCATCCGTCATGCATTCCTGCCACGCGTCATTGGCCAATGCCATATCCGGTAAATTCAGAATCTTCTCCAGATTTCCATTCCTTTTTTCAAAAGAAGGATCCAGAACATGATTATAAATCTCATCTATCACGTTTATGACATCTTCCGTATTTTCCGCATCCTTCAGAGAAAGAATCTTGTACAATGCAATCTCTGCCTGTGGATCCACTCCCTCATCGTCTGTGTTCTCCAGAACATGCCTTATATACAGAAGCCTAATCCTGTGAATCAGGTCTGTTCCAGCTTTGTCTGATACCTGCTCTTCCTCGGCCTTTTCCAATTCTCTGAACGCCTGTTCTCTGATTTCCTTTGTTCCCAAACGTTCTCGAATGATAAAACGATTCACTGCAGCATCCATGCATAATCCAGCAAGAGGCAAAAGCATATCTTCGCCAGCAGAAAAATGTAGTTTTTTCATCAAATACATGCCAAGTTTCTTCTGATCAAAATATCGTGCAAAGGCACCCTGCTTCACTGCCTCATATAGAACCGTTTGTTTTGAATAAACATATTTTTCTGTGTCCGGTTCAAATTCCATATCATAATCACCACTGACTGTCCAAAAAAGATTTCTGATACGATTGCTGATCTCCAGACGATGTTCTTCCAGTTGTTCCGCCGGCCATCTGACATCCTCCATACAAGCTTACCCCCATATGTCTTTTCCGGTCCAGGAAGATGGGATTCTGGTAGAAACCACATCTTCTATGATCTCTTTTTCAAATACATCAAAACTTTTATTTATGATCCCCATCTGGATTGTATCAATTGGAGAAAGTCCGCTTTTTGTTGCTTTTACAGCAGAAACCAATCCTCTCAGGTCAAGAGATTTTGTTGAGATTTCTCCATGATAAGCTTTGATCTGCAAATCCAGAAACAGTCCTGCAAAAGCTTTCAGTGCACTTTTTTCCCCATCTGGAAAATGTTGTCTTAATACAAAAAGGACACTATCCTCATCCATTTCAGGCATATCAATTACCATAAACCTTGAAACCAACGCTTCATTTAGCTCTCTGGTACCTGCGTAACCATAATTCATCGTACCGATAAATCGTGTTGCCGGATGAAGTAAAATCCTGTTATATCCTGGAATATCGATTCTGCGCCGATGATCCAGTGTGGCATGCAGTACAGAAACCGCATCATTTTTTGCCATATTGATTTCGTCTAGGATTCCAAATCCTCCAAATTCCGCGCATTGGTAGATGGGGCCTTTCCGAAGGCGAACCTCATTATTTATAAAGGTATCCGTTCCAATCAGATCGGCACTGTCTGTATTTACATGAAAAGAAATGTCGTATTCCGGTCTTCCAAATATCCATGCCAGTGTCTCACATAGTACATTTTTTCCTGTAGCTTTCGCACCGGAAAGTAACAGGTTATCTCCCTGAAGAAGCGCTGCTATTGACATTTCCAGAATCTTTTTCCCATAAAATAGGATATCCGGTTTTTCTACCCGTTCCTTTACCTGATCCTCTACCTCATAACGCATGTGAAAATCTCTCAGTTCTCCAATCAGTTCCTGCGCTATCTTCTGATCTTCTAAATATTTTTCTATTTCTGTCCAATGATTTCTCATGAAGATATTCCTTTCTTTGCAATTGGTTATACCAAATCAGATAATATTTCTGTATACTCAATCTTCAAACTTTCAATCCTCCAACTCACAATCCTAACTTCTTTACAATTTCTCCCAGTGCACTTCTTACAGGAGAATCTTTCGGAAGCCGTATGATCGGCTTTCCTTCACAGTCATACTGATATACCTGGTCATCATGTGGTACAACCCCTAACAGTTCCAGTCCCTGATTTCGGATTTCTTCCAGAGTTCCGGCATCCAGTTTTCCATCTGGAACACGATTCACGATCAATCCTGTTTTCTGTGGTTTAAAGTTTAACTCCTTCATCAGCTTTGCAATACGTCCGGCTGCCTGAACACCTCTTCTGGAACAGTCACTTACAAGAATCGCAACTTCCATCATTGGCAGGATTCCTCTGCTGATATGTTCCATACCTGCTTCGTTATCAACCACAATATATGGATAATGGCTTTGCAGTTTCTGAACCTGGGTCTGCACAAGACCATTTACAAAACAATAGCAGCCCTGTCCCTGGGTTCGCCCCATTACCATCAGATCATAATCATCTTCTTCCACAATCGCATCAGAAAGACGCATTTCCAGATATGCCTGCTTCGTCATACCGGATGGGATCTGATATCGTGGGTCTACGCCTGCCCGCTCAATCTCTTCTCTCAACTCTCCAAGTGTGATTTCCGGCTCCACACCAAGTACTTCATTTAAATTGGCATTCGCATCTGCATCCACGGCCAGAACCGGACATTTCCCACTTTCACACAAATACTGGATCAATAATCCACAAAGAGTTGTTTTTCCTACGCCGCCTTTTCCTGATACTGCAATTACATGTCCCATGTTTTTCCTCCTAAAATTCTGAACAATATGTTGACTTTTTCTTTAAATCTCATTATAGTTGTTACTATATGAATTACAATAATCAATCTGTGAGATTTGTATGGCTACTCAACACATCAGAAAAATTGTTGAGAAATCATATGATACCAAATAATACAGGAGTATATAATGTCAGAAAAAACGAGAAAACAAGATCGCCGTACCCGCTATACCAGGCAAACCATAAAAGATACGTTCTTAGAATTGTTAAAGCAGAAAAGTTTTACGAAAATTACAGTTACAGAGATCTGCAAAAATGCTGAAATCAACCGTGGCACTTTTTATCTTCATTACTACGATGTCCATGATGTATTATCAGATATTTTTAATGATATGACTCAGGATATGTTAACAACTGTAGATCATTTATTCTGTCTAAATCAAAAAAGCTGTTCCTATCCGTTCTGTCAGAAAATACAGATGGAATCACAATACAGGGCACTGTTTCTGGATGATGCAATTGCCCCCATTCTTCTGGAAAAATTGGCAGAAAATACAAAAGAAGGCTATGTGACCTGGCTTATGTCACACAGCCTTCTGACCTTTGAACAGGCAGAATCGGTTTTTTATTTTCAAATGAATGGCTGCCTTTCCATCAACAGACTGATGCTCCGCAATCACTGTAATGACTGGCAACAGATTCAGACAACAATTGACAAATTTATCAAAGCCGGACTGGAAAGTTTTCTGATTCATGATCAGAGGGAAGAAAATGCTTCCGATAATTTTTGCAGCAGGATTTCTCCGACTGTTACTGCATCTTCTACACTCAGATAATGATCGGCATGATCTTGAAGAAATAGTTTTCCAGATGCAGGAAATTCTTCATCCGCAAACCATATCTTTAAAGTTACCGGATATCTTGGCAGAACTGGAAAAACAGCACACAGATCCGCCTTTGTCTCTGTGAATTCTGCACCCAGGCTTTTACATGCTTTTTTTATTTTTTCAGGATCTTTGCCCTGTAAGAGTTTTTCCAGTTTCTGCTCTGCTGTCCGGTCAAACTTGGTTCCCCGAATCAATCCATCTTTCAGGTTACCAAAAGTAATGAGCTTCTGTGAGACCTCTGTGCCATCGGCCATATCCAGATAATGCAACAATGTCAGATAATGCCATTCATCTATGTCTGAGTTAATATAGAATTCAGGAAGTTGAATTTCAATCGTTTCATAAAAACTCATTATCTCAAGTACATTTCGGCTGCTATGAAAAACAGTCCCGCTTTTTGCAGCAATCTCCTCTCCGGAACGATTTTGTAACCGTTTTACTGCTGCCTGCAACATTTCCTGAAATGCACGATTTTCTGTTTGATTTTTGTATTCCATAAGTTCTCCTTTGCCGTAAGTTTCATTACTGTGTTGACTTTTCCTTTAAATTTCATTATAGTTGTAATTATATTATTTACAATCATCAAAATAAAGAATATGTACAAGTTCTCAACACATTGAAAAGAACTGTTGAGAACTTGAGATGTTTTTAACAAGCCAGAAATATTTTGTCTCAAAAATGTGAAAGCAAAATCATTATATCATACTACAAGGAGTTTCTTATCATGAAATATTCAACGAAATTAAGTGATACTGTTCATGTGATGGTTCTGATTGCTATCAACCAGGAAAAATCTCTCTCCAGTGCCTCAATTGCAGAAAGTGTCCATACAAATCCCGGCTTTGTGCGCCAGCTTATGTTAAAACTAAAAAAAGCCGGACTTATGACCAGTGTAGCCGGACATGCCCGTCCTTCTCTTTCAAAACCAGCCGACCAGATTACATTGCTGGATATTTATAAAGCAGTTGAAGGCGAGAAACCGCTGCTTCATTTAGATACTCATACCAACCCTGATTGTGGCGTTGGCATTAATATTCAGTTGTCTTTACAGGAATTCTATAATGAAATTCAAAAGGCTGCCGAAGAAAAAATGAATACGATTACTTTACAGGACATCATAAATACCTATTATCAGCGAACATCCATGCAGATTGATTTACAGAACATTATATGACAGGAGAATGTTCTTATGTACCTTCAGCAGATACGAAATGCCACCATTTTTTTATGTTATAGTGGAAAAAAATTTTTAATTGATCCTGTATTAACGCCAAAAGGAAGCTGGTCTCTTTGTTCTCTGAACCGTTATCTGCTGATGCTTTTTCCAGTAAAAGATTTCTGATTTCATCCGTAAACTGTGGAATTTCAATATCTTCATTTGCAAACAACCCACCATTTACATATGGGAACTGTGCCAGAAATTCTTCCATATATGGATCTCTGTCTTCTGGTTTTGTATCAGGCACCTGGAACAGCTCAATCACAGCTTTTCTCATGTGCCTTGTATCAAACCCTTCCAGATAATCATGGAATATAGATTAGTTTTTAAGTTAATAATTTGATTTTTGAAATTATGGTGATCTGATGAAACCGCTGATAATTTGAGTAACTTCGCTGAAGATTGCAAGTCTTTGCTTTTACTCAGTTTTTCCTTACTCAATACTCAATTTGAGGAGATTCTTGGTGATTTCCAGCGATGCTTGGCGGTATTCAGGACTTTTTTAGAAAAATATAGAAAAAAGCCCCGAAAACCTTATAATCACTGTGAAACGTAGTGTTTATAAGGCTTTCAGAGCCTTTAAATACTTAAATTCAGACTTATTAATATAATGAAAACTTAAGTTAATGGATTATTTACCCATCTGTTTTGCAACTTCCTCAGCGAAGTTCTCTTCTTTCTTCTCAAGACCATCGCCTGTCTCGTAGCGAACGAAGCCTTTGATCTGGATCTTAGCGCCGTTCTCTTTTGCTACCTGCTCTACGTATTTAGCAACAGACTGTTTTCCGTCCTCTGCTTTTACGTATGTCTGGTCAAGAAGGCAGATCTCTTTCAGCTCTTTCTTGATACGGCCTGTGATCATTCCCTCGATAACCTTAGCCGGTTTCTGAGATTCCTTCGGGTCGTTCTGGATCTGAGCCATAAGGATCTCTTTCTCATGCTCAATGTACTCAGCGCTTACTTCTTTGTCGCTTGTGTACTGCGGTTTCAGAGCTGCGATCTGCATAGCTACATTCTTAGCCATCTCTTTAACAGCATCGTTAACAACATCTGTCTCAACGTCTACAAGAACACCGATCTTTCCACCCATATGAGTGTAGGAAGCGATGAATCCGTTCTGCTCCTCAACCTGAGCAAATCTACGGATGTTCATGTTCTCGCCGATTACTGCGATCTGAGCTGCAAGAGCCTCTTTTACAGTCTTAGTTGTATCAAGTGCCCATGCCTCAGCAAGGAAAGCATCGATATCAGCTGCTGTTGTGTTAAGTGCCTGTGCTGCAACATCTGCAACATAGCCCTGGAACTTCTCGTTCTTTGCAACGAAGTCTGTTTCAGCATTAACCTCAACAACGACTGCTTTCTTTCCATCCTCTGTTACCAGAGTTTTGCAAAGACCCTCTGCTGCGATACGGCTTGCTTTCTTCTGTGCTGTAGCAAGACCTTTCTCACGCAGGAACTCAACTGCTTTATCCATATCGCCTTCTGTAGCTGTAAGAGCTTTCTTACAATCCATCATTCCGGCGCCGGTCATCTCTCTTAACTCTTTTACCTGTGCTGCTGTAATAGCCATTGTTTGTTTCCTCCTGAAATATTCTGTTTATACGAATTATTCCTCTGTAGCTGCAAACTCCTCAGACTCAGCCTCGATCTCGCCGTCTGCCTCAGCAGTTCCCTGCTTAGCCTCGATAACAGCGTCAGCCATCTTGGAAACGATGAGTTTTACTGCACGGATAGCATCGTCATTTCCCGGGATCACATAGTCAAGCTCTTCCGGATCACAGTTTGTATCGCAGATACCGATAAGCGGGATTCCAAGTGTATGAGCCTCCTGTACGCAGATTCTCTCTTTCTTAGGATCTACGATAAAGATAGCATCCGGGATTCTCTTCATCTCTTTGATTCCGCCAAGGTTCTTCTGAAGTTTAGCAAGCTCTTTGCGAAGCTCGATTACTTCTTTCTTAGGAAGTACGTCAAATGTTCCGTCAGCTTCCATTGTCTCGATCTCTTTCAGTCTTGCGATACGGCTCTGGATTGTCTTGAAGTTTGTAAGCATACCACCAAGCCATCTCTCATTTACGAAGAACTCTCCACAACGCTCTGCCTCTGTACGGATAGCATCCTGAGCCTGTTTCTTAGTTCCTACGAAAAGGATGTGTCCACCGTTGGCAACGATATCTGCTACTGCATTGTAAGCATCGTCAACCATTCCTACAGACTGCTGAAGATCGATGATATAGATACCATTTCTCTCTGTGTAGATGTACGGAGCCATTTTAGGGTTCCATCTTCTTGTCTGATGTCCGAAATGAACACCTGCCTCTAAAAGCTGCTTCATTGAAATAACGCTCATGTCTTTTCTCCTTTTTGGTTAAATTCTTCCGCACAGGTCGCCTTCTCTCTGGACCCATCCTCACACCGTAGGGCACCATCCTTATAGAATCGCCGTGCGTGCTTATTTTTGCAACTTCTGAATTATAGCATAGGAAATCCCCTTATGTAAAGGGGATTTTTCCAATTTTTTTCTGTTTTTCAGCGGTTCCCGGCAGATTTCAGAAGCTCCAGCTCTTTTTCGGTGAGCAGACGATATTTTCCTGTCGGAAGATCCGCCGGGAGCGCCAGCGGTCCCATGGAAAGCCTTTTGAGATAGGTAACTTTTTTTCCCAGTGCTTCCATCATCCGTTTCACCTGATGAAATTTTCCTTCATGGATGGTAAGGCGGATCTCGGATTCCCATCTCTTACCGTTTTCCTCCGATCCTGTGTCGGATTCCCAGGTGGAAAGGATCTCAAGCCTTGCCGGGCGTGTGAGATCCTTTTCCCCGATATCCACTCCTTCTGCCAGCGCCCTGGCATCTTCTTCTGTCACTTTTCCGGATACCTTTGCATAGTAAGTCTTATCCACGTGTTTCTTCGGAGAAAGAAGCTCATGTGCAAGAGGACCGTCGTCTGTGATCAGAAGGAAACCTTCTGTATCTTTATCCAGACGCCCTACCGGAAAAAGTCCCTTTCTTCTATCTTTCTCTTCAATATAGTCGAGAACCGTTTTATCTCTGGAGTCCTCCGTTGCGCTGACACAGCCTGCCGGCTTGTTAAAAAGATAGTATACATATTCCGGTGCAGCATGAATTTCCTGCCCGTTCATAACCACCTGATCTTCTTTTGTTACTTTCAGTTCCGGTTTCTTCACAGATTTCCCGTTAACCTGCACCTGACCCTTCTGTATGTATTTTTTTACCTCGCTTCGTGTACCTGCGCCGGCATCTGCCAGAAATTTATCCAGCCGGACTGGTTTTTCCATTAATCATTTACCTCCCATTCTGTTACATGGGCTGCCTTTGCATCTGCTCTGATGAAATCCGGGATCTCACCGGCAAATGTCATATAAAGTCCGGAATCTCCGTCGGTGCTCTCCTGTCCTTCCAAAACCACTTCCATTGTGACATCTGCATTCCAGATAGTCCATCCGTTTACCAGCTGTGATGGGCGGATACACTTTTTCAGGGCTTCCAGCTGTTCCTTTTTATCGTAACGGACTTTATAACCGTTCTCTGTTTCTTCAAGATCCGAAACAGGCTCAATGTCGGAAAAAACCTCATCATCTTCGCCGGCAGCTTCGGAGCTGAAGTAATAAACATCAATATACTCAACAGACAGCTCATCCATGGAAAGAGGATATCCTGTTTCTTCCAAAATTGCAAGTGTTCTCTTATATACCGGATACACCAGAACGGAGGTAGACACCCTCTCTCCTTCCTGAACAGCCGGTACATTCATTCCCCATTCATCCATGTATCCTTCTGACGGAATTCCCGCATAATCGAACATCAGCATTGCGCATGGCTGGTCTTTTACTGTCTGACCGCCGTTTTCCAAAATGTCCTTTCTCAGCGCCTCTGCCAGCGCCTGACGCTTCTCTGCATTTTTCTCAAATAATGTTTGAATATCTCCGTCACAGAAAGTACCGGTGACCTCTTTCAGATACTGTTTGTCCAGCTGGAAAAATGAATATCTGTCTTCTTTCCATGTCTGCTCATCATACAGGGCTTCCATAAGATTCTGCGCCTGTGCAGAGGATACACTATAGCTTCTGCATACACTGAATCCCTGTTTATTTATGTAGCGTACATACATTCGTTTTCCTGGTTTTTTTCCTTTTTCATTCTGAATCCTGATATCCTTCAGACTGTTATATAATGCTTTACTTTTCATCACCGGCTGATCCAGCAGACCAGAACTATTGTCTGAGGTGGCAGTATACCGGATCTTATAGATTCCGTCTTCTTTTTTTTCTACATTGCAAAGCTGCTCTGTATATGAGAAATTGCTTACATTTATCACAACTCCCTGAAGATTGTCATAAGCCGGAAAATAACTGTCATATCCCAGAAGATCCATTTTCATGGTCAGTGCACAGATTGCCACGAATCCTCCAAAGATCATAAGCTGCACTTTTCTGAGGAAAAATCTGTGAAAATCCATTTCGTAGATCACTTCCAGAATTCCATGGACCAGGATCGTTCCCAGTATCATTCCGAAGATCCACCATGCTGTTTTGGATGAATCTTCCGGGATCATATAAAAGATCAGACCGATACCCAGACCGGAAGGTATTGTGATCATGGCACTTAAGACCGGTTCCATCCAGGTATATGCCAGTGCTTTTCCGGTATTTTCTGATCTCCGTCTGCAAAACGCCATCCATGATAATACTGCCATCATCAGCAACATAAGAATCAGTATCATTAACTGTTTTCCATAGTTCCCGCTGCTGTATTTATCCATAAAGCTCACAATCACCATAAGGGGAGAACCCAGATCCCGCACTGCTGCCAGAATCCCGTAACTACCTTCGTACCAGGTATCAAAAAATAAAAGTCCGCTTATCTGCAGCATCACTGTAAGAACGATACTGTATGTAAACAGCCCTGCCCATGCAAGTGCTCCCATCAGCATGGTACCGGTGCAGGCGATCACCAGCACTGTGGAAAAATACACCAGAAGATACATCAGGAAATGGATTACCAACAGTATCAGTGCCTTTTTCATGATGGAGAGGCTATAATATCCTCTGGCTGCTCCGATGCATACTGCAGCGAATTCCATGATTATATATGGAATCAGATAATAAAGAACAGCCAGTAATACTCTGTGCAAAAACAGTGCACTTCTCCTTACCGGAAGGCTGTGATAAAAATCCACTTTTCTTGGAGAATACAGATACCAGAATCCGCTTACTGCAGCCAAAAATGCTGTTACTGCAGCAACAATCGCTCCCATTGTAAGAAAATCACTGCTCCACAAGCTTGAATACAGATAGGCAAGCTGACTCTGAGTGTAGCTGCGCTCATTCCATTTTCCCATCAGAATAAGTTCCGCTACCGGAAATGCAAGAAGAAATGCGATCATGGCAAATGCAGGAATCCACCTCTGTCCTTTTGAAGAATTTTTGATATATTCACTAGAATAAATTTTTGACTTCATAGCCTGCCACCTCCGTTTCACTGATAAAAATTTCCTCCAGAGTCAGTGGAAGTATCTCACAGAAAAGAGGATTTTTCGCCTGAACGCGCTCCACGATCTCTGTTCTTGTACCTCTTACCGTAAGAAGTAAAAGGGAACCCTGATGTTCTGTCTTAAGAACGTCCAGTTCTTTTATCAGCATTTCTTCTTTTGACTTGTCTGTAAGTACACACTGTATCTTATGAATATGGAATTTCATATCTTCCAGATCTCTGGAGAGAAGAATTCCGCCCTTATGAAGAAGGCCGATATGATCACAGATATCTTCCAGCTCACGGAGATTATGAGAGGCGATCACAGGTGTAAATTCCCGGTTCATGATCTCCGATGCAAAAAGGCTCTTTACTGCCTGGCGCATTACCGGATCCAGTCCGTCAAAGGTTTCATCGCAGTACAGATATTTCGTTCCTGCACAGATTCCCAGTATTACAAGAAGCTGTTTTTTCATTCCTTTGGAAAAAGTACTGATCTTTCTTTTTTTATCCAGATGAAACTGTTTTATCAGCTTCTCAAACTGTTCCTGACGAAATCCCGGGTAAAAACATCTGTAATACTCTGTCATATCAGAAGCTGTATAGTTAGCCGGGATGTAGGCATCATCCGGTATGTAAAAAAACTGCTCCTTTATCTTCTCATTTTCAAAAACCGGCTGTTCATCGAGCAGTACCTCTCCGCTGTCCTGACAGATGATTCCTGCCATGATACGTAATAGGGTGCTCTTTCCTGCTCCATTGGAACCGATAAGTCCGAACACTTCATGTTCTCCGATATCCATGCTTACCTGATTTACTGCCTGCACTTTACCGAATGCCTTGCTGCAGTTTCTGATCTCAATCATTGTCTCCCTCCTTGTAGCATTCTCTGATCACTTGTATAATTTCCTCTTCTTCTATGCCGAAAGTTCTGCACTTCTCTGTCGTTTCTCTCAGCTCACGCAAAATTTCTTCCATTCCGATCCGCCGTATCTCGCTGCTGCCTGTAACAAAACTGCCTCTTCCTTTCACCGGATAGATCAGTCCCTGCTGCTCCAGTTCCATATAGGCACGCTGGATGGTATTGGGATTGATTGACAATTCCATGGCCAGCTGGCGGACTGACGGCATTCTGGAATCTGGTTCCATTGCCCCCGACAGGATCAGCAGCCGGAATTTTTCCAAAATCTGTTCATAGATCGGCCGCCTGTCCTGATAATCCAAGAATAGCATATGACACTCCTTTCTCTGTAATATGTGTATTAAGTGTATTAATCTTTTTAATACACTTATATTAGCATGTATGAGTTTAAACTACAATATGCCTGGTCTTAAATAAATATAAAAAATATATAAACTACCATAACAGTTCCATTTTCCCTACCCGCTGTTTATTATTTTTCGTAATTAAAACATTGAAATCATCTGATTCATAAAAAAAGAATCTGCCGCCAGATAAGTATACATAAATGTACCTGAATTTCCAGGTACTTATCCTTCTGATGCAGATTCTTTTTTTTATGTTAATTTTCAGTTATCTTTTCACGGATCACACAGCCCGGTAGCCACGCTTCTCGCCTTTGCGTGCAAAACACTGATATGCACCGATCATCGCCGCTGCCAGGATACCATAACTCATCAGCAGCATTCCTGCCCCGAATTTCTTTACCAGTATCTCAGCATATTCTCCAAATATAAGAATCCATGTATTCGCACCTATATGCAGGAAAACGCTGACCCATTTATTACCTCCCATTTCCAGGAACCATGCAAAGAGAGCCCCCAGAATAAACGCATAAACAGCCTGTGGTATGTTTCCGTGATAGATCCCAAAAAATGCTGCCGAGATAACTGCTGAAACCAGAACCGAAAAATGATCCCGCAGCCGCAGATAAACCAGCCAGCGAAAAATCATTTCTTCCGCAATGGGAGCTACGATTCCCATCCAGAAGATCATCATAAGAAGACCTTTTCCGGAGGTGATCTTCGTCATGGTATCACTGTAGGTCGTGGACTGGATCCAGTTCTGCAGAATCGCCACCAGAACATTGGCATACTGGGCAAAACCGGCTCCTGCTGCCAGAAGAAGCAGCATTTCCGGGATTGTCAGCTTCTGCTCTTCTATTGATGTCAGTCCTCCGATCAGTCTTCCCACACGGTCTCTTCTGTAAAAATACACGGCTGGAAACATTACCAGCACTCCCGTAAGTCCTGTGATCACGATCGTATAGCTGTAATAGGAATCTTTCGCATCCTGCACATGATTCATCAGCCAGAGCAGAACTGCACTTCCAAGGATCTGTCCGATCAGGTAATGAAGCCCTACCGGATAGAGCTCCCTCCACACCATTCGAAAAATATTCTGCCTGTGCAGAGGGGTCAGTCGAAAAAATTCAAAAGTTCAGCTGCAGAATCTACGATCTGAAGCGGCTGTGCTTTTTCCAGCTCTTCTCTGCTTCCGTATCCATAAGTAACTGCCACACACTGGACATCACATTTTCTGGCACCCAGAATATCATGTTCTCTGTCTCCTACCATGATCACCTGATCCCTGTGATCTGAAAGATTCATTTTTTCCAGGGCTTCCTCGATGACCTGGGATTTCGTGATCTTCGGACCGTTAAGGTCTGTTCCTGCGATCACCTCAAAATACTGACTGAGATTAAAATGATCCATGATCTGCGTCACATAGAAGGCCGGCTTTGCGGATGCCACAGCAAGACGGTAGCCTCTCCGTTTCAGCTCAGAAAGTGTCTCTTCCACGCCCGGATATACTGTATTCTCAAACATACCTTTTTCTGTATAACGTTCCCGGTAAAATTCGATCGCTTTCTCTGCTGTTTTCTTATCAAAGCCTGCATATTTCATAAACTGTTCCAGAAGCGGCGGGCCTACAAAAACCTCCAGATCTTTCAGATCCGGTGCTTCTACTCCAAGTTTCTCCAGTGCATACTGTACCGATTTCGTGATTCCCTCTCCAGATTCCGTCAAAGTTCCGTCCAGATCAAAAAAGATTGCTTTATACATAAATTTTCCTCCTGTGCAAAATCAATAAGTACGCCTATTGTATCACTGTTTTTCTTTTATCGCAATCTCAGAATCTTGTGATACAGTTTACCGGAACGAACATATACAAGAAGCTCTGCTTTCAGATCTTTGCCGGTTCCTTTCGGTACCTCTGCCTGGAATACCTTTCCCTGCCAGCACCAGTTACATTCTTTCCCGTTGAGCCGAAAAGAAAGGATCTGCACAGGATCATCCTGCCCAATTTTGATACAAATCTTATCCCCCTGCAATCCTGCCTGAAAAGAAGGACATTTTTCTCTATCCTTCTCTTTATCTGATGATGAAGCGTTTTTTTCACCTGTCTGATAATAGGATAATGCCATGTTTTGTTTATCTGTTTCATGATCTTTTATTTTAGGGGAAATCTTCGGAATTGTACTTACCTTCTTCGCCGGTTCTGGTGAAAGCGTCGGTTTCGGCATAAAAGAAATTGGAGGTTTTGGTGTCTCAGGTATTGTCAGCATTATACTGTTATCAGATTCCTGACTGCTATTCCTACCCATTTCATTGCTACTCCATATTTCATCTGCTTCTTCCGTTTGTATATTATCGTTCCCGTTTTCGATTACAGCATTTCCATTTACACTATCACTTTCCTGGTATTCATAACTTTCGGCAGCCTCCATTCCAGAATCACCCGGTGTATTATCCTCCTGCCCGTTGTTTTCAGAAAAATTATTCCCATCTCCGTTTTCCACTTCTGAAGTACTAACATCTTCTGTTATATCTGCTTCGTTTTCTGCACCCACACTGCTGTCGACATCTGTTGTATCTCTATCGGCTTCTGTAGGATTTTCCTCTGCGTCAGGACTCTGATCTTCCATAGTATCCATCGTATCCCAGTTTCCCGGAAGCTCTCCGGTTCCTTCTCCGATATCCATGTCAAATCCTCCGGTATCGTAGCTTACAACTGCATCAAATCCATAAGCAGGCATCGCACATTCCCGCATGAATCCCAGAAATGTCACATTCAGAAAAATTCCATATAATACTTTTTTCCAGTCAGGATTTCTTTTCTTCCTTATCCTTTTCATTTATTTCCTCCCATAAAAGCAAATTTCTTCCCTTTTCACCTTCCAGAACATCCTTTTTTTCCATTGACTGATAATTTCTCCACAATTTTCTGCTTGCATCTTTCTGACTCTTTCGAATCAGAAACATTCCATACTCACCATAAGCATCCCGAAATTTTTCATCATACAAAAGAAGATTTTCATAATATAGTGCCGCTCGTTCCGGTTCTCCTTTGAGCTCTGCATTCCAAGCCAGCAGAAGCTCGATCCGACGCTGCTTCATTTTTTCACGACAGACTTCTCTTAACTTTTGCAGTTTTTTCTCTGCTATCTGGCAGGAAGTCTTACGGACTTCTGAATCTTTTGGATAGTTTTCTGTTTCGTAATACAGATCTGTCACTTCTGAAACTGCTGACTCAAAATCCTCCTGTCTCAGGACAATCGCTGCCAAAGCAATCACACAGATCAGAAATCCTGTTCCAAAAGCTTCAAGAAAACGTTTTCGCCAGGTAACCGCACGATAACGAATTTCCAGTTTTTGAAGAATTTTTTTGACTGTGCCCATATCCCTGTATCTGTATTTTTCCTGTTTTCCGGTACACCGGAACAGGAACCAGGCAAATTCCGGATAAATAAGAAGAAGCCGCTTTTTTCTTCTGGCAAGTACCCGGAGAGTTTTTCCCAAAGCATAAATATCACTTGCAGGGCTGATCCGTCCCTGATACTGTTCCGGTGCCGCATAGCCTCTCGTACCTTCCAAGCTTTGCCCTGTATTTCCGTAATCAGACATAGCACTTCCAAAATCCACAAGATATAGATGCCCGGTTTCACAGAGCATCAAATTATCCGGCTTCAAGTCTCCATAACAAACCGCAGGCTTCCGGCCGTGAAGATATTCCATCACCTGTGCAGCTTCTATTCCCAAATGCAATATTTCTCTCATGGAAAAAATTTTTCCGCTGCGAAGCATCTCACCCAAAGACTGTCCCTGTATATATTCCATGATCAGATAGCAGAATTCTCTATCCTCTGCATAATCAACGATCCTTGGTATAGCAGGATGCTCCAGCAGTCGCATCAGCTTTGCCTCTCTTTTTCCTGCAGCAGGTATTTCTTTTACTGCGCGGTACACCCCCAACTCCATGTCTCTGACCAGGTACAGACTGCCACCGCCTCCCCGCCCAATTCGTTCCATTACGCAGTAACGCCCTTTCAGAACTGTTCCAATCAGACAGATCACCTTCCTCTCATATTCTATTTTCATATGATGCTTCATTTATCATTTTGATTTCTATTGTCACAGACAATATTTTGTTGGAAAATATTTATATTTTGATAGTGTTTCAATAAATGGATAAATTCCGGTGAATCCCGGATTCAGATAACTCAGATATGTATATATAATACCCAGGGTGTGTCTGACAGGAATCTGTTCCTGCCAGACAATATCCCTGTGGGCTTCAAAAAATTGTTTTCTCTTACATACGATCCGGTGCAGAGAATCCAAGAAGATCAATACTTGTCTCAAGCACTCTTCTTGTAAGCTGAAGAAGCTGAATGAAAGATTCCTTCTGTGCCTGATTCTCCTCGCTTAAGATCTTCGTTTCATGATAAAAACTGTTGAATGCGTTGGATACCTCATAAATGTATGCACAGATCTTGTGCGGTGCTTTTTCCTCAAAAGCATTCTCAACCATTGCCGCAAAAGCGGAAAGCTGAAGCATCAGGTTCTTCTCGCTTGCATTTACAGCCGGAAGGATCTTACCTGTACTTAAATCTCCGCCTTCCTGTACGTAACGGTTCAGGATGGATTTAATACGAACGATCGTATAAAGGATATAGGGACCTGTATTTCCCTCAAAGGAGGTGAAACGGTCAACATCAAAGATATAATCCTTGGTAGCCTGGTTGGAAAGATCTCCGTATTTGATTGCGGAAAGACCTACGATCTTGGCTGTTTCCTTGGCGTCTTTGTCTTTGACACTGCGGTTCTCCACGATCTTGCGGTACATCTCCTCATCGATGTCTGCGATCAGGTTCTCCAGACGCATAACGCCGCCCTCTCTTGTCTTAAACGGCTTGCCGTCTTTTCCGTTCATGGTACCGAAACCAAGGAAGGAAAGCTTCGTCTCCGGCTTCACAAGACCTGTTTTTCTTGCACAGCGGAATACCTGGATAAAATGCAGCTCCTGACGTTTATCAACAACGTAAAGGATCTCATCCGGCTGGAAAAGCTTCATACGCTCCACGATCGTCGCAAGATCTGTGGTTGTATAAAGGGATGCTCCGTCAGATTTCAGAAGCATACATGGCGGGATTTCCTTGGTGTCACTCTCTTCTTTTACATCTACAACGAGGGCACCCTGATCCTCATATGCAAAGCCACGTTTCTTCATATCCTCTACCATATCCGGGATATATGGCTGTGCATCGGACTCTTTTTTCCAGAGGTCAAAATCCACATTCAGGTTCGCGTAGTTTCTCTTCAGGTCTGTTACGGACACATTCATGATGTGGTTCCACAACGCCATATAACCTCTCTTACCCTGCTGAAGAAGGTGAGTAGCCTCAAGCGCCTCATTACGGTATGCCTCATCCTCTTTGGACTTGCCGCTGGCACATGGATAGATCTCCTCCAGCTCGCTGATGGTAAACGGCGCTTCTGCCGGATACTCACCGGTAAAACTGTCATCAAAATATACAAGCTCCGGTTTTCTGTGTTTCAGCTCTGTGATGATCAGTCCCATCTGAAGACCCCAGTCTCCAAGATGCACATCACCGATCACCTTATGTCCTACAAAACGTCCGATACGCTTAATACTCTCTCCGATGATCGCAGAACGAAGATGTCCTACGTGAAGCGGCTTGGCAACGTTTGGTCCGCCGTAATCAATGATAATGGTCTTCGGATTCTTGGCTGTCTCAACAGAAAGCTTCTCATCCTCTGCCATCTTATTCATATATTCTGCAACAAACTCCGGCTTCACATCCAGATTGATAAATCCAGGCTTTACAACCTCTGCCCTGGAAAATATCTCACTGTCTTTAAGCTGTGCTACCACATCATCCGCGATCATAAACGGTGCCTTGTGGTATGTCTTGGCACCGGCCATTGCACCATTGCACTGATACTCACATAAGTCCGGTCTGTTGGAAACAGTAACCTTACCGTATGCCGGATCATAGCCAGCTTTTTCAAATGCTGCGGAAAGCTCTTCCGCCATCTGTTCCATAATCTTCTTCATGTTCCAAAACTCCTCGAATCTTCATTTCTCTGTTATGATTTATAATGTGACCTTTCTTGCACAGGCAACGGCAAGAGCACCGTGACCAATGTGGCAGGCAACACTTAAGGAAAGAGGATCCATATGGATCTCCTGTCCCGGGAATACTTCCTGGATCTCTTTCTTAAATTCCTCTGCTTCTTCCGGGTTTCCTGCATAAGCAGCCTCAAGGCACATCTCGCCCTTCGCTACGAACTCCGGAAAACGTGTCTCCCAGTCCTTCTTCATGGCTTTAAGCATGGCACGCTTCGCCTGCTTCTTGCCACGGACCTTGGCATAAGCATCCAGCTTCTCTCCCTGGATTTGCAATACCGGCTTCAGGTTCAGAACTGTTCCGATCGCTGCTGCCGCCGGTGTGATTCTTCCGCCTTTCTTAAGGTATTTCAGAGTATCCAGTGTAATATAGATACTGGAATCAAATTTCTGATCAGTAAGGATTTTCTTGATCTCTGCTGCGCTCTTTCCAGCTTCCGCCAGCATCTTCGCATCCAGAACAGACTGTCTCTGTGTCACGGAAATTCTCTGGTTATCCACTACCAGAACACGTCCATCATAGTCTGTAGCCAGTCCCATTGCTGTAGAACAGGACGCACTGAGCCCGCTCGACATCGGGATATGTACGATCTCCTCATAATCTCTCAGAAGCTTATCCCAGAGATCACAGAGTTCTGCCGGACTTGGCTGAGATGTTGATATCGGTTCATCCTGTTTTAGTTTCTCATAAAACTCTTCCTGTGTAAGAGTGACACCTTCCAGATACATTTTTTCGTTAATAAAAAACGGCATTGGGATCACATAAACGCCCAGCTCTTCTGCCTGAGCCTGCGTGATGCCGCTGTTACTGTCAGTCACAATGGCGATCTTGCCCATTTTCTCATCCTCCTATAAAAAGCCATAACGATAGTGTATCATATTTTTTTCTGTACCACAATTGGAAATTTTCCATGAAAAACAGCTGCCATATATTTCATACAGCAGCTGTTTCATTATTATTTATAAAAATATCTGAATCTGACCTGGCTATTACTCCATCTCTCTTATAATTTTTCTTACAGGAAGTACGAAAGTCGGTGAAACAGAAAGCTCGTCCAGTCCCATCTCCACGAATCTCTCTGTGAGTGTGGTGTCCGCTCCAAGCTCACCACAGATTCCTGCCCAGATGCCCTCCTTGTGTGCGTTATCCACAACCATCTGGATCATGCGGAGAACTGCCTCATGATGAGAATCGTAAATGTTATCCAGTTTTGCGTTCTGACGGTCGATCGCCAGTGTGTACTGTGTCAGGTCATTCGTTCCGATACTGAAGAAGTCAACCTCTTTTGCAAGAAGGTCACTGATCATTACAGCAGCCGGAGTCTCGATCATAATACCCTGCTCCACATCATCACGGAACGGGATTCCCTGCTCCTTCAGCTCTGCCTTGACCTCGGCTACGATTGCCTTGATCTGCTTCACTTCTGTTACGGAAATGATCATCGGATACATAATGGAAATATTTCCAAACATGCTTGCGCGGAAAAGTGCTCTAAGCTGTGTCTTAAATACCTCCGGGCGGTCCAGACAGATACGGATCGCACGATATCCCATAGCCGGGTTATCCTCATGCGCCATATTGAAATAATCGATCTGCTTGTCCGCTCCAATATCAAGAGTACGGATGATAACCTTCTTTCCGGCCATATTCTGTGCAACGGTTTTGTAAACCTGGAACTGCTCTTCCTCTGTCGGATAATCTTCTTTCTCAAGATATACGAACTCACTTCTGAAAAGTCCGATACCCTCTGCATCATTAGCCAGTACATTTGCTACATCGCCTGTGCTTCCGATATTCGCATAAAGATGAAGCTTACGCCCGCTCTTGGTTACGGTTTCTTTTCCCTTGAGTTCTTTGAGCATTGCACGCTGCGCGATCTCATCTGCACGCATATTCTCATATTTCTTAAGTGTTTCTTCGTCCGGCTCAACGATCAGGTTTCCGCTCTTTCCGTCTACGATGGCCGTTTTTCCGTCCATAGACTCATCGTATTCGATATTGATCAGTGCCGGAATGTTCATGGTTCTTGCAAGAATCGCTGTATGTGAATTAGAAGAACCTTTTCTTGTGACAAAAGCAAGCACCTTGCTCTTATCCATCTGTACAGTCTCACTTGGTGCAAGATCCTCTGCTACTACGATCACCGGCTCAGACGCCTCAAGGTTTCCGTCACCGTGACCGGAAAGTACACGTACAAGACGATCTGAGATATCTTTTACATCGGCAGCTCTTGCCTTCATGTAATCATCGTCCATCTGTGCAAACATGGATGAGAAGTTATCGCCAGTTGTTGCAACAGCATACTCTGCGTTTACAGACTCTGTGCGGATAATGTTATGAATGGAATCCAGATAATCATCATCGTCTAACATCATCTGATGAACCTCAAAGATTGCCGCTCCGGACTCTCCAACCTCCTGAAGAGCCTTGTCATAAAGCTTCTGAAGCTGTGCTACGGCCTGCTCTTTCGCTGCCTCCACACGCTTTACCTCTTCTTCCGGATCCTCCACGTGAACACGTTTTACGCTGGTGTCAACCTTCTGGAGGATTGAGATCTTGCCAATGGCAATACCGGAAAATACAGATTTACCTTCCAAAACCTTCATGAAATTATCTCCTTCTGATATATATATTTGCCCACTTGCGATGTATTATAGCACACACCCCCATACTTCTGCCATGATTTTTTTGCGTTCCTGTAAAAAACAGTAAAAAGAAAGACATGCATGTCTCTTTCTGAAATTTCAGAAAAAAACCTGCATGTCTAACAGATCACTATTCGCTGCGAAGTGCATCGATCGGGTTTAAGTTGGCTGCTTTTACAGACGGAAGCAGACCGAAAATCAGACCGATCAGCATGGAAAATACCACCGAACCTATGATAGCCGGAACACTGATGGCCGTTGGCGCCCCGGAAACCTGAGCCACCACCCTGGACAGTATGATTCCCAGTATGACACCTATGATTCCTCCAATACTGGTCAGCACCGAAGCCTCTGTGAGAAACTGACCAAGAATGATATTTTTTCTCGCCCCAATGGCTTTTTTAAGGCCAATCTCGCTGGTACGCTCTGTAACAGATACCAGCATAATATTCATAACACCGATGCCACCTACAAGAAGAGAAATACTTGCGATCCAGATCAGCTGCTGATTGGTGCTCTCGCTGAGCTTCTGCAGGTTCTTGACCTTTTCCATGATATCCTCTGCCTTGTATTTAAAATTTGTCTTGTTTTTCTCATTCTGAATTCCGTTGTTCAGCACATCCTCTGCTGCCTTACCTACGGCACTCATGGTATCTGTGCTGTCCGCACGAACGATCACGTTCTGCGGCTGATCGAATTTAAATGCGATCGGCCAGGTAGCATCCGGGATCATCACACTTCCCATGATCGTCTGGGAATACTCCTCATACTCGGAAAGCGTGTTGATCTTCGGCATGTTATCTTCACTCTGCGTGATCACACCTACGATCGTATATGGCTCTGAACCGATCTCGATCGTTTTCCCCACCGGATTCTCACTTCCGAAAATATTCTGTGCAGCATTGGAATCTACAAGCGCAACCTTGCGATAGCTGTCATAATCCTTCTGCACAAAACCTCTTCCTGACTGAACCAGATATCCCATGGTTTTCAGATAATTCGCATCGATTCCATATACGGTTCCTCCCTGAAAGCTTGTGTTCTTATAATAAACACTGGCAGACTGGCTGCTGTAATAAAATGTAGAGCTGATTACATGATCCAGGTCAGCAAGTGCAGCCTTCTGCGAATCAGAAACAACCGGAGGCGTTGCCGTACTTCCATAGGAACCATAGTCCATGTCATAAGCACTGTCTCCATCATAAAGCAGAACCTGAACCGTGTTATTTCCGGAACCGATGAGATCCTCCTTGATCTGTTCACTGGTTCCCTTGATCGTAGATACAATTGCAATAATTGATGCAATACCAATAATAATACCCAGCATGGTCAGAAAGGATCTCATCTTATGTGACCATATTCCCTGAAAAGCCAGGCGTATATTTTCAAGCATGAAATTTCTCCTTCCTGTTATTGATTATACATGTCATCCAATGTAACTTCTTTTGTTTTGGCACCTTCCTGTACGGTATCCCCATAAGGGAATGCCAGAAGATCATCCGATTTCAGACCAGATGTTACGACTGCATAGTAGCCACTGTTTACAATACTTCCAACTGTAACCTGCTGTTTCTTTAAAGTTCCGTTATTGTCTTTATAAACATAGCTGTTTCCATGTTCTGTCCGGATAAAAGCTTTCATCACAACGAGACTTCCTTTTGCAAGTTTATTAGACTGCAGAGTTATGGTCACATAATCCTGATCTGTGAACTGCAGGGACTGATCTGTGATCTCCGCATTAAATGTATAGTAAGATACATTAGGATTGGAATCTCCTCCATAAGAAAAATTGTTGGAGGAATCCACCGGATAGTCCGATACATTCAAAACTCTGGCCTCGAAGCTTCCGGAATCATAACTGGTGCACTGAAGAAGCGCGCCCTCCTGCATCTGATCCCTCATCAGCTCACTGACTGTACCGGTTACATAGAATCCATCCTTACTCTTTACTTTAAGAAAAGCATCTCCATTGTAAGAACCGGTTGCCTCATCGCCAATATATGCAACTGTTCCATCCAGCTTACTTGTCACAAGTTTGTTCTTTACCTTATTTTCAAGTTTGGTGATATTCAGATTATTTTCTTCAATATCAAGCTTCAGACTTGATATCTTATTCTTCTGGATCTTGATGGCATCCTCTCTTGACATGGCACTACCATCTGTACTGTCATCTCCGTCTCCTCCATCACCCGGAATATCATCATCACCGGAATTGTTATCATACTTTGATGCTCCATCCAATGTAAATTCTGTCTCTGCATACATATAAACAGGTTTTTCCAGAAGGCTTCCATCAATAAGATAATATCCTGTACAGGATAATTTCCTGTCATTGAAATCTGCAATGGTGTCATTCTCATGGAATTCCAGCTGGAACCAGCTTCCGCCTTCCTGTACTACCTTTGTTCCATCGTCACTGTAGCCGGCCATACGGTTAAAGAAAGATCCCATAACTGTAACTTTGCCTTTGGCACTGCTTACCAGAAAAACATATGGATCTTCCTCTGTACCAGTACCTGTAAAAGGCTCAGATTTATAATCCAGTTTCTGATAAAATTGTGGCTCACCGTCTGTAATTCCCGGAATTCCCGGTTCTGTATAATCCGGATTTTGAAGTTCATCAGGTCCTAACGTTGGCGTTGGAGTCGGAGATACTGTCGGTGCATCATCTGTTCCTGAATTCCAGTCTGCTCCTCCATCTGTAAAATCACTGGCTGAAGGATCCTGAAAAGATGGTCCGGCAGTGGCATCATCGGAATCATCTGTAACATTATCGGATGACTGATTACTGTCGCTACTAAAATCTCCGGAAGATGTATCCTGTGAAAGATCCTCCGCACCCTGGGAAGCATTATCTGTAGTTTCTGTTTCGTCTGACTGCACAGTTTCCGCTGCCTGTACAGCTGTGTCGGATGACGCTTCCGTAAAAGCACTGAGAAGCAGCGGATGAGATGCAGATGCCAGATAATTTCCATCTGCCACAGATGCAGCTGATCCGGTTATTGACTGCATGGAATCATCTCCGTTTCCATCAGATCCTGCATCAGATGAACTCATTTCATCATCACTTCCTGTTTCATTGCCTACTGAATCCAGCCCTGTATCATCTGTACCGTCTGTATCATCCTCAACAGGGCCTCCGTTCTGAAGACTTACAAGACGTTTCTGTGCCTTGGCAAGATCCTGTTCCTGTTTCTGCAGTTTCAGTTTTGCAATATTCAGTTCCATCTCTACAAGAGTCATGTCAAAAGAGATCAGATTGTCTCCTTTTTTTACATCGTCACCCTGTGAAACATATATCTTATCAATGATCATATCCTTATCCATGTTTACATTCTGGGTAACATTGGTAGTAATGGTTCCGTCCAAAGTTGTTTCAGAATACCAGTCCGTCTGCAGATTGCTGACACTTGTTACCGGTACTTCTGTTACCTTGGATTCTTTTACATGTCGCAGGCCTGTGTAGATTCCTCCCACAGCAAGTACCACGATCAGCACACCTGCAATGACTCTCTTCACAATTTTCATGTTATCACCTCTTTTCCTGCAGCTCACCATCACGGATGGTAACAACTCTCTTGGCATGTGCTGCAATCTCAGGGTCATGGGTGATCATCAGTACAGAAACTCCTTCATCATTCAGTTTTTGAAAAAGTTCCATAACCTGTGCTCCGGACTTCGTATCCAGCGCACCGGTAGGCTCGTCGGCCAGCAGGAGTTTCGGATTGTTCACAATAGCTCTTGCAATGGCAACCCTCTGCATCTGTCCTCCTGATAACTGGTTCGGCTTGAAATTCACTCGTTCTGCAAGTCCAACTCGTTCCAGTGCCTTCAATGCTCGTTCCCTGCGTTCTTTTTTGGGAACTTTCGCGTAATTCAGAGGCAATTCCACATTGGTAAGTGCACTCTGCCTTGGAAGAAGATGAAAACTCTGAAATACAAAACCGATCGTCTTAAGGCGGAGATCTGACATCTCATTCTCAGAGCATTTGGCGATATCTTCCCCATTCAGGAGGAATGTACCTTTGGTCGGCTTATCCAGACATCCGATAATATTCATCAGTGTGGTCTTTCCGGAACCGGACGGCCCCATGATTGCAACATATTCTCCCTCCTCCATAGAAAAATTCACGTCCTTCAGTACAGGAACTGTCATTTTACCCTGCTGGTAATCCTTATATATTCCTTTTAAATCCAAAATCATTCTGTCGGTGCTCCTTCCATCGGAACAAGATCATCTCCAGAAGAAATATCATCGGTAACATCCGTCATATCACTGTCTGATGTTCCATCTTCGATCATCTCCGGTTCTTCTCCATCACTTTCCAGATCTCCATAATCTGCATCAGAACTATCTCCATAATCCTCTTCGCTGTCCCCGGTATCGTACATAGCCGCAGTAGTCTGGCTGGTAGTTCCTTCTACCACAGAAATTCCTTCTTTCAACTCATCTGTCGGAAATGCGATCTTATCTTTCTCAGTAAGGCCATCTGCAATCTCATATTCTGCAAGATTCTCATCATACTGCCCCAGTACAACGCTTCTCTTCTCCAGTTTATTATTGTCTCCTGAAACCCATACATAAGGGTTATCTGTATCTGCATCAACAATAAAATAGTCATTCAGCCAGATACCGATCTTTTCTTCATCCTGACCTTCATCTGCTTCAATATAAACATGCTGTCCAAGCATCAGGCCGTCAGAAGAATCCAGATTCACATAAAAAGGATATGTACTGGAGGATGTCTGATCATCGCTTGAACCGGACATTCCATACATAGCCATGTCTGAGCTCTTATTCTCAGTAGAATTATCCATGTCCACAGCCCCCATGGTTCCTTTCCATGTCTTTGATGAATCTACTCTGGACCGGATGATCACAGGTGTTCCCTCAATAATGGAATCTCTGTTTATCTCATTTACTGTTCCCTTTACACGATAAGCACCTGTACTCAGGATCGTGATAAAAGCATTGCTGGAACTGTCCCCGGAACCGGAATCTGAAGAATCTCCCTCTGTAAGTGTATCATTCACTCCCTCAGATTCATCTCCGCCCATCTTGGAAGTATCGATCTTCTGGATCACTCCATCAATCTCGCTGCGGACCTCCGTGTTCTGAGTTGCCTGAGAAAGTTTCTCAATCTCTGCCTGTTTGCTCTTCTGATCGTACTCGTTCTTCTTGAGATTCATTTTCTGTGTTTCGATTTCTATTGTATAGGAAAGCTGATTGTCTGCTGTAGCCTTCTTTTTCTCAGTTTCCAGTGTAGTGATCTGATCAGAGATACTTAATGCCTCATTCTTCAGACGATCCAGTGCCAGCTGTGCTTCCTGGAGACTCTGTTGAATGCTTCCAAGATCATACTGGAAAAGAAGCTGTCCCTTCTTCACTTCCTCACCTGTTTTTACCTGCACTTCTTTTACCTTCCGTCCACTCTCAATCTTTACCTGTACAGTCTCCTGCGGTTCCACCACACCGGCATACCGGTTTTCCACACCCGAGTCTGTCTCTGAAAGCTTACTGATTTTTGTTACGTATACAGTATTATCACTGCTTCCGGATTCTGTACGATGTGTATAATAATACCAGCCACCAGCTCCAATGCCCGCTGCCAGTATAAGAATTCCGAGAGCAATTAAAATGCGTTTTTTCATATCTGTCCTCTTTTCTCAGCAAAATGACAAAATTACCTGCTGCCTAATCATCATAGCAGATAAAGTCCAAAAAGAAAAGTCTTTGCCAAAAACGATGCAGTTTTCACAATTTTTTCACCGTTTTTTCATAAAAATCGTATAGTTTTAATACATTTTTGACTTTTCAGTCAACATCTGATAAAATGGATAGTGATTTTTTTGAAAGGAAAGAACGATATGAAGACAGTGAAACATCTGCTGGCT
Organism: Blautia aquisgranensis; assembly: GCF_040096615.1. Lineage (NCBI taxonomy): Bacteria > Bacillati > Bacillota > Clostridia > Lachnospirales > Lachnospiraceae > Blautia > Blautia aquisgranensis. Next base: position 146,517 of record NZ_JBBMEJ010000001.1, read on the forward strand.
TTCTTTTTTGTTTTTCTGGCCGTTTTTGTATGCGGCTGCTCCCACTCAGCAAAAACATCTGCAGAGAAAGCAATCGAAAAAGATCTGAATCTTCTGAAAAATCTGGATTCAGAAACAACTATGAAATATATATCGTACCAGGAACTTTTCCCGGATTCCGATGACAGCACCGAACTCTCCGATGATATAAAAGAAGTTTTTTCACTTTTTTTCCGAAACTTCGACTATAAGATTAAGGATATCTCTGTTGATCGGAACCAGGAAACTGCTTCTGCCCATGTGCAGCTTACAACTTTAAATGCAGAAGCTCTTGCTAAAGATTTTATCTCCACGAGCCTCAAAGATGAAATACTGAAGACCGCTTCCGGTGAAGAAGCTTCTGATGAAAATATGAGCTCACTGGAACAGCGCTATCTGCTTTTGCACAAACTTCTGAAAGCCAACACCTACAAGACTATTGAGCATACCACTTCCATTCAGCTGACCAACCATGGTTCTTCCACTGAGCCTGATTGGGAGATCACACACAGCTCATCACTTGAAAACGACCTGGTCGGCGGTCTTATTACCTATCTGTCCGATCCCGACCTTGTTCCACCTGATGAAACGCTTACCATCTATCTGAAAACTCTTCAGGAAATGGACGTACAGCAGATGGCGGCTTATCTCGGGCTGGATTCTATCCTGAACACCTCAGATCCCGCCAAAAACGCTATTGCTTCTGCTCTTATGAAACAATTTCATTCCTGCTTTAATTATAAAGTAACAAAATCTTCTGTTTCCGGATATCTTGCAGAGGTTGATGCGGAACTGACTACTTTTGACAGCGATTCCATTCTCACACAGTATGAAAATGAGCTGAATACATATCTGGCTTCTGCAGACGCAGTGATCGATGGTTCACAGAAACGCTATGATAAATCCCACGAGCTGCTTCTTGACAGCATCGAGAACAATCAGGCAACAGTCACAGCTACTGCTGCTTTTCATCTGACAAACGATGGAGCTTCCTGGAAGCTGGAGGATGCAGGCACAGAGCTTGGGAATGCGATCTTCGGAACTCTCACTGCTTCGCCGGTTCCGGAAGCTGCTTCAGAAGCCACTGAGACAGATATCGATGCTTCTGACACTGACAGTGCAGATAACGAATGATTTTTTTAATTGAATTATTTCTTTTTAAAAAAACTCCCGCGGAAATCCTGACTTTTCCGGATCACAACGATCCTGAGGCCAGGTTTCCACGGGAGTTTTTTCGGTATTTTTAATCATACTCCTGATATCAGTTTTATAAACAAAAGTGCCAGCACTATCAGAATGATCGGACGGATGATCCTGCTTCCGTTCTTCATGACCATTCCGGCTCCTGTATAATGACCGGCAATGGAAAATACAGATGCTGCAATTCCCAGCGTGATCACGATCTTTCCGCTGAGCAGAAATACCACAAGCGCGGCCACATTTGACGAAAGATTGGTAAGCTTCATGGTTCCGGAAGCTTTTGCCACACTCATCTTCGCCGCACCGGTATACAGCAGCAGAAGAAAGGTTCCTGTTCCGGGACCGTAAAATCCGTCATAGCATCCCACCACAAGGGAGCAGAGTGCACAGATCAGTATCTGTTTTTTTCTGACAATGTCACCGCCCTGCTCATCCATGTTTTTCTTTCGAAGTACATAGAAAGCAACAATGGGAAGTACCGGAATCAGCATGTATCTCAGAAGCTTATCACTGGCAATAAGTGCCAGATGTGCTCCTATTGTTGATCCCAGAAGTGCCATGGGAATACACGGCAGTACAAGGATCCAGTCCACAAAATTGTTTTTGCACAGACGGATGGTTGAGATCAGCGTTCCTGTTGCTGAGGAAAGCTTATTCGTAGCTACCGCATTATGTACCGGAACTCCGGCTAAAAGATAAGCAGGCAGGGAGATCAATCCTCCGCCGCCTGCTACAGCATCTACAAATCCGGCAAGAAATACAAGTGGACAAACGATCAGAAATGTATAGATTGTCGGCTGCATATCTATTTACTCTTCCTCTTTTTCCTCCTTCTCCGGCTCAAGGTCAAGTCCCAGCTCATGAAGCTGTGCCTCGCTTACCTGGCTCGGTGACTGAGTCATCAGGCAGGACGCATCCTTAACCTTCGGGAATGCGATAACATCACGGATGGTATCTGCTTTTGCCATGAGCATAACAAGTCTGTCAAGGCCGTATGCCAGTCCTGCGTGAGGCGGAACTCCATATTTGAAAGCATCCAGAAGGAATCCGAACTGCTCATGTGCGGCTTCTTTTGTGAAGCCAAGTGCCTCAAACATTCTCTCCTGAATATCATCCTGATGGATACGGACACTACCGCCACCAATCTCATTTCCGTTGAGAACGATATCGTATGCTTTTGCACGAACCTTACCCGGATCTGTGTCGAGAAGCGGCAGATCCTCTTCCATAAGCATGGTGAACGGATGATGCATAGCTGTGAAACGGTTCTCCTCCTCGCTCCATTCAAGAAGCGGGAATTCTGTTACCCATACGAAACGGTATTCGTTCTTGTCAAGAAGGTTCATCTGTTTTGCAAGCTCAAGACGAAGTGCTCCAAGTACATCATATACAAGCTTTGTCTTGTCAGCAGCAAAAAGAAGAAGATCTCCCGGCTTACCATCCATTGCTTTTACAAGAGCATCCATCTCTTCGTCCTTCATAAATTTGGCAAAAGAAGATTTTCTGGTTCCGTCTTCTGCAATGGCAATGTATGCAAGACCTTTTGCGCCGTAGCCCTTTACGAACTCAACAAGCTTGTCGATCTTCTTTCTCGGCATTGCACCCTGGCCTTCTGCGTTGATACCACGAACACTTCCACCATTCTCCAGAGCACCTGTGAACACACCGAAACCACAGTCTTTAACAATATCGCTGACATCATGAAGTTCCATACCGAAACGCATGTCCGGCTTATCAGAACCGAAACGGTCCATAGCTTCCTGCCATGTGATTCTCTGGATTGGAAGCTTCACATCGATATCAAGAACTTCTTTGAACAGGAATGCAAGATATCTCTCATTTACATCAATAACATCGTCAACATCTACAAAAGAAAGCTCCATATCGATCTGTGTGAACTCCGGCTGACGGTCAGCACGAAGATCCTCATCACGGAAACATCTTGCGATCTGGATGTAACGGTCAAAGCCGGAGCACATCAGAAGCTGTTTATACAGCTGCGGAGACTGCGGAAGTCCGTAGAAGCTTCCCGGATGAACACGGGACGGTACCAGATAGTCTCTGGCTCCCTCCGGAGTACTCTTTCCAAGCATTGGTGTCTCGATCTCAAGAAATCCCTCTTTTGCGAAGAACTGTCTTGTGAGCATGGCAACCTTGCTCTTCATCATGATATTTCTCTGAAGATCCGGTCTTCTTAAATCAAGATAACGGTATTTCAAACGGATCTCATCCTTTGTCTTGCTGTTCTCCTCGATTGGGAACGGCGGTACATCTGCCTCTGCAAGAACGCGGAGATCTTTTACACGGAGCTCGATCTCACCTGTTGCGAGATTCTCATTTACAGCTCCTCCTCTTTTCTCTACAGTACCGGTTACAGCAATTACAAACTCGCTGCGGAGTTTACCTGCTTTTGCAAAGCCTTCCTCATCAATGCTTCCATTCTCAAAAATCAGCTGCATGATTCCGGAACGGTCACGAAGGTCAACAAATACAAGACCTCCTTTGTTTCTGGCTTTCGCCACCCATCCCATTAATGTTACTTCTTTTCCGACCATCTCTGTGGTCACTTCTGCACATCGGCAGGTTCTGTGCAGTCCCTGCATGCTTTCAGCCATCTCTTTATCCTCCTCAGACTGTGATAGTCTTTTTTATAAAAATTAATCCCTGTTAAAGAACTCTACAAATTCTGTATAACCATCTGCCGCCAGCTGGTCCTTCTGGAATTTTTTGTTCTTTTTCATGATAGAGATATTGATCTGTGTACCGGCACTTCTCTCCTCTGTAGCCTGTTTCAGAATGTTCAGAAGCTTGTCAGCCGGCATGTTCTTCTCGATCAGATATGCCTTCTTGCCATTCTTTGTGGGAATCTCATATCCTCTCTCAAGAAGAAGCATGACAATTCTCTCAAATCCAATGGAAAATCCGCAGGCACAGGTATTGTTTCCGGTGAATTTACCGATCATCTCATCATAACGTCCGCCGCCGCCAACGCTGCCGCCGAACTCATCCATGGAAATCTCGAAGATCGGACCTGTATAATAGGACATTCCACGTACCAGTGTCGGGTCAAAGGACATCTTGAAATCTGCAGTTTTCACAGATTCCACTGTGTTGATGATCGTCTCAAGATCATCTGCAATACCTGCATCCAGAACATCTGCAAGCTTCTCTTTAATATAGAGGACACCCTCAATATCATTGGTGATCTCACGGAAAAGTCCAAGATAAGTATCAATGCTTTCTTTTGCAAAGCCCTCTTTCTCAAGCTCCTCCGCAACTCCCTCAATGCCGATCTTGTCCATCTTATCAAGAATGATAAATACTGTGTCAAAGCTCTCTGTCGGGAATCCGCTGTACTGTGCCATTGCTTTCAGGATTCTTCTGTCATTGATACGGATCGTAAAGTTATGGAAATCCAGTTTTCCAAGAAGAGTTGTTGTTGCAAGTACAAGCTCGATCTCTGCAAGATATGTCGGCTCACCCAAAATATCAATATCACACTGCATAAACTGGCGGAAACGGCCTCTCTGCGGACGGTCAGCTCTCCATACATTTCCCATCTGAAGTGCCTTAAACGGAGCCGGCAGCTCATTTGCATTGTTGGAATAATATCTGGAAAGCGGTACTGTCAGGTCGTAACGAAGTCCTGAATCTGTGAGATCGTTTTCACATGTAGCTGTATCCAGTTTCAGCTTCTCGCCTCTCTTCATAATCTTGAAGATCAGCTTCTCATTCTCTCCACCCTGCTTGCTGCAAAGGTTCTCAATATGTTCAACACAAGGAGTTTCAATTGCGGAAAATCCAAATGTTCCGTATGTCTCCCTGATCATATTCATCACATAGTTACGGATTGCCATTTCCTTCGGTAAAATATCCTTCATTCCTGTAACCGGTTTTTTCTTTAATGCCATTTTTTCCTCCTTTATGAATAGCCCTCTGAAATGCAAGAAATACCTGCATATCGAAGTTTTTAATCTCTTCAATCATAAGCCTTAAGACTTCCTCATTCTCAAGAGCCTTCCTGTATGGTCTGTCTGAGCTTAACGCTGCATATACGTCACATACTCTTAAGATCCTTGCGCCCATGGGAATCTCTCTGCCTCTTTTATTGCTGGGATAGCCACTGCCGTCAAAGTTCTCATGATGATAAAGAATACTCTCCAGCACATACTCCGAATAGCCCTGATCTTTCAAGATCTCATAGCTTAACGTCGAATGCATACGGACATATTTCAGCTCCTCGATCACCATCGGATTCTGTTCCTGTCCGTTAATATATCCCTCCAGCTTCAGTTTTCCGATATCATGCAGCATTCCGGCAATCGCCAGCTGATAACATTCTTCCTCGGGAAGTCCAAGCTCCGTGGCCACATCATATGCAAGATTACTGACTACAGCTCCATGCTTAAGCTCCGCAAAAAGGTCCACCTCAAGGATCCTCTCCTGCGAGTTTTCCTGTATCTTCTGTACACCTTCCAAGGATCGTCTCTCCTTTCAGTCTACAGCCATTTCTCAATACCTGCGCGTTTTCTCTCGATCATCTCATCAATACGGGCAATATAATTCGTAACATCCTTCACATTCTCTACCCGCTCGATTCTCTGTCCATGATCAAACACAAGCTTGGAGGAACCACCTGCACCCAGTGCAATGATCGGCTGCTTTTCCTCCATAATCAGTATATTGTAAATTCCCGCTTTGTCAACCTCGGAATAACCTACGTTCTCGAAATTTCCTTTCATATTCTTCTGCCTGTACAGATAATACGGACCCATTCCCATCTCGTAGGCTGTTTTCATCGTCAGGTTCATGATCTCCTGATTATTCTCAAAAGTCATTTCCTGATATTTGTCGCGGAAGATATTCAGTCTGGCCGCCCGCTTGACAGCCAGGGAATGTACAGTCAGACTGTCCGGTCCGAGAGCTTTTACCTCATCCAGCGTGTGCTGTACCTTTGTAATATCTTCTCCCGGAAGACCAACGATCAGATCCATATTGATGTTGCCAAAGCCGGCCTGTCTCGCCAGATGAAACGCATTCTTTGTCTGCTCTACTGTATGACGTCTTCCAATAATATCCAGCGTTTCCTGATTCATTGTCTGCGGATTGACAGAAATCCTGGTAACCGGAAATTCCCGGATAGCCTGAAGTTTCTCCAGAGTGATGCTGTCCGGTCTTCCTGCCTCAACTGTAAATTCCTCCAGATTCTCACATGGAAAATATTTGGTGACAGCACCAAGGAGCTTACGAAGCTGCTCCGGTTCCAGCGTAGTCGGTGTTCCGCCGCCGATATAAACCGTATCCAGCTTTCTGTCTGTCATCATCTTGGAAACAGCCTGGATTTCTTTCACCACTGCGTCCAGATAATCATCTACATATTTGCGCCATCTCTCCAGTGGATAAGAACTGAATGAACAGTACAGACAGATACTCGGGCAGAACGGAATACCTATATAAAGGCTGTAACCGTTTTCGTAATCAATATTTTTAAGGATATCCCTTTCTCTGTTCGCGATCGTCACTGCAAGAGCAGTTTTTTCCGGGCTTACCAGATACTGTTCCCGCATATATCTGGCGATCTCCGGATTTTTCATTCCGGATTCCAGCATTCCCATTGCCATCTTCACAGGACGGATACCTGTAAGGTTTCCCCAGGGAAGGGTTTTTCCGGTGACTCTGGAAAGCATCTTATAAAGCGCATATTTGATCGCATCTTTATATTTTCTTCGAAGATCATGGGAAGCTTCGCAAGAAATAAGGGCATCCGAAGCTTCTCCACTGGATTGCCCTTCTGTCACAGCCCCATGAGCTGTTTCTTTCTCTATTCCATTACTATAACTGACAGCATAGCCTTCCTCATCCCGTGAAACCCGGAAACGGATATCATAATCCGCTCCATCCTCCTCATAAAGAGAAGTGATCTCACTTCCGGGATAAAACGCTTTGATCAGCTCATACACATCATGCTCAAAATCTCTGTTCTGAAATAAAATGCCAATCTTATACAAATGGATTATACCTCTTTTCATAACCGATCGTTGTGGATGTATCATGCCCCGGAAAAACCTCTGTATCCTCAGGCAGTGTATCCACAAGTCTGTGAAGGCTCTTCACGATTTCAGCGGAACTTCCTCCCGGAAAATCTGTCCGGCCCACAGAGCCATGAAACAGTGTATCTCCGCTGAAAAGTACGCCTTCGTCTTTTATATAATAGCAACAGCTTCCCTTGGTATGGCCCGGTGTATGAAGCACCTGAATGGAAAAGCCCGCTGTCTCAAAGATCTGTCCGTCGTCCAGAAGCACATCCGGTTTCACAGAACAGGCCTTCCGGTAGATCGTCATATTGATCGACGGATCCTGAAGCATTTCTTCCTCCTGACGGCACGCATAAACAGGAATCTGATATTTCGTCTTCACATCTTCCACAGCCATAATATGATCGAAATGGCCATGCGTCAGAAGGATTCCCACCGGTTTGCCCTGCATGTCATTTACTTTCTGAAAAACTTTCTGTGCATAATCACCCGGATCCACAATAAGCAGCTCTCCGGTTTCTTTATTCTTCAGGAAATAACAGTTCGTAAATACCTGTCCCAGCACACACTGCTGCATTTCAAGCTTGCTCATAAAATCTCCTCCGTTTGTCGGGTCAGCCCGTTGTTCTCTCCACGTCGATAACACTTTCCACCTGACGGATCTTCTCGATCAGGGAATTCAGCTCCTGCTTGCTACACACATTAAAGGACATGGAGATCGTCGCACGTTCCTGCTTGTTGGTACGGCTGTTGATGGATCGAAGATCGATCTTTCTCTCTGTAAAGATCTTGGAAATATCAACCAAAAGTCCGGTACGGTTGTTCGCATAAACCTGGATCTCTGCCTCATATTTTTCATTATCCGGCTTATCCGGCATCTGCCACTCTGCTTCAATCAATCGTTTCCGATCGATCTCCGGCATGTTCAGAACATTCACACAGTCCGTACGATGAATGGTGATTCCTCTTCCTCTTGTCACAAAACCTACGATCTCGTCTCCAGGGATCGGGCTGCAACACTTGGAAAAGCGGACTGCCACATCGTGGATGCCTTTTACAACGATACCACTCTTGCTCTTGGCAATATGCAGCTTCTCCTGAGATTCGGAAGCAGCTTCCAGAACCTGTTCATCTGTAAGGTTCTTCTTGTGTTCCCGCTCATAGGCTTCTACAAGCTTATTAAACACCTGGCCCTCTTTCAGTCCGCCGTGTCCGATAGCAGCCAGAACAGAATCCCAGTCACGGAAACCGTATTTATGCATAACGGATTCCATGTACTGCGACTTCGTATAAAGTCCTGGCTTAAAGCCCTTGGTCTTGGCATACTGATTCAGCATGTCCTTACCTTTCAGGATGTTATCTTCCTTGAGCTCTTTTTTGAACCACTGGTTGATCTTGTTCTTGGCCTGTGTACTCTTTACGATCTTCAGCCAGTCACGACTTGGTCCCTGTGAGTTCTGGGATGTGATGATCTCAATACGGTCTCCGTTCTTGATCTTGTACTCGATCGGTACCAGTTTTCCGTTAACTCTGGCTCCCACCATCTTATTTCCGACTGCACTGTGCACGCTATATGCAAAATCGATCGGTGTGGAACCGTTAGGCAGAGTTTTTACATCGCCCTGCGGAGTAAAGCAGTATACACTGTCTGCAAAAAGATCCAGGTCATTCTTCAGAAGGCTCATGAATTCCCGGTTATCAGACATATCACGCTGCCATTCCAGGATCTGACGCAGCCAGTTCAGCTTCTCCTCCTCGCTCTTACCCGGTTTCTTACCATCGGAGGTTTCCTTATATTTCCAGTGAGCTGCAATACCGTATTCTGCGGTTTTGTGCATCTCGAAAGTACGGATCTGAATCTCAAAAGGCTGTCCGTTGGGGCCGATCAGCGTTGTATGCAGAGACTGATACATGTTGGCCTTCGGCATTGCGATATAATCCTTGAATCTTCCCGGAATCGGCTTGTACATCTCATGAATGACACCAAGTGCTGCATAACAGTCCTTTACTGTGTCTACGATGATTCGCACTGCAAAAAGGTCATAAATCTGGTCAATGGTCTTATCCTGGTTGACCATCTTCTTATAAATACTGAAGAAATGCTTCACTCGGCCGTCAACCTGTGCCTTGATATTGGCATCCTCCATATGTTTCTTCACCTGCTGCACAATGGCATTGACAAATTCTTCACGTGCACTCTTACGAAGAGCAACTTTTTCTACCAGATCATAATAGACATCCGGCTTCAGATATTTGAGGGAAAGGTCATCCAGCTCAACCTTGATCTTGGAAATACCAAGACGCATAGCGATCGGTGCATAAATATCCATGGTTTCCCTTGCCTTCTCCTGCTGTTTCTCCGGTCTCATATACTGCAGTGTACGCATGTTATGAAGACGGTCTGCAAGCTTGATCAGAATAACTCTGATATCCTTGGCCATTGCCAGGAACATTTTTCTTAAGTTTTCAGCCTGAACTTCCACCTTATCCTTGGAGTATGACAGCTGGCCCAGCTTGGTTACGCCGTCTACAAGGAGCGCCACCTCTGAACCAAATTCCTTCTCCACTTCTTCATAAGTCATCCAGGTATCTTCCACTGCATCATGAAGAAGGCCTGCCACAATGGTCTCCTTATCCAGCTCAAGATCCGCCAGGATGATCGCTACACAGAGAGGATGAATGATGTAAGGCTCACCGGATTTACGCTTCTGATCCTTGTGTGCTTCACTGGCTACCTTATAAGCCTTCTCTATCATGGAAATGTCTGTGGACGGATGATATTTCTTCACACTCTTTATAAGCTCCTGGTAAAGCACCTCCGGGCTTGTAAAATCATGCATGGATTTCACCGCCGCATCTGCCTTCCTGACAGACTCCAGTTTTTCTTTTTCTTCTTCCTTCTGTACTTCAATGTTCTGTTTTTCCGTATTCTTTGTCTCCGCCATTAAATCCCACCTGCCTGTGCACAATTTCGTACTGCCGTAAGCTACAGCAGCTCACATCCCCTTCCACCTGACAGAAAAAATATTACTTTCCGTCGTAACAGATCACAGATGCTACATCATAACCTTTCAGACGGTCCCGTCCTTTCAGTCCTGCCAGTTCCATAAGAAAAACAACCTTCACAACAACACCGCCAAGCTCCTCCACAAGCTTGATGGCTGCTTCCACACTTCCGCCTGTTGCAATCAAATCATCTACGATCACTACTTTCTGACCCGGTTTAATGGAATCCCTGTGCATTTCGATCGTTGCACTTCCATATTCCAGATCATAGGTTGCGGAAACTGTCTCACATGGAAGCTTGCCCGCCTTACGAACCAGGACAAACGGTTTATGAAGATTGTAGGCAAGCGGCATACCAAAAATAAATCCTCTGGACTCCAATCCTGCCATCACGTCAAAATCCACATCTTTCAGACAGTTCTGCATGGAATCGATTGCAAGCTGTAAACCGTCTGCATCCTGAATAATGCTGGTAACATCACGGAAAATAACCCCTGGCTCCGGAAAGTCCGGGATACTTCTTACATATTCTTCTATTTTTTTCATAATAACCTCCAATGGCGTAATTTGTCAATCAGATGATAAATAGTATATCACTTTTTCTATATGGAATCAATGTGCAACCCGACAGAACTCGCATAAATGCGACAGCATATTGACTGCAAATTGTCCAGTATACAAACTTTTTCTTCCAGATTTTCTATTCCATGAGATAATTCCGGATCACGATCTGCAGTGTTTCTCTTCCCTGATACCGGTTGATCTCCGGATAATAGGTCACCGCAATGCTTCCGCAGTTTTTCACATCATTCACAAACTCGTCCGCCTCTCCGAAATATACCGCTTCGATCACACAGCCTGTACTGTCCGACAGCTGAAGCTTTGCCACATTTCTATTTTTGCCAAGAACACGGCTGCTTAAAACATGCAGTCCTTTCTGGGCAAAAAGCGGCTTCGTATTTCCTTTTCCGAATGGTTCCAGCAGGGATATCTCTTCCACAAGCTCTTTTTTTATGTAGGAAACCGGCATCGGCACATCAATAAGGATCTTTGGCATCAGATCTTTTTCTGTTAATGTACAGTTTTCATTTAAGCGTCTGCGGAACTCTTCCACATTTTCTTCTTTTATGGAAAGACCTGCCGCCATCGGATGGCCGCCGTATTGTTCCATAAGATCATCGCATTTTACCAGTTCATCAAACATGGAGTAGCTTTCTATGGAGCGTCCGCTTCCCTTTACCGCAGTCTCGCCTTTTGTCAGAACAAAGACCGGTTTATTGTACTTTTCCCGGATACGTCCGGCAATAATTCCTGCAAGACTCTCGTGGCAGTCCGGCAGAAAAATCACAAGAACCCGATCCTTTCCGATTTCTGTCTCTTCCACGATACGGATCGCTTCTTCTTTTCCCTCTTCTGTAAGTGCCTTACGGCTCTGATTTAACGCTGTCAGATCTCCCGCCAGCTTCGCCGCCTCATCCTCCGTCTCCGCGCAGAGAAGTTTCAGGGAACGGGCAGCTGTATCCAGCCGTCCGCTGGCATTGATACACGGTCCCAGTATAAATCCCACATGATAAGCTGTAATCTCTCCATCTTCAAGTCCGTTGGCACGGATCAGCTCACGAAGACCTTTGTTAGAGGTATGTGCAAGCCTTCGCAGTCCCTCTTTTACCAGAATACGGTTTTCTCCCTGCAGATCCATTACATCTCCTACCGTAGCGATTGCTCCCAGCTCCAGAAAATCTTCCAGCTCCTTTTCCGGAATTCCACAGGCTTCATAAAGCACACTCACAAGTTTTAACGCAACTACGGCTCCGCACAATCTTTTTTCCGGGTAGCTGCAATCCGGCTGTTTGGGATTGACGATCGCGTCTGCAGGCGGAAGAATTAGTTCACGCCCTTTCTCCGTTTCTTTATAGGGAATCTCATGGTGATCCGTTACAATAACAGTCATTCCCTTATCTTTCGCCATTTTGATCTCATTGTACGCTGCAATTCCATTATCGCAGGTAACGATCACATCTATTCCGTCTTCCACAGCTCTTTCGATCAGATGCTCATGGATTCCATATCCATCTGCTACCCTGTCCGGAATATAGGTGTCTGCCAGTGCACCCACGCGTTTAAGTCCCTTGAGTAGAATAAATGTAGAAACTACGCCATCAATATCGTAATCACCAATGATCCGGATCCGTTTTTTTTCTTTTATTTTATTTCGCAGAATTTCTACCGCCTTATCCACATCCTTCATAAGATGTGGGGAAGCCAGTTCATCCTGTGTTCCATAAAGGTATTTCCGAATCTCGTCTTTATCCTGTACATCCCTGTTCCGGATCAGCCTGGCAATTACCGGATCAATTCCAAATTCATTTCCGATTGCAGCAAAATCTGCTCGTTTTGCTGCGACTACCCATCTTTCCATGTTATTTCCTCCTCAGCAGATTATACTGCTTTTTCTCTGCAAAGTGACGCAATAGCGCTATTGTAACTCATAAGGCAGTTTTTCCGCAAGTTTTTCCTGATATCCATTACCATATCTTTTTAATACAAAAAACGTTCCGCCGGGAAAGAAGATTCTCCCGATGCGGAACGCTTTTCAATAAATTTTATTCTGTTTTATCCTCACCGTTCTGCTGCTTTTCTGCTTCCTGCGCTGCAAGACGCTCTGCAACTCTTTTACGGTTTTTCTTTTTTGGCTGCTGTGGAGCAGCTGGCTGTCCGGATGGCTGTTTCACTTTTTTATCAGTAGAAGCCTGTGCGGATGTTGCCGCTGCAGCCGGAGCTGCAAAAGTTTTTCTGCCAAAAGTCTTCATTGTATACCACAGTGCGCCTGTAATGCATACAGAAGAATATGCTCCGCCGATGATACCTACCATCAGAGGTGCGGCAAACTCTTTAATGGAAGAAACTCCCATAACGTAAAGGATCGCAACCATAACGAAGGTTGTCAGAGATGTGTAAATGCTTCGTGTCAAAGTTTCTGTGATACTTGTATTTACGATCTCTTTCAGTTTCTCATCTGCAACTTTCTTTCTGCCCTTCATATTCTCACGGATACGGTCGAAAATAACGATAGTCGCATTGATAGAATAACCGACGATCGTCAGCATACACGCGATAAATGTATTTCCCACAGAAGTTCTGGAAATAACATAGAATGCAAGTACTACCAGAACATCATGCAAAAGTGCAAGTACCGCGCTGCTTGCAAACCGGATATCCTTGAAGCGGAACCAGATATAGAGAAGCATAAAGATCGCTGCAACGATAACTGCAACAATCGCATCTCTTCTCATCTCGTTGCTGACTGTCGCTGAAATATTCTCAGATGTGATCAGGCTTGTATCCACATCAAAATTCTCTTCCAGTGCCTTGTTCAGTGCTTCACGCTCACTGAGATCCAGAGAACGTGTCTTAATAACCACCTGGTTAGTTCCCTGTACCTTTGTAGGCTGTACATTCTTATCTCCTGTTACTGCCTCAACAACCGGTGTTACCTCAGAGTCGATCTCTTTGATATCCATCTCTTTGTTGAAGGTTACATTCGTGGAAGTACCGCCTGAGAACTCTAGGCTGTAATTCATTGCCTTATCACCGATCACGTTGCTGTGTACCAGCATTCCTACAGGTCCACAGAGGATCAGGATAATGGAAAGTGCAAAGAACAGTTTTCTCTTTCCAAGGAAATCAATAACCTTACGTTCTTTGGCTACACCATAGAATTTCGGATCACGGACACCGATCGCATACACTGCGTTGATCACAAATCTGGATACTACCAGTGCTGTGAACATGGAGATCACAATACCCATAGCCAGTGTGTAGGCAAATCCTTTAACAGAACCGGAGCCAAGCCACATCAGTACGCAGGCTGCAATAAGTGTTGTAATATTTCCATCAAAAATAGCACTAAATGCTTTGCTGAATCCGCTCTTGATTGCTGCATGAACAGAAAGTCCTGCTCCGATCTCCTCACGGATTCTGGCATAAATGATAACGTTGGCATCCACCGCCATACCAATGCCGAGAATGATACCTGCAATACCCGGAAGCGTAAGGGTGATATCAAAGGCATTCAGTGTGATCAGCATTAACGTGGTATAAAGGATCAGTGCAACAGATGCTACAAGACCAGGGATACGATATGCAATGATCATGATCAGCATAACGATCACAAGACCGATAGCTCCTGCTTTTACACTTGTTGCAATAGCCTCCTCACCAAGCTGTGCAGCTACTACGCTGGAACGAAGCTCAGTAAGCTCAAGGCTTAAGGAACCGATTCGTATGTAGGATGCAAGGTTCTGCGCTTCCTCTGTGCTGGCCATTCCGGTGATCTGAGCTTTTCCACCAGATATCTCCTCGTTTACATTCGGAGCACTTAACACCTGATTGTCATATACGATCGCGATCTGCTTACCAACATTAGCCTTGGTTGCTTCCGCGAATTTTGTTTTTCCATCTTTTGTAAGAGTCAGGCTGACTGCATATTTCTGGGAGCTTGTGGATGAATCCTGATAAGCTCCTCCCTCAGCATCTGCAACGTCTGTACCTTCCAGTACAACAGAGCCTGCCTTCTGAATATCTTCAATGCTTCTTGCAAGAACATATCCGCTTTCGCTGTTTCCTGTTGTAAAGTTCTGGTTTCCGTCTGCATCTGTCTGATCGATAAAATACAGAGAACCTGGCTTTCCAAGCTCTTCCAGGATCGCATTCGCGTCTGATACTCCCGGAATCTCAATAGTAATACGGTTGGAGCCTTCCTGATATGCCTGTGCCTCAGTACTGTACTGAGAAACACGCTGCTGCATCTTATATACAGTATCGGACATATCTTCCTTGCTCGGATTGCTGTCCTTCGCCTGGTATGTGATGCTGACACCGCCGGCAAGATCAAGTCCGGTATTGATATTCTTAGCCGAACCTGTACCTGTAGGGCCAATGCCCACTGCAGCCACATAGCAGAAGAATACTGTGACGATTGCCGTCAGAAGCAGCACTGCAATTCCTCTACTTTTCTTCATTTTCTTTTTCCTCTCTTATTCCGCCAAAGCAGCTTTTATCATGATAGCGCACTCCACACGCTTCCTCTGGAGTTCGCATCCGATCTTATAATTCCCCCGGATATCTCCGCCGAAATGGTAGCCGTTCGCTGCACAGCCACCGCTGCAATAGAATCTGGCAAAGCAGTCCTTGCAGTCCGGTTTCGTATAGACGTTGCATCTGCCGAAATCTTTTACGATCTCAGGCTTTGTGATTCCCTCGTCTACATTACCCATAAGGTACTGTTCCTCACCGACAAACTGATGACATGGATAAAAATCTCCCCATGGTGTTACAGCCAGATATTCTGTTCCTGAGCCACACCCGGAAAGACGTTTATATACACATGGGCCGCCGGTAAGGTCGATCATAAAGTGGAAGAAATTAAACCCTTTACCTTCTTTTTCCCTTTTAATCATTTCTTTTGCAAGAATGTCATACTGTTCCAGAATCTGAGGAATATCCTCCTCACGGATCGCATAATCCTCTGTATCTGCAGCTACAACCGGCTCCACAGAAATCTGTTTAAAGCCAAGGTCTGCCAGATGCAGGACATCCTTGGAAAAATCAAGATTATGATGTGTAAAAGTTCCTCTTACATAATACTTGTCCTGATTTCTGGACTCTGCAAATTTCTCGAATTTCGGCATGACCAGATCATAGCTTCCTGCTCCTTTACGGAACGGGCGCATGTAATCATGAACCTCTTTTCTTCCATCCACGCTCAGAACTACGTTACCCATCTCTTTGTTACAGAATTCCATAACCTCATCATTGAGAAGGACTCCATTGGTTGTCAGGGTAAAACGGAACTTCTTATTATGAAGCTTCTCCTGCTCTCTTCCGTATTTCACAAGATCTTTAACAACCTGCCAGTTCATAAGAGGCTCGCCGCCAAAGAAATCCACCTCCAGGTTCTTTCTGGAGCCGGAGTTCGCGATCAGGAAATCCAGTGCTTTCTTTCCTACTTCAAAGGACATCAGTGCACGTCTTCCGTGATACTCTCCTTCCTCGGCAAAGCAATATCTGCATGCCAGGTTACAGTCATGAGCAATATGAAGACAAAGGGCTTTCACAACAGTCTGACGATTCTTTGTAAACTCATCAATGATGTTCTCATAAATATCTTTTGTAAAAAGCATTCCCTGTTCCTGGAGCTTTTTGCATTCAGTTACAGATGTTTCCACATCTTCTTTCTTAAAGCGGTCACCAAGTTTCTCTGCTATCGCATCCGCTTCCATGCCTTCCTCAAGATACGGCAGCACCTCATAGGTTACTTCATCTACAAGATGGATGCAGCCGCTGTTGATATCCAGCACAATATTATATCCATTACTCTGATAACGGTGAATCAGACTCATCTTCCCGCAATCCTTTCTAAAAATCTTTTCATAACCCGACAAAACGCGCCCTCCGGCGCGTTTTGCTGGATACCTGTTACTTCAGATAAGACAAGTGAAGCAGCGGAAGATCCGCTGCTTTCCACTCATTCAACGGCTGCTTCTTATTTATGCTCGCAGCTCTGGTTTCCTACTGTACAGGAAGTCTTGCAAGCAGACTGGCAGGATGTCTGACATTCGCCACATCCACCCTTCTTAACCGTGTTCTGAAGGTTCTTTGTATTTAATGTCTTGATATGTTCCATGATATATCCTCCTTTATGTATTCTATCTCCGCCTAGTATAGCATAAAATTACTGATTTTCAAAGTATTTTTTTGCAAGCTTTTACGACAGCATTCCACCAAGTGCTCCGCCACCCAGACACATGAAAAAAGTCGTCACTGCATGCGAAAAAGTCATATCCCATTTTCCCTGTGCCAGAAAGGAAACCAGAAGCAGTAACAGATAATAGGAAAGCCCCGTAACGATTCCCCACAAACATCTGTCTTTTCTCATAAATCTGCCGACAGCCAAACCTCCGATCAGGCAGGAAACTACATAAATAAAGATAATTCCCGCTGCTGCTATCCCTTCTCCCGGTTCAAGGCGAAACAGAATAAAAGCAAGAACAAGCAGCAGACAACCTGTAATTCCATAGGCCAGAAGTAACGACCACAATACTGCTTTTACTTTCATAAAAAAGCCCTCCCATGGTCATTATATGGGAAGGCTTTTGTCGTTATTCTCTGTTTATCTTATTTCTTTCTTCTTTTAAGGAATACTGCAACTCCTGCCACAACAGCTGCTGCTACAAACAGAATCACAAATGGAAGAATCTGTGTGGTATCTCCTGTATTTACCTGTTTTTTAGATGTCGTCTGTGAAGATGCTTCCTCCGACCCTTCATCAGAAGTGCTGCTGTCCTGTGAAGAAGAGGCTTCCGGATCCGCACTGCCAGATGAAAGATTATCAGATGTATCCAAATCTGTATCTGCACTTTCCGCTACATCTGTGTCTGCCGTACTTGCAGACTGTGAGGTATCAATGGAAGCTGTATCAGCCGCCGGTGTCACTGTAGTACTGCTGTCACTTCCGGCATCAGGGCCTACCAGTGATTTACTTCCGGCGATTCCAAATGGACTGAAAGAATGTGTGCTGAATGTCATAGTATCTCCGTCAACGCTCGGAATAATTGTTTCCATAGCTCCATTATCCAGAAGATGCTCGATGGAATATGTATAACCGGCCTTAACAGGAACTGTCACACTGATATATTCGCCATCCGGAATCTTATACTCTGTATTCTTCTGGGTATCCCACAGCTCAAATTCATAAGACTTAAAGATCGTTGCATCCTCTTCATTGGTAAACTCATAATCATCACCACCGGAAACACGAAACTGAACATACCATGGAAGGTCAATACCGGAAACCGTAATTCCGTCACAGGTATGATTCTGTACTGCGGTCTGCTCTTTCTCGGTGTCTGTCAGATCTGTCGCTGCATTTTGTGGACGTTTATCCTCTTCTTCGTCTTTCCTGTCAAAAATATTGTTATTATCTTCCGGAATCTCTGTTATTTCAGGAATCTCTGTTATTTCAGGAATTTCTGTTATCTCAGAAGCTTTATCCTCTTTATCTGGCTCTGTCCTATTATCTTTATCCTCGGATATACTATCATCTACTGATGGCATTGTTGTTATTTCAGGAGCTTCTGTTATTTCCGGTTCTTCAACGCTGTCCTTATCCTGTTCTGAATCATCAGTTGTCTCAGAATCCGCTACCTGTGATGGCGTTACAGTTATTTCAGGAGTTTCTGTTGTGTCCGGAATCTCTGTTACTTCAGGAGTTTCTGCAACTTCACCTTTCTGATTTCCGTCTTCTTTATCAAAAATATCTTTATTATTGATATTTCCTACATTCTCATCATCTACCTTCTGATCAGCCGGATCCTCTATCACATCCGAATCTGCCTTCCCACCATTCTGTTCGGAGTCTGCATCGCTGTCTTCAGATATTCCACTCTTATCTGCGTAATCATTTCCGGCTTTCTCATCGGAAGTATTCTCATTGTCTGTACTACTTTCATCAGAAGCTTCCGCGTTATTATTTTCATCCTTATCATAGACTTCTTTATAATCTGTACCGCTACTATTACTTTCAGATTCTTTAAAATCATCAATACTACTGACCACCACAGTCACATAGCCTGTAAGCGTCCCTGAACTGCTATCCCAGCCCGGAAGCCCGGAAAATTCTGTATCTGTTGACGGTTTAAACACAACTGCACAGGACTGTACTCTCTTCTCCGGTACATAAGAACCATCCACCCATGAAAGTGTTCCATAAGAGTTAGATGGAAGTGCCACATTAGACAAAGCCGTCGGGCTGTCAATCGTGATATTGTCCGGAATTACCGCGCCAGCTTCAATACCGGATGTACTTCCCGCGTAAGTCGGAAATGTCTGTCCACCAATAAGTGTCATAGATAAAGCTGCTACTGCCAATATTGAAAAACTTTTGCTGAAAGTAGTCTTTGTGTTCTTTTTCATAATAATCTGCACCTCTATATTCAAAATCTTTGCTTTATATCTCTCATATGTCTGAAAATTCTTTTATATAAAATATCGAACGCATTTATCACGCGCCCGAACTAATATTTCTCCAAAAATTAATATCTTGTTAATCTTTCGTAACAAATATTTCGTTTTTTCGTCAAAAGCATTATAACACAATTCCTTTTTTTACGACACCCCCAAATTAATTTTTTTTAAGCATCAGCGAAAATTGTTTGATTATTCGTGTTATTTCCCCCATTACCTCATCAATTCCCTCATTTGTCTCTCTCCATGTATCCTTATCTATTGAATCCACACAACATGAGCTCACAAAAAATTCTGTATCCGGATAAAGCAATTTATAATACATTAGAGCACGTCTTGCATGACAGGTTTTGCAACAGAGAATCGCCTTTTGAATGTCCAGGTGCTCTCTGTCAGTAACCTGCCTGGAATAGATCGCGTTTTCATAAGTAAAGGTTGCCTGTTCTTCTTTAAGGATTGCAGATTCCGGCACTCCGTTTTTTATAAGAACATCTTTCAAAAATCCCCATTCCGTTTCATAATTCCCATTATAACCATCTCTTTTATCCAGAACACCCGCAAATTTTCCTAATGTAACGCTGTATTTTCCACTAGGAAGAACCTTTGGGGCCAGGCCCTGCCGGTAAAGCTGCGCCGCCCGCTCTGCCATCTGCGGATAACCATTTCCCGGAATAAAGATCACATCTGCCTTTTCAGGCTTATCTTCTATAAAAATAAAATCCTCTATCTGTTTCAGAAATTCCCCGTACATTTTCCCTGTATCCTTTCTTCTGTATTTCAGAATATTTTTATCTTTTCATGTTCATTTTATCTATAATAATAACATGCTTCCCTGACATGAGCATTGACAAATTTATTTTTTCATTTTCTCCCATCCGCATATTTCTATTTTGTCACGATCACTGTACTGTATCCCTCATCTCTCAGCCGCTGTTCCATGTTCACCGCATTTCCAAGCTGAAGATACGCACCTGTCTGCACCTTATAAAGATCATTTTCTTTCAGTATAAAAGCCGGAAAGCCCTGATCCGTCAACTGATACAGCATTCGATCCGCATTTTCTCTTTTTCGGAAAGCGCCTGTCTGAACTCTGTAATACAACGGTGTCTCAACCGTTTCTTCGTCCAGTGTGCCAAGGATCGCATCTGCAATACTTCTGGCAACTTCATGAAACTTTTCATCAAAAAGCTGATTATCTTTTTCCGAATTGATAAATCCTGTTTCTATAAGAAGTGCAGGCATCTTTGTTCTTCGAAGCACTACCAGTCCGGGACGTTCTTTCACTCCCAGTTCCTTGAACCCCAATTCACCCAACGCTCCTACGATATTTTCAGCCATCTGATATTTAATACCTTTTTTATCATAAACCAACACTTCCACTCCATTGTATTTTCCAGGTTCCTCTCCGCTGTTTCTGTGAAAAGAAATAAAATAATCGGCTCCTGCCTCATTGGCAAAACGTGCCTTCTCAAAAGGAGTCTGGTAGACATCCGTAGTTCTTGTATAAACCACATCCACTCCATTCTCTTCCAGAAGTTTTCCGACTGCAAGCGCCAGCTTCAGATTATCGTCTTTTTCTTTTCTTTCTTTATAAACAGCACCCGGATCTTCTCCACCATGGCCTGCATCAAGAACGATTTTATATGCCATATTTCTTCTCCTAAAATGCATGTGTGTTCATAATAGGATATGTATTTCTTCTTTTCCTGTGAACATTAATGAGTTTTTTATGGTTTGTGCAGGTCATTACATTTCCGCGTTAATTCTTCTTGACTTTTAAGCGCTAAAGTGCTATATTAATACAATCAGTGTTGCATTTTTACAGATGCAGCCATATCGTGAGGAGGAAAAACAATATGAAAAAGCGTGTTTTAACAGCTGTACTTGCAACTGCTCTTGTAACAGGAACCTGTGCAGCTACCGTAAGTGCGAAAGAAGAAAAGACTTATACCATCGGTATCTGCCAGCTGGTTCAGCATAATGCTCTGGACGCAGCAACCAAAGGTTTCGAGGATGCCATCACCGAAAAAATGGGTGATTCTGTAAAATTTGACGAGCAGAACGCACAGGGTGATTCCAATACCTGTTCTACGATCATCAACAGCTTTGTCTCTGAGGGAACTGACCTGATCCTTGCCAATGCAACTGCATCTCTTCAGGCTGCTGCTGCCGGAACTTCCGATATTCCGATCCTTGGCACAGCTGTTACCGAGTATGGTGTTGCTCTCGGAATTGATGATTTCGACGGAACAGTCGGCGGAAACATTTCCGGAACTTCTGACCTTGCTCCACTTGATGAGCAGGCTGATATGCTCCACGAACTTTTCCCGGATGCCAAGAATGTAGGACTTCTCTACTGCTCCGCAGAACCGAACTCCCAGTATCAGGTTGATACAGTTAAAGATGCTCTTGAGAAGCTTGGATACACATGCGAATATTACGCATTCTCTGATTCCAATGACCTTTCATCTGTTGTTACCACAGCTGCCAATGACAGCGACGTGATCTACGTACCGACAGATAATACTGTAGCTTCCAACACAGAGATCATCAACAACATCTGCCTTCCGGCAAAAGTTCCGGTAATCGCAGGTGAAGAAGGTATCTGCCAGAGCTGTGGTGTTGCAACACTTTCCATCAGCTACTATGATCTTGGATACAAGACCGGTGAAATGGCAGTCAGCATCCTTCAGGATGGCAAAGATATTTCCAAGATGGCTATCGAATATGCTCCGAAATTCACAAAAGAATACAACAAAGATATCTGTGATGAGCTGGGCATCAAAATTCCAGACGGATACGAAGCAATCGCAACAGAAGAAACAGCTGAATAATCAGTAAAAAACCCGTTATGTACTGATACAGCGAGAAGGGAAATCTCCTTCTCGCTGTTCGTGCATAAAAAAGAGGAGGAAATTTTATATGCAGATCATGAGTTTATTCACTGCACTCCCGGGAGCTGCCGCACAGGGGCTTATCTGGGGAATCATGGCAATCGGTGTATACATAACATTCCGTATTCTTGATATCGCCGATCTTACCGTAGACGGAACCTTATGTACAGGCGGCGCCGTATGCATCATGATGATGCTCAGTGGACACAATGTATGGGTGTCCATGCTGGCCGCAACAGGTGCCGGACTTCTTGCAGGTCTTGCAACCGGTATCTTCCACACCTTTATGGGAATCCCGGCGATTCTTGCCGGAATCCTGACACAGCTTTCCCTCTATTCTGTAAACCTTAAGATCATGGGAAAAGCAAACCAGGCGATCAATGTTGACAAATATAACCTGCTTGTCTCCCTTCGCCGTGTTAAAGGTGTTGCTCTCACGCAGAACACACTTTTCATCGTTGCTATAATGATCGTTATTCTGATCGCGATCCTTTACTGGTTCTTCGGAACAGAGCTCGGCTGTTCTTTACGTGCAACCGGCTGCAACCCAAGCATGTCACGTGCACAGGGTATCAATACAGACCGCAATAAGGTTCTTGGCCTGATGCTTTCCAACGGACTGGTAGCACTTTCCGGTGCACTCCTTACACAGTACCAGGGATTTGCGGACATTAACATGGGACGTGGTTCCATCGTTATCGGACTTGCTGCAGTTATTATCGGAGAAGCTATTTTCAGCCGCATTTTCCGCAACTTTGCACTGAAGCTGTTAAGCGTTGTTTTCGGTTCCATTCTCTATTATCTGGTACTCCAGGTAGTCATCTGGATGGGAATCGATACCGACCTTCTGAAAATGCTTTCTGCTCTTGTTGTTGCACTGTTCCTTGCTTTCCCATACTGGAAGGGCAAATATTTCACAAAAGCCAAACAGGGAGGTAAATAATCATGCTGGAACTTATCGATATTCATAAAACCTTTAACCCGGGCACCATAAACCAGAAGGTAGCATTAAACGGCGTGGATCTTCACCTCAATGAAGGCGATTTTGTTACAGTTATCGGTGGAAACGGTGCAGGTAAATCCACCATGCTGAACGCAGTTGCCGGTGTCTGGCCGGTAGATTCCGGAAAGATCATTATCGGCGGAACTGATGTTACAAAGCTTTCCGAATATAAAAGAGCAGCATATCTTGGCCGTGTATTCCAGGATCCTATGACAGGAACTGCTGCAACCATGGGAATTGAAGAAAATCTCGCCCTTGCTAAACGCCGCGGTAAGCCTCGTCTTCTCCGCACAGGTATTACCCGTCAGGAACGGGAAGAATATCATGAACTTCTTAAAATCCTGGGACTTGGACTGGAAGACCGTCTCACCTCAAAGGTTGGTCTTCTCTCAGGTGGTCAGCGTCAGGCTCTGACGCTTCTGATGGCTACCCTCAAAAAGCCTCAGCTGCTTCTTCTCGATGAGCACACTGCTGCCCTCGATCCTAAGACAGCTGCCAAGGTTCTTGAAATTACCGATATGATCGTAAACCGCGATCACCTTACAACCATGATGATCACCCACAACATGCGAGATGCTATCGCTCACGGAAACCGTCTGATCATGATGTGGGAAGGAAAGATCATCCTGGATATCCAGGGAGAAGAAAAGAAAAAGCTCACAGTCAAAGATCTTCTTGACAAATTCGAGGAAGCCAGCGGAGAAGAATTCTCCAATGATTCTGCTCTTCTCAGCTGAAAAATACTAAAGAATCTATCTTAATATATAGAAGAAAAACGGGACAGGATCTTATGATGCTGACCCGTTTTTTCTTTGTATTCTATTTTATATTCTATTGAACTTCCACCGAAAATTCTCCGGTTCTTCTGCTGTATCGATAAATAGAAGAGGTCAGATAATCATCCTCTGGTGTAGCTTTTTCGACGGTATCCAACAGAACTCCTTTCAGATCTTCCGGATAAACTGCCGCTGCACTGTGCACCATCACCTCATGCACGCTGGTAAACACAAGAAACAAATCCGACTCCAGAAGCTCCGCAAGACGTCTGGCTACTCCAGGAAGAAAAATCGCCGCAGCTCCGTTTGTCCGTTTCTCTGTGCTGAGACAGTTTCCGGCTATCCCTTTGCTGGGCTTATAAGTTCCCATAAGATCCATGAAATTGTCTCCCGAATACTCTTTATCAAGCAGCATTTTTTCCCAGTGATAGATTCTCGGTGGGCTGATAAAATAAGTATTTACCAAAGCTGCCTCAAATACCGTATCTCTGTCCTTTCCCCATTTTTCCAGAAAGCGTTTCTTGATCTTCGTACTTAGAATATAACCTTCTTTTTCACCTGCAAGATAATAAAGAGCAAGTGCAATGTCTCCGATCTGATGATAAACCGCATCCTCCAGTGCCACTTTGTTTCTGTCTGCATTGAGAAGCCGGATAAATAATTTTCCTTTTATTTTTTCGTAATCCTCCATACCCTCTACATCACATATCACACATGCTTCACTGGTTTTCTTTATTTCACGCACACAATCATGAACAATATTTTCCAGTTTGCGCTCCTGACAGTATCTCTCATAAAGCTCTTCCGTATGCAGACCGCAGATCTGCTTTGCCTTTTCAATATGCCCGCACTCCACGAAAAGCCGATCTCCCGTGCAGCCATACTTCTCTCCCTCTTTTGCAAAATAAATCTCTTCTTCCCCAAGCCCCATAGCAGCAAGAAGAAGCTTTCTCAGATCTGTAACAAAAGTTTCATATCCTTTTTCCATATTCTGTTTTCCTTTCTGCGAAAAAATGCGGACGACTGTCCTGATAACTGTGTATCGACACAGTTCATGATTTGATTGAATCTGATAGATTGTAAATCAGATATTAATTATCATTCCCCGTATTCACACGGGTGTTCTTTCTGATTCACTTAAAATGAATTGTGTAAAAGATTTCACCGGCAGATAATAGAATTTTCATCTGCCTGATCTGAGTTGTCTGCTGTATGGAACAGTATAAAAGAAATTACTCCGTTTGTAAAGAAGTTTTCATCGACAGAAACAGCAGCCGTAAACTGCTGTTTCCTGTCTTATTTGTTCTGTTATCTAGGGTTTGTGTCTTATTTCCGGATCTTTAACGGTGGATTTCTCCATGTTCCTCCAGATATTTCAAATATCCGTCACATCCCTCCACCACATCTCTGTATGTAGCATCAAAATCTCCCGTATACCACGGATCCGCAATATCCCTTCCTGAGCCTGCAAAGGTAAGAAATTTATATACTTTGCCATCAGGATCTCCTTTTAGCATCCGGTTGAGGTTGCGTATATTCGCGCTATCCATGCCTATAATATAATCCGCATTAACATAATCCGCCCATGTGATCTGCTTTGCTCTGTGCGGCACTAATGGGATTCCTACCTCCCGCAGTTTATTTACCGTTCCCCTGTGAGGCGGATTTCCGATTTCTTCTGTGCTTGTTGCAAAGCTGTCTATGGTGAACTGGTCTGATATGCCTAATGTTTTTACTTTGTGGGTGAAGACGCTCTCACTTAAAGTTGATCGGCAGATGTTGCCGTGGCAGACAAATAACACTCTTATCATTGCTTAAAACTCCTTGAAATGCTGTATTTACGCTGTTTACAGGCATTTTCCGATAATCTTCAATCCTGTCATTTTCCTGTATATCACA
Organism: Blautia aquisgranensis; assembly: GCF_040096615.1. Taxonomy (NCBI): domain Bacteria; kingdom Bacillati; phylum Bacillota; class Clostridia; order Lachnospirales; family Lachnospiraceae; genus Blautia; species Blautia aquisgranensis. Next base: position 172,372 of record NZ_JBBMEJ010000001.1, read on the forward strand.
GCATAAATTCGTATATTTTCTTATCCAAATTTAGTAACTTCTTAGTAATAACCAGCCTGGAAAACAGGCTCTCTAAGAACCTTATAATCAGATTATTTTTAATTCTTTTTTCTATTATTTTATCATACTATGCCAGTTTTGCAATCCTATTCATCTCTTCTTTTGCATCAATTAATCCCAGATGCGTATATACATTTAACGTAACCCCTATATCAGAATGTCCCATTAAATATTGGAGTGCTTTCGGATTCATTCCAGCTTTCGCCATATTGGAACAATATGTATGCCTACATACATGAGGCGTGATCTTTGGCATTTGTTCCTCATGAGTACGATTATACTTTCCTAACGCCCACTGAAAATGTTTTTCCCAATGGAGTGCTACCTCAGGCATATCTTTTTTATCCAGGAATAAAAATCGACTATATCCATCTATAATCGGCTCAACCCTTACTTTTTTACGGTTTTTCACAATCTGTTCAAAACATTCATAAACTTCATCTGTCATCGGCAACATTCGTGTTCCACTTGAAGTTTTGGTATCTTCAATGACGTACTGCATTCCTCTGGTTCTCTGAAGCTGATGATTCACATTGATTTTTCTCTCCTGAAGATCAATATCTTTCACTGTCAATCCACAAAACTCAGAAATACGAAGTCCAGTCTTAAACAAAATAAACATTCCATTATAGTATTTTGAGTAATGGTCATCATTTCGGATAAACTCCAGAAATAACTCTTCCTGTTCTTTTGTAATTGCCTGTCTTGTAACACTGTCATTTACGACAACTGTACATAATTGAAATTCAAAAGGATTCTTGCGCAGTAAATCATCTTCAACTGCCATCTGAAATGCAGGTCTTACAATTCCACGCACACTGTGAATGGAACTGTATCCTCTTCCATCTGCTTGCAGCTTAATAAACCATGCTTTTGCATCCGACAATTTTATTTTATCTATTCTTCTGGTTCCGAATTCTTCTTTTTTTATTATATTGATCACAAAATCATAGTTCGCCTGAGTATTATGACGAACCCCCTTTTTTTGTCCAATATATTTTTGAACCAAATCCAAAACTGTTAAATTTCCTCCGTAAGGTACTATACCATCATGTAAATCTCTTTGGATATTTTTTTCTTTTTCCCTTAGAGCTAAGCATGGTCTGCATCCAGTTGGCAGAGAATCTGTTGGCTCTAATTTCCAACTATACAAAAACTTCTGCTTTCCATAACAATCTGTATATACAAACGCATATCTTCCATCTTTTCTCTGACTTTCTCCGTTTCGTAAAATTCGACCTTTTTTATCTCGTCGTTTTTGGTCACGTTTTGTTTTACCCAAACGTCTTCGCCCCTTTCTACGAAGAAGCCCTAGCACGATATAGGTATTATATCATACCAGGGCTAACATTTCCACTTTAAAGTGCTAAATTGTTCGTATATTTTTTACAAAGACGTAGTCTGATCCAGAAAGGCCTCAAATTTCTTACGGTTAATCAATGACTTACACCCCACCTGGACTGTAAAGCAACATTCTGAATTTAGATGTTCCGAAATAAGCATCCTTATTTTCTTTTCACCTATTCCGAAATATTGCACTGCTTCATCCACCGTAAGCATATATTTTTCCCAAATTGGAATCTTACCTTTTTCAATTTTAATCGCCACTCTTCTCTCCTCCTTTTCTCTTTGGACAAAACATTTTTATCTGCCCATGACAATTTACAATTTTATACACTGTCATCGGCAGATAAAATTACAATACAGGTGGCAGTTCAGTACTCTGCCCACATCGGTTTTGCACCGTCATTAAATATGACCAGATTTTTTCTGGAAGTATCATTATCACAGATATGCTTCGTCGCCCTGTGCAGCTGCTACACATTTTGTCAAATTCTTCTCGCTCCATACCTTTACTTCAATGTTATATTTCAGCATTTCCTCGTATTTACTCCATTAACAGAGCAGATATATCATGGCGGATTTACCTAGTGGCTCTACATATCTTCACGTCCTGTATGTAAAACAATATACAATTTTCAAGGTACAAAAATTCCTGAAGGGGAAAAGGAATCTATATTAAATACTCCCTTTACTGATTACTTTTCCTTACATATGATTTCGTATCAAATCCCAAGGTCTTAGTAATCAGTTTTGCTTCCAGGCGTTGACGCAGAGTTTCATCTACACAGTAATGCACCTGTCCAAATTCGTCAAACATTTTTCTGGTAGCCAAAACTGTTATGTACCCTTCATAATGCTTCAACACTGCCTGGATTGCCTCAGTATCACCAGTTGATGCTGCCTCAATAACATGGAATGGCAGCAAATCAAATGCGCATTTCTGTTTTTTACTTTTTTTCATTTGCAGATTCCTCCATATTTTTTCTCATCAGTTCCAGTGATCGTCTACGATGCTCATTAATTGTGCTGCGTACAAGATTCATTTCTCTGGCAATGTCTGCATCACTCATATCCATAAAATATGATAATAACACAACATTCCTTTTCTTTTCAGTAAGTGTCTGCAGTGCTTCAGCAATCAATGCATCTTTGACTTCTATGTCGTAACCCAGGACCTGAAAACGATGTGTTTCCATTTCATGCTCATCCATTATAAAAAGTCTGCTCAACTCCTTTTCTGATAATTCTGACAACATCACTTCATACTTCTGGCGATATGCCATATGCTTTTCATAATTAATAACTTCACTTTTCAATGCCAGCTTGCACAGAGAATCAAACTGATGTCTGACTGTCTGCTCATCTTGAAAAGAGGATTGCTCCATAAGAGTTCACCTCCTTCCCCGCCGGTAGGCAATAAGCAAAGTTCTTGCTTCCCCTTCACACATATCCCAAACGGATGAGTGCATTTGTCGGGGTGTGGGAAGAAATTTTTAAAAAATTTCTTAATAAATACGAGAAAATTGTTTTTCCTGTATTTTGAGGTATATAAAAAACGTCCTAATGGGTAGTTTTAGCCCATCGGACGCTATTTATATCAAAAGATAATATTTTGCCATCATTTTTTGTGGCATATAATTCACTTTTTGAGGTAAAGAAATTTATTTGCTTTTTTGAACTATTTATCTATTTCATCCGTCACGTAATGACGGATATGATACCAGACAATAAAATTCTTAATCTTTCCTATACCTCCGGATCTGTTTTACGGAAATTCAGAATTTTATATGTCTTTTAAAAAGTGAAATATCACCCCCTTTTTTAGTGAAATATTAGTTCATTTTCTTTCAAGAAAGGGAACTATACACTAAACATGGAGGTGTATCATATGCCAAAACAAACAGATAAAGAACTGGGATTGTTTTTTAAGAACGCCCGACACGAGCAAAAATTGACTTATGAAGAATTAGCTGAAAAAGCAGAAATGTCCAGCCGATATTTAAAGGAAATTGAAAATGGGGGCCGAGTTCCGAGTTTTCATAAAATCAGAAAACTGGTACGCGCTTTAAATGTTCCTCCTGAACCATTGTTTTATCCAAACAATCATACAGATAATCTTGATTATCAACGCCTGCTCATGTACCTGTCAAAATGCAACGATGAGCAAATTACCGCTATCCTTGCCATCGTAGAAGCATACCTGCGCACATACAAAATTCCTACAGACCACGATAAACAAGATCCCTGAAATTCATTTGAATTCTATCTGAATTATTCTGAAGAAGCGGTATGGTTTCCCATACCGCCACTCTTAACGTGCATATTTTTCTATCATTCTCTTAACATTCGTGGATTTCTTTATTGCCCCTATATTAATAAGAAACTCAACTACATCCATCATTCCCTGGTAATAAGCCCGCTGCTCCTCTTCATAATGGAAATGTTCTAACTGATCCAGATATTTATTCCAGAAATTCTGCTCACGCTCTGGGATTTTTTCCAGATGTAGTGGCAGCTTCTTTTGTATTTGTTTCAAATTCTTCTCTGCTTCTTTCCATTCTTCCGGCTGTACTGTATATTCTCTTTCTCCGGAGTCACAGCGCAATTCCTCAAATAAATTCGATACTGCTTCATAAAATTCATTCATCTTCTTTCCACCTCTCATTAGAATTATTTCTCATTACAGGCAGCATTATCATTTTCTTATTTCAAAAATCAAATAAACTTTCCAAAAACTTCATCTTTAGAAGTATAGTAACAATATTTTTCCTTAAAATCAATAATAATACTTCATCTTTAGAAACTTTTGAGGATCAGAATGATTATTTATTGGGATAAAAAAACGAACAGTAAAAACAGAATAGGACAACGGGTAAAAGAATTACGAAAGGCTCATAATCTTACTCAGAAAACACTCGCTGCCAAATTACAACTTGCAGGATATGATTTTAATGATCTGGCAATCCTACGAATTGAACAAGGCACACGTTTCGTTCCCGACTACGAAGTTGTCGCACTGGCCGAAGTATTTAATGTTTCCTGCGAATATCTTCTTGGTCTGACGGACGCTCCTGCAAAATAATTCAATTGTATTGCTGCCCATTCTATGCTAAACTATGGATAGATACTTCTGAACAACATACACTATTTATAAACCGTATGATTGGAGTGATTTCATGGAATTAACAAAAAAAGTCCCTACAACCGATAAAAGCCAGGAAAACAATCATCTTCTCCGCATGTTAGACCGGGGAATTGATGATATGGAAGCTGGTCGTGAATTGCCACTGGAAGATGCTTTTCGCAAAATCACAGAATTAAGGGATGCACGAAGAAATGCAAGAATATAGAATTATTTTAACCTGGGAAGCAATTTACGATGTCACAGACATTGCAGATTATATTGAAGAAGAATTCGGCCAGCAACATGCTGACCGTTTTCAATCTGATTTGAAAGAACAAATGCAGAATTTAAGTCAGTTCAGTACTGCCTTTCCCCGAACTCAAATTCTGTACAGAGGATATTCCATACATAAAAGATCTTTTCCGCCATCTATTATTTTTTATATTATAATGGAAGAAACAAAAGAGATTCATATTCTCCGAGTGCTGCGCCATGAACGAGATTGGGAAAATATCCTATTGCAAAGATCAACTTATACATATCCAGAATAAATACCTGGGAGCCGATCAGAGATTTTTCTGAAAGGCTTCCTTTTTAATTTTAATTACTTCCCACTGTCAATTAAATCATAACTCATATCCAGAAAATCCAGTGTCTTAGCTTCACTGACAGAATCATCCAGAAGAATCGTAATCCAGTGCCGCTTATTCATATGATACCCCGGTAAAAATCCATACGTTTGAATAATCATCCCAACCAGATCAGGATCACATTTTACATCTAGGATATTAATTTTTCCATCTTCTTCTAATCCCAGTGTTTTCTTTTCCACTGCCATAATTATAGCATACCATTTTCCATTTTTATGTCGAAGCACCGCAGAATCAGGATCTTTTTTCCATAAATATTCCGGTTCCGTTCCATATTGCTCTTTCACATATTGAAAAATTTCTTCACGTTCCAAATTTATCCCTCACTTACGATTTCTTGCTCTGATTATACGCTATCAGGATTATATTCTCAACCACTTCTCACAGTTCTATTTATGTTTTATAGCTTTTGCATAGCCTGCTTTGCAGGCTACACCCCAAAAGAAGCAAGCACTGCCAGTGTCATGACACCTGGCTCATTTTACAAAATTTCCCCTTCGGTTTATTTTGTAAAAATGTATCAGGGAGTATCCCTGGCCCTCTCATATTTTATAATTTCTTAATTTGACGCTTCTGCCTACTCCTGTTAAAATAAACTGTAGACACATCTGTCCAAAACATCATACAGCCAAGTAATATAACTGTCATAGCCGAACTGGTTAGACAGTTTTTTTGTACTCTTTTTTATAGAAAAAAACGAATTGGAGGATTTCAATGAGCAAACGTACCAGAATTCATCCCGTACAATTTTATTTGAATGATGACGAACAATACATTTTAGAAGAAAAATATCGTCTTTCCAGGATGAAAAGCAAATCTGCCTTTCTACGGAAAATGATCTTATATGGATTTGTATATGAAGTAGACTACTCTCATATCCGAAAAATGAATACCCTGCTGGGCAATATCAGCAGCAATTTGAATCAGATCACCCATCGTATAAACAGTAGCAATACAGTTTACCAAAAGGACCTGGACGATATAAAGGAGTTAATGGAAAAAATATGGCAGTTACAAAAATCCATGGTATCAAAACAACCGTTGATAAAGCAATAGAATACATCTGCAATCCAGATAAAACTGACCAGAATCTATATATTTCTTCCTTTGCCTGCTCTCCCGAAACAGCCGCTCTTGACTTTAAATACACTTTGGATCATACACATGACTGCAGAGATCCGCACAATACAAATAAGGCATTTCATCTGATTCAGGCATTTTCCCCTGGTGAAGTTTCCTATGAAGAAGCCCATCAAATCGGCAGAGAACTTGCGGATCGCTTGCTGGAGGGAAAATACTCCTATGTTCTGACAACACACACTGATAAAGGTCATGTACATAACCATTTAATTTTCTGTTCTGCAGATAACATCACTTTTTCTCATTACCATGACTGTAAAAAGAATTACTGGAAAATACGAAATCTCAGCGACACTTTATGCCAGGAACATAACCTGTCCACAATTATGCCAAATGGTAAAAAGGGAATGAAATACAATGAATGGGCTGCAAATAAATCTGAATCCAGTAAAAAAACGCAGCTGCGAAAAGATATAAACCAGACAATCCGAATCGTTTCCACTTATTCAGAATTTCTTACATTTATGGAAGCTAAAGGATATGAAATAAAAAACGCAGAATTTGGCGAAAACAGCAGAAAATACATTACCTTTCGTTCTCCCGATATGTCCCGTCCAGTGCGTGGAAGTGCTAAATCTTTAGGAAAAAACTTTACTAAGGAACGTATCAAAGAACGCATTAATAATAAGCTTCACAGAACTACTGTTCCTTCTGTTCGTAATAAGTTAATAGACACCAACACTCCCAATATAGCAGGAAACATTGGACTTCAGAAATGGGCAAATAAGGAAAATTTAAAAATTGTCTCTGCTGAATATAACAAGATGCTCACACATAATCTACATAATTTTTCAGAACTTGAAGACCGCATAGCCTTGTTACATATGCAGCAAAAAGAGGTAAATACCTCTGTTGTTTCTCTCGAGTCTCAGATACGTCATCTTCGAGAAATGCTAAAATATGCCAAACAATATCAGAAAAATAAAATTTACGATGACCATTATAAAAGTTCCAAAGATCCGGATCGTTATTTCCGTAAATATGAATCTCAAATTATTCTTTTCGCTGGTGCTGAACATATTTTACAGGAAAATGGCATGGACCTGAAGCATCTTAATACCAATAAGTTACAGGAGCAACTTTCAGATCTTATTTCCCAAAAAAAATCACTAAATACTCAATATGTTTCTTTTAAGCAAGAAATAAAAGAGTTGGAATTGATACATCAAAATCTGTCCAAATATCTCAAACAGGATGCTCCTGAAATACAAAGATCTTCTCATAACAAACTCCCTTCTTTGTAAAACCATAATAACAGGCAGCGATTTCACTTGCTGCCTAAATTCCCGTTAAACCGATATCCTACACCTCGTACTGTTTGTATATATAATGGTTGTCCAGGATCATCTTCTATTTTTTCTCTGATATTGCAGATATGTCGCATAACCACATTATAATCACCGGAATAAGGTTCATTCCATACCAGATCATAAACCATTTCTTTTCCAAATATTCTACCTGGACTTTTCGCTAAAAGAAGTAAAATATCATATTCATATTTTGAAAGATGAACATCACTATCATTCTTTTTAACAATTTGTTCCTGTAGATATATTTTTAATTCTCCAAACCTTATAATTTCCGGTATGAATTGGTTTTTATGTTCCCAGCTAGTCAATATGTTTTCACTTATGCTTCCATTAGCATCTGTGATTCTCTCAATAATTTCTATCTTTTTCACCTTTATTGCCTCTACATTATTAATTTTATATTCTATATATCATCTGCCATTTGACTTTTTTCTTCTACAAGTAATATAATATATTTATTACATATGTAGGATTTAGCAGGAGGATTTTATTATGTCACTACCCCAGATTTCAGAAGCCGAATTTGAAGTTATGAAAATTGTATGGAAATATGCTCCCATCAATACAAATGAAATTACAGAAAAACTTACTCTAACTACCAGCTGGAGTCCAAAAACAATTCAAACTCTTATCAAGAGACTTGTTTCCAAAAAAGCTCTTTCCTGCGAAAAACAAAGCCGGGTATTTGTCTATACTCCATTAGTCCAAGAAGATGAATATATACGCCAGGAAAGCAATTCTTTTTTAAAGCGATATTATAATGGAAATCTTTCTTCTATGCTGGCTTCTTACCTTGAAGACGATAAGCTCTCTTCAACAGAAATTGATAACTTACGCCATTTATTATCAAAACATCAGAAATAGGAGGTTTTGAATGAGCAACTGGATCATCCACTTTTTAATCAGTAATATCTTCATATGTATTTTTACACTTGTAATAATCGGAACAAAAAAACTTCTGAAAAAATATTTATCTGCGACTACACAGTACCATCTCTGTTTTCTTTTATTTTTATTACTTGCCGTGCCATTTTTTCCTGTACAGATTCATGGCTCACAACTTTTTTCATGGTTACATTTTTTTCAAACTGACTCAGGACTTAACTCTGGTACCGACACGCTATCCGAACTTACCAGTAATACACAAAATATTTTGTTAAACCAGGTGAATGATTTTTCAGTTTCCATCAGTAGTCAATTTTCTGGAGGCTTGAATACCATACTCTTTCTAATATGGATAACGGGTGTTATGATTATGTCAGTCCTCACCCTTCATTCATTAAACTATGTACGTTCCATAAAAAGATCTGCTCTCCCGCTTCAAAATCAGCAGGTAAAAACTATTTATTACAATTGTTTAAAGGAACTTAAAATCTCTCACCCAGTATCAGTCTACAGTACTGCATTTTTAAAATCACCAGTTTTAATCGGAATAATACATCCCAGAATTTACATTCCCATCCATTTAATTTCCGAACTGAATCCTGATGATATGCGTTTTATGCTGCTACACGAATTACAGCATTACCGTCACAAAGATACATTTATTGGCTTCCTCATGGTCATAAGTAATATACTCTACTGGTTTAACCCTTTTGTTTGGTACACTTTAAAAGAAATTCTCTGTGACCGTGAAATAGCCTGTGATTCTGCTGTATTGCAGATGATTTCTGCTGATGAATACCAAGCTTATGGAACTACACTGATTAATTTTGCAGAAAAAATATCCTCTTTTTCCTCTCCACTGGCAGTTGGAATGTCCGGAAATTTCAGGCAGATGAAACGACGTATTCTCAACATCGCCGTTTTTAGGAAAGAAACTCTTTATCAAAAAATGAGAGCATTGATAATTTATCTGGTCATTAGTGCTGTTTTTATTGGATGTACACCCATTTTATCCATTGATGCCTCTACTCAAAACGTATATCATTTTAGTGATACAGACAAAAATATCTCCCTGTTAGATATATCCGAAACATTTGGAACATATGATGGATCATTTGTTTTGTATGACAATAATTTGGATTCCTGGAAAATATACGATCTTGAAGAAGCCACCAAACGTATTCCGCCAGAGTCTACCTACAAAATATACGATGCATTATTAGGGTTGGAATCCGGAATCATCACACCAGAACACTCTTCCATGACATGGAATGGTGATGCCTTTCCTTTTCCATCCTGGGAAGCTGATCAGGATTTAAACTCTGCTATGCAAAATTCCGTTAACTGGTATTTCCAGGCAATTGATTCGCAGCTCGGAATTAACAGAGTCCAGGAATTTTTGAATAAAATAGAATATGGAAACCAAACAACCAGTTCAAATCTGGATTTATACTGGTCCGATTTTTCATTAAAAATCTCGCCTTTAGAGCAAGTAACATTATTAAAAAAATTTAACACAAATGAATTCCATCTAAATTTCCAAAATGTATTTTCTGTTAAAAATGCTATAAAAATTGCCAGTACACCTAATGGTAATTTCTACGGAAAAACTGGAACCGGTCGTGTCAACGGACAGGATATCAACGGCTGGTTTATCGGATATGTAGAAACTTCCGATAACAGCTATTATTTTGCAACCAATATCCAAAGTGATTCTAATGCAACTGGCAAAAAAGCATTTGAAATCACTTCTGATATCTTAAAAAAATTACATATATGGAATTAACAAATATGAAAGGGCTGATAGTTGTTATCAGTTCTTTCTTTTTATTCTATATTGATATTTGGGAACTTCTTTCGTACCATTATTCAGAATTTTATTCCCCATATATTTAAAACTCTTATCATCGTTGAACTTAACAGTCAGCTCACTTGTAATAACGGCATCATTACATATAAATGTATCACATACAGCATCAACAACCAACACACTGTTTCCCTCTCCGCTATCTCTTATTTCAACGACCTCCGGTAAAGATGTTCCAAAATGAGTAGGGCTATAATTTAAACAGCCTAATCGTTCCCAGTCATAAGTTTGATGTTCCGAATCAAATACTGCCCATTTTTTAATTTGATCTGCTGTTATCGGCAAAAACTCCATTATCAGATTTTCAAACTCTTCTGCCGGAATTCCACTTGAGTTACCTGAAAACTCATATCTCTCCCCGTATTTCATTCGATATAAATATTCATATAAACCATTATAATCTAACCCTTCCATATCAGATCTATCCCAATCAGAACATAAAAGATTATTCCCCTGATATCCAAGCAAATACACACACCTCTTTGAAACTTCCCTGCATTCATCACTTAAAGGTTTAATTCTTATCATAGAACTGCCATCAACCGCTTCTGATACTTCCGGATACTTTGGAACGCATAGCGTATAACCAAACCAGCCTTTTTCTGTATATTTCCATTCTTCTATCCTTGTATACGAAACATATACAATAGATGGATTGTCGTTCATACCCCAAACAGCTTTCACAGCCAGCAAATACATATCTGTCCCATCATAATTGAATTTGAGTCTTTCTATCCCACCATCCCTGTTAATCCTATATAAGACGATATCTCCTGTCAGATCCTGTTCTGCCCTGAAAAGAAATTCTTCCATTTTAGAATAATTAGCCATATTTGAATACGGTGCTGATGTAATAACGGGGACATTTTTTTCCTTTAATACTTCCTGCATTTCTTCCATTACTGTCTCAGAAACTACTATATTCGATGAAGTCCCTTTATCCGCCTTTTGATAAATGACTTTCATCTGATTCATAACATTCTTACAATCTTCAATAGCTTCTTCTTTCACGACTTCATCTACTGGCAAATCATATCCTCTTTCTTGTACAGCATAATTCGCAGTTTCCTGTGAAATATATTCTAAATCAGCCCCTTTACATTTTGTATTTCCTATGAAAAAGCATCCCGAAATAAATAAAACGCTCATCATCTTTTTCAGTTTTCTTTTTGTAATCATATCAATTATCTCCATAACATTCCTCCCACTTTTCGTCTGATAATCTTTCCGTATACCAGGTAACCTCTATTTCTGACCTTGATACATAATTGGATACATATTGAAATCTATCTTTATCTAACAGCCGAATGGTTACGCTATGACAAAACGCCTGATCTAATTCTTTTTGTGGCCATACCGCATTTACTTCCAGTGTTATTGTTCCATCTTGATTTTCTATGTAGGAAACAACTTCCGGATATGGAATATATGGTGTGGGAGCAAAATCATATACGATTCCTCTGGTTCGATACCGATATGTCTGTATTTCTGTGTGAAATACCGTTCCTGTCTGCAGTATCTCTGCGCTTATATTAAAATATTTTTGAAATATCGTTTCAAATGATTCTTTTGGGATTTCATAAGTCTTTCCTTCCTTAAATTCATCAGTTTTTTCTTCCATTGAAAGTAAACGATCAAAAACATCATAAAAATTTATTCCATCATAATTTTTTTCACTCCAATTAGAAGTAAACAATTTATTAAGTGTATATCCAAAAGGAAGTATATATTTTCGATTCAACTCCCGACATTTTTTATTTAACGGTGCTACCCGAAAGTCCCGATATCCAGACGGTCCATCATATCCTGCCGGATGATATTCTTCTATAAAGAAATGCCCGTTTTCTGTATATTTCCATGAATTAGCTCTAAACTCATGATAATATGTTTCCTGCCAAGTGTCCTCTTTCCATTTAAAAGAGCTTACTTCAACGTCTATTTTCCCCTGTTTGGTTTTCAGATCATACCGGATAAAATAATCCCCTGCTATAACTTGAAATATAGTAGTTTTTCCATTCTTCTCTTTTTCTGCTTTTTTCAAAAAATCATCTACTTTAATACTTTGAACCATATCCAGCTGATTGTAGGAATCAATTACTGCATATCCATATTTTCCAAAATAATCCATACTTTTTTGTATTGTACTCAGCTCATATAGTGCATTTTCTTTCACAGCATTCTCATATATGTTCCGATAGCCTTCTGCTAGCATTTCACACTCTCTGTAAATTTTTTCTTTCGTATCTTCAATTGTCTTTTTCTGCTCTTTCTTTATGCCACATCCACTACAGACAGCAAGAAAAATAACTCCCACAAATATTTTCCAAATTTTTTTCATATCATTTTCCTCTTACATTTGTAATATTTAAAGGTAAAAATTATTCATTACCAAGATATTCATCCAGTATCGCCTTATCCTTTTCCACCACATAACCGCTTCCTCCAATATCTTTCACATTCTCTACCATACTGATGAGCAAAATAGGATTCTTTGTATCTCTATCTGTAGTAAAAACTGTAAACCAGCCAATTTCTGTTCCAGATGTATCTTCTTTTGTAGCTTTCAGTTCCGCTGTTCCGGTTTTTCCTGCTAATCTAATGTCTTCCCGGCATGCTCCATAACCAGTTCCTTCCGGGTTATTCACTACACCCTCTAACCCCTCCATAACCTCCGAAACAATTTGTGGTGAAAAAGCATCTTTTATCCAGATTTCACTGGAAGTGCTTCCACCATCCGCGTGAAGATATGGCTTTATCATATTTCCATCATTTAGAAAAGCCGTATAAATGCTTGCAAGATGCAAAGGATTTACCAGAATCTGTCCCTGTCCATACCCACTGTCAGCAAGCTGGATTTCTGTTTCTATCTTGTCCATATTAGAATATTGGGACTCTGACATTTTAATATCAAATGGAAGTTCCTGATTAAATCCTATTTGATTTAGAGACTGCATCAGTTGATCCGCACCAATTTTTAATGCTGCTTTTGCAAAATAAATATTATCTGAATAAATAAGCGCATTTTTCAAGATCACAGGTTCATAATCATGAAGTGTAGTCACTGTATAATCTCCCCACGAGGAATCTTTCTGCCACGCCAGACCCTCATTTCCAAAATCGTCATTTGCAGTAAATGCCCCCACTTTTAATCCAATTGCAGCAATTACAGGTTTAAAAGTTGAGCCAGGACACCATGTCTGGCGAAAGCGGTTGTATAAAGGCCTGTCTTCATTTTCATTTAATGCACTCCACTGGCTGTTGTCCATTCCACGTACAAAATCATTATTATCATAAGATGGCGTACTTACCAACGCCAATACTTCCCCTGTATAAGGATTCAAAGCTACAGAACATCCTCTGTCTTCTTTAAATTGTTCATAAAGAGTACTTTGAAGATCACCATCAATCGTAATATGGATATCTTCTCCATCTTTTCTAGGCTCATATGCAATAACACTTTTTTTATTTCCATTTGCATCTACAATACAGATTTCACACCCATCTGTTCCTTTTAGTTCTTTTTCATAAAGCGTTTCCAGTCCAGTCTTTCCAATCACACTGTTTGTACGATACCCTTCCCCTTTATGTTCCTGCAAATCTTCGGCTGTAACCGCCTGTACATACCCTACCAGATGAGAGGCAGCTTCTTTTAGATAATAAGTTCGTACTTTTACATCAGATAACATAATACCTGGAATCTTCAATAATGTGTCCTGCTTTTCTTTTTCTTCCAGAACAGTTTTATCCGGATTCACTGTCAAAAGATCGACCTCTTGTATTTTAGGAATTGTTGCTACTGGTACAAAAGAATCTGCTTTTACCCAACCGGCTTTTAACTTATCCTCAATTTCGTCTGCTCCAATTCCAAGATACTCTGCCAGTTTTTTTATTGTATCTTCTCTGTTCTCCATCCTGCCCGGAACAATTCCTACCGAAGATGCAGTTCCCTCTCCAGCCAACTGACGACCATTTCTGTCTAAAATATCTCCTCTCTTTGCCTCTTCTGACGTTACCTGAACTTTATCCGTTGCAGATAACTCTGGAAAAATCAACTGATCCTGCCAGATTAAATGATATCCTGTCCAATCATGTGAAAATACCGCATCGTTGGTAAATTCTACATTTCCTGCAGCAGTCTGCATATTTGTTGTATAGGAAACTGCCGCATTTCCGTTTTCTTGTCTTTTTACTGTAATATCGGTTATGGACAGATCAGACATCTCAATGCCTTCATATATTTTAGAATTTCGTTCTATAAATTCTTCCTTACTGTTCATGCTGCTTTTTTTCTGATCCAGCATGGCATACATTTGCTCATATTCCCCTTTTTCAATATATTTCATATATTCCATTAGTCTTTTTTCAGGAACATTACAATTCATTATTGTTACAATACCGATTCCACCACCAATCAATATACCGCTAAATAAAACTATTTTTGTAATAATCTTCGTGTGTTTTTTTCTTTTCTTTTTTCTCATATAGTTTTATTTCTCCTTTTTTCATATTTTCTTAAATATTACACTTGTAATATTTAAACGTCAAGCTTTTTCTTAGGTTTATATATGTAGACAAGAGAAAAGATTTGCATAAAAAAGAAAGGGCATCTCAAAGCCTTCTTTGATAAAGAACTTTACGACACTCTGAGGTAATGGTTTCTCCGGATGTTTCCCAAACGCTATAATCACTCTCCAGAAGAACCAAAAACGATTTTTAATTTTCTCTCAGAAAAAAAAGAACTACTCTAAATCTGCTGATCTTTGAAATAACCCTGCTCGTTTCTTATAATCACAAACATATTCAGACAACACATTCTTTGCTGGCAGATTATTATAGCAGAAAACGCAACAAATCCCTTTATTAACTTTTGTTCCATATATTTCCTGTACCAATCCTATTGTTTCATCATCTGAACAAAAGCTCTTCGGAATCTCCCTACAATCCCTGATAATAACGCAAATCTGTTTACTATGTCCTCTCTGTCAGTATACAAGCCAGCTAATCTCTTTATTATAGTATCTAAATACTTCTTCCCAATTCCACTACTCAAAATTTCTTCAGTCACTGTTTCTGCAGATGTGTTTTTATATCAGCCAGAGTTCCCCTGGCTGAATTCTTCCAATATATACCTGTTAACACTTCTCAATGCTGACACTTTTTCCTTCGCTTTACTACACACTGGCTTGAATTCATTCCTCCTCTTCCAGTTTCGATTTATAATCTTCCAAGTCCATAAGAAAAGTCTCATAGCCTTCATCACTCATGCAGAACAGCTTTCTTATGGTATTGCAGACAAGCCCGATCATGTCCGCATCCCCTTTCAGGAATGGAATGATATGGTCGATTGCTTCCATCGTGTCATTTCTGTTCCCTTTATCAAACATTGCGGTTACTAAACATTCGTCTGTATCAAAGTTCATTGCCAGATCCATCATAATTCTACATCCCCCTTCTTATGTGCTTTGGATTTTTCTGCTTCTTTATTTTTCTGTTCCTGTGCTTTTGCCCTTGCCTGAAACTCTTTCAACGACTGCAGTACAGATTTTTTCAATTCCCCTCTTTCGCCCTTTGCCGGCTCTTTCTTTTGTGTCTGGTTCTCTTCCACTGATACGGATTCTTTCTTGACTGGTGCTTCTGAAACTTCCTGTTTCACTTCCACAGTCTGTTCTGCTTCCTGCACTTTTCCATGTTTCTCATTCAGATACTTTTCCATATCGTTAATTGCTTTCTGTACTAATGGGCTTTCCTTATAATGAGGAATCATATCTATCAGTTCCCTGTCTACTCTATCCCAACACATCAGTTCATATTCCCCGGAATAATCCTTATCTCCATCCTGCAGATCAAATCCAATCCCTTTACCTCCATGCAAGCGATCTGCCGGAATACTTTCATAAATTTTAATCGCTTCTTCCAGAGTAAGATTATTATGGTACTCTCCCATGACCGGAAACTCCATGCACTCTGCCACATAAAAAGTAATCGTAGCTTCTGGTTGCTCCTGTTCTGGTTGTCTGGTAAAGATAGAAAAGGTTTCTGCATTTTCCAAACGGGAAAGTAATGACCGGGCAGTTATCACATCACTGTCTATATCCGATTCTTCTGCCACCTCAGTCAGCCAGTCTTTTAAACCTGCTGTCTCCTTGTTCAAAATATCCTCTGTGAGTTTCTCAACCTGTTCTTCCCTATTTTCAACGGTATCTTTATATTCATAAGTATCATATTCATAACTAAAATTATCCAAGTCCACTGCGAGTTTCCTGATTTCCTGCTGATCAAGATAGGCTTCCGATTCCTTTATATACTCTGCCAAAGTAATTCTTTCTTCTAAGATTGGGTTAATGTCTACTTTAATGCCTGCTATTGCCATACCATACGAATTCAATTCGTTAAAAAAACTATCCTCTCGAATATTTCCTCGATAAGAAAGCACCACATCAAGATCAGAATCTGCACGATACAGGTCATCTCTGCTTCTGGAACCATGTACTCTCGCCCCAATCAATGTAACTTCATTTTCCAGTCCCATTTCTTCCAGAACAGCTCTTGCATGAAATAAAACTTCATATTCAATTTCTGCCCTGTCCATCCCATTCAATGCTGTTTCACATCTGCCAAGTTCCGAAGTGAATCGAACATCTCCACTGGCCAGCACTTCTTTAGAATGACTGATTACCTTATCCCGAAACTCCCTGTCATCAACTTTTACACATTCAACATCTTCCAATCCTTCATTTTTCAAGCTGGCATACATTGCTTTCTGAATAGAATCTTCTGGATTTCCACAGGCATCTCCTGAAATTTCATGAAGTTCCTGATCATAAACCAGGTATTTATAGCCATCCTCCGTCGGTTGCACTGTTAAATACATACCAGACATTTTAAATTGTACGGTTATTCCCTCATAACTTTTTAATGCCGCTTCCCTGTCATAACCATCAAAAAAAGCCTTTGGGCAAGTACGTTCAAATTGTATCTTCTCCAGTCTCTCTTCTTCTGCATATTCAATTTCTGCATACATTTCTTCATAATCCATCACGCTTGCATCTTCTATCGAAAGTCCTTCCTCTTCCAAAATATTCTCCATTGCTTCAGTAATAGAAATAGTCGGATCATCATAAACGCCGCCATCCAGTTCCAGATAATCTTTATCATAGAATGTATAATCATAACCATCTTCTACCGTCTGAATTGTAAAATACTGATCTCCAATCTGGTATGCTATCTCTGTATCATGCACTGCCAGACTGTTTCCTATCTCTTTAAAAGTATTGTATATCTGCGGATTCAGCCATCCTTCCACTTCCTGGCAATCATAAATCAATGTATCTATTCCATTCTTACACTGAATAAAATCAAGACTACCTCGCAACGGTGCTGTATTTTCAATTCCAAGAGCTTTCATTTTATGATTAGGCAGAGAGTAATATGCTCCAAGGGCAGCTCCCAAATCCTTATATCTCTCGATCTTCATCCCACCTTTTGCTGCCAGATCTTCGATCACATAATATTGGTCAATATAATGATTTTCTGGCATTTTCAGGTCAATGCCATTATTTTCTCTGACTTTATGTATCTCGAAAAAGCTGAATTTCTGTTCTTCACCCCGCAGATTCTGTCCGGTCAGTGTCGGCTCCCATGTATCTGTACTGATTGGCTGCTGTTCCATGATTTTCATAACTGTTCCGTCTGCTAAGATGACTGTTGCCTGGTCTGGAAGATCTATCAGGTCATACACCGTTGCACCATTTTCTTCCAGATATTCTGAAATAGCTTCCCTGGCTCCTTCATCAAATCCATGCCAGATGTCCTCTGCCACCAGTGTCCCATTTTCCGATACGATAATATCTGCCACGTCCTGACCGTATTCCTCATTTCGCATCTGGAAGAATCGCTCCCCATGATATGTTTTCATATCCATCGCATACCAGGTGCCTGTATGTCCTTCTGCGTCATACCCTCTTGTAGTTTCAGTGATATGCTGATTTTTCACACCAAGCACCTCTTCCAGTTTCCGGGTACGGATTTCTTTTCTTGCCATATCAATAAATCCATTCAGGACTGCAGGATGGCTGCCCACAATATAGTCCCTGTTCAGATCCATTCCCCGACTGATATTTTCCGGAATATCAATGCCATCTGCCCACCGTTTATTGCCATCAGAAAATCTTCCATCATAGGAAAGCTGTTTCAATGTATTTGCCAGAACAAATGCAACTCGTTCTTCCCCGTATTTTTCAAACACGCCTACTGCAGCATCTGGATTTAAACGCATACCGTCGAATCCCTCTGTGATTGCCTGTTCAATTGCATTTTTACAGTCAATGTTCAGTTTTCTGGAATCCAGGTAAGCATCTACATTTCTCTCCTGCATAGCCTTTTCCAAAGTTCCCATATAAACTTCCGGATATGCTTTTACTGGATTGGCATTTAACATTTCAGCTCTCTGTGCTACAAAGTCCGGCAGTTCTGTAAATCCAAAAGAATCTACATAGTATGCGGTTAATCTGCCGCCCCGGTTCATAATGATCACATCACTGACTGACATGGAATGCCCAGTAAAATCGTTTGGTCGTTCTATATTAAAACGCTCAAAGAGATTATCCAGTGTCGTAGCATCCCTCAGTCTTTCACTGTAAACCATCTGATAGTCTTTGCCATCTACGGTAAATCCCATTTCTTTTGCCGCTTCCAGACTTAAAAACTGATACCCTCTTTCTTCCTGTCTACTGTTGATCTGGTAAATTCCATAGCGGTTTCCATCACTTTCTAAAAGAAGTGTTTCTTTGATCTTTGCTTTTTCTTCCGGTGTCATAATCGTTTCCTGACTTCTCCGGTAATTTTCCCATTCAAATTTCGTCACTCCGAATAACCCGTCATGCTGTAAAATATCCAGTTCCAGATTCATAATTCTTTGCGACTGTTCCTGACCACCAACTGCTCCGGTCAGTCCATAAACCGTTACTCCCTCATGGTGCAATTCCACTGCCCGCTCCCTGGTAAGCGGAAGCATACTTTCTGAATAAAATCCGGCTTCATGCAATTCTGATAAACCAATCATCGAATCCGGCAGACTTTCAATCTGTTCCTCCGCTTCTCCAATCAATTTTAGTACCGCTTCTCTGTTTCCATCCAGAATAGATTCTGCAAGATTCTCTGCCAGTTTTTCCATTGCTTCCCTATCATCCAGTTTATAAGCAAAATTCACGATAAGATTTCTCTGGTCATTGCTGAAAATCGTCCGTTCCTGCTCCAGACGATTAATAGTCTGTTCTGCATACTGCATGGCACTCATTTCTTCTGTCTGCTCCACAACATCTGCTTCCTGCTCTGCTCTTTCTATCTGAAGTTCTTTGAGTTTTTCCTCAATCTGTCCGATCATATCAGCAGAAGTCTTACGGATGGTGTCCATAGAAGCACGAAGCTCTTTCATATTTTTACCGGAAGACCAGCTTGCAATATAGGAAAAAGAATACTCCGATGTGTCCAGTCCGAAATGGTTACATACCACATAGGCAACACTTTCTGCTTCTACTTCCCTTGTAAGCTGATCTTTTACGATGCCCTCTGCTTCCATCTGATCACGATCATGCAATACTGCATGTGCGGTTTCATGCACCGCTGTTTTCATGGTTTGTGCCTCACTCATGCCAGGCTGGATAGCAATATATTTATCGACAAGCTGATAAAAGCCTTTCGCCTCCCCATCAATCTCAATAAAACGGATAGGAACCGGGGCAACCATTTTTAATGATTCCATAAAATCATGGTAGATCAAAACATCTCCATCCAGTTCTGATACCTCAAACTCTGGAATCGGTTCTCCTGTGGTCTGGCTGACATCAAATACTGTCGTAACCCGGAATTTTGTAATAACACGCTCTACTACTTCTGTTTCCGGCTGTCCATCTTCCCCGATCACAATCTCGCCTGTTTCCGGATCAGTTTTTTCAATCTCCTGTTTCTCTTTAAACGGAGCCGGGGCAATAATCTGGATGCCTTTTTCCCCTCTTTTTACCTGTCGGTTGAATTTCTTCTGCCATGCCTGATACCCCGCTACCAATGTTGCTTCCGGTTTCTGCATGGTGATCAGCAGTGTGTTATTAAAGCTGTAATTGTGGAACTTTGACATGGTATTCAGATATTCGGTATATCTCTCCGATGTAAAGATTTCCTTTACTCCCTGTTCCAGCCGTTCCGATATTTCTTTTAACTGTTTTTCTATATTATTTGCCATAAACAAACCCTCCATTTTATGTCCCCGCCAGAGAAAACTCTGACGGGAAATCTTTTATAACTCCTGTTCATGTTTTTTCTTTGCAGCTTTCTGTACAGATGGCTGTTCCGCTGTATTCTGCTGTGCCTTCTCCTGCTTTAAGCGTTCCAGAATAGACGGCTTATGGATTCTGTCTGCTGTTTCCGGAAGTTCTTTTTCTTCTATGGCATCCCTGCTGTCTGTGTTGCTTCCTTCTCTGCCAATATCCTCATCTGCCATAATCGTCTCATTACCCTTTTCATCCATGTTCAGCAATGCATTTAACTCGGATAGCCGTTCCATCTTTTCATTCAGCTCTGTTTCTTTCGGAAATGGCTTCTTTACCTCTTCCTGTGCAGTAGCAAGCTGCTGTTGTACGGTTTCTAACTTCTGCTCACTTTCCGTCAGCTTCCTGTCAATGGAAGAAAGCGTGTTATGGATACGCTGCATATTTCCTACAGGGTCTTTTCCGATCTCCAGCTTATAAGAGCATTTTCCTTTGACCGTCAGTTCAAACGCATTGGAGAACATATTGTAGGAAGCAGATAACGTAAACCCATGATATTCCCCAACCTTTCCGCCGGTGCTGACGGTTTTTAAACCTGCACAGGCGGCGATCAACGCTTCGCCTGCTTCTTTCTTATCTTCATAAAGGACATTCCCTACCGTCATGGCAAACGTGTCATTATCCTGTAAATCCACGCTTTTTACTACCTGCGAATCCACCTGCATCCCGGCAATCCGCTCTTTCAATGCACTGATCTGTACCGGGAAATTCTTTGCAATATCGGATTCCAGACGGTAAATCTGACTGGTATGGTTTGCCTTTAAGAGTTTCAGCTTACTCACCTGCACATCCAGATCCATTTTTTCTTTAATGTGCGGATTACCTGTGGCAAGTGCCTTGATCTCTGCATAGGACAGTGCCGTATCATCCACATCTTCACAAGCCCTGACCGGGGATTTACTGGTCATGATCTGGCTGATGAACTTCTGCTTATTCTCCAAAATCTGCCACATATACGCATCAAAAGTGTTCTCCGTCACATACCGGAATATCTTTACTTTGTCATTCTGGTTTCCCTGTCTTAAGATACGTCCTTCCTGCTGTTCCAGATCAGTCGGTCATTTTTTGCGGACAGTTCATACATGCTATCCTTTTCTGTTCTCTGCTCCTGCGTTTGCTCTCGTTTGATTTCTCCCTCCGTATCTTCTTGGCACAAGCAGGACAATACCTTGATGCACCAGAGCCCGGGACATATTCAACGCCGCACACCGTACAATTTTTAGCGGGCATTGCTGCCCACCGTTTTGTAGGTATGATATGTAATTCATCGACAAAGCCGATGAATTTATAGTAAATCTTGATTTCCTGCTTCACTGTTCCGTCTGCCATCTTCTCACGCTCCGAAACAAGTATCTTGTCTATGAGTGCGTTTATAACTGTTGCATCCAGTTCTTTTAAGCCTTGATAATTTCGGATAAGGGCGAGGAAGTCACGGATTCCCCGTGATTTCTCGTAGCTTTCATTAAGAGTTTCCGTCACCTCTTTCAGCCTTGCTTCAATTTCAAGCTGCTCTTTCTGGTATTTCCCCGACATCATCTCAAAATTCCGCTCGGTAATACGCTCCATGACCTTATCCTCGTAGAGAGAGGAAAACAGCCTGTCCAGTTCCGCAAGGCGTTTGTTCAGCTTCTTACGTTCTTTCTCTAATGCTTTCGCCCTGCTCTGGTCTGTTTCCGTGAGCCGCTTTTCTATGGCCCTGACCGCCTTTTCATCATTCACTGCCATATCCGCAAAACAGTTGATGTCGGCAAGAACGGCATTGAATAAATCCCTTGCTTCTATATTGTGGGCACTACACTCGCTTCTTCCGTTTCTTGCATAATTATTACATGAATACTGTACACAGTCGATAATCTCTGGGCGTTTCCTCCTGTGTACGTTCATTGCCCGCAGAGCACATCCGCAGTCCACACACTTGATAACGCCTGCAAAAATATTTACAAATCCTCCCTTGTTCTGTGGAAGCCTACGACTTGTAATAAGCTGTTGGACAATATCAAATTCCTCCTGCGTGACTATTCCCTCATGGGTATTGGGTATCACTTCCCATTCTTCGGGCAGCTTAGAGGGGCGTTTCTTGCTTTTCATATTGGCGGCAATCCGTTTGTAGCCTACAAGATTTCCCGCATATATCGGGCTTCTTAAAATGCTCCTCACGCTGTTCCCACTCCAAATATAGCGTTTGTCCTCGTTCCCCTCAAAATGACGTTCAAAGCCTGTTTCGCCACGCTCCGCCGCATAAGCGGCAGGGCGTAGGATATGCTGTTTATTAAGATGTCTGCAAATTTTGGCAACTCCATTCCCTTTTAATGCAAGGTCGAATATCTCTTTTACAACATGTGCCACTTTATCATCTATCAGCAGATGGTTGTGGTCGGCAGGGTCTTTGATATAGCCATAAGGGGCGGTAGTTCCCATGAATTTCCCCTGTTGAAACCTCGCCCGATATGCCGATTTTATCTTAACAGATATGTCAGCGGCATACATTTCGTTTAAAATGTTGCGGAAAGGCGTGATGTCCATAGCAGATTTATTCAAGGTATCTACGCCGTCATTGACCGCTATATACCTCACGTTATGCTCTGGGAAGAAAACTTCCAGATATAACCCACAATCAAGATAGTTTCTCCCCAGACGGGATAAATCTTTCGTAATCACGCAGTTTATCAGACCGCTTTCAATGTCTTTTATCATATTCTGGAAACTTGGTCTTTGGAAAGCTGACGTTAGATAACGATACTTTTGAAAACACTGGAAAATCAAGGTTTTTCGAGCGACGGACAAGCAGGGTATTGTACTAAAAACTGAATACGACGCAGAAGCGGCGTTTCTTACTCTCTACATGGGAGAACAGGAACGCCGCTTTTTTCATGCCCTTTGTTACGCAGTAGGGGCAGAAAAAGCCTTGCTACAAGCGGTTTTCCGGGCGCGTATCTGGCGCGGAAAGGGATTTATACCTTATCCCCCGAAACCGCGCTTCTACTGCGTAACAAATCCAAAGCAAAGGAGCTATGAACTATGGCAGTTTTCAGAGTGGAACGAAACAAGGGCTATACCGTAATGAGCAACCACCACCTACGCAACAAGGAGCTTTCCCTAAAGGCAAAGGGGCTGTTGTCGCAAATGCTGTCACTCCCCGAAGATTGGGACTACACCTTGAAAGGCTTATCCCTTATCAACCGGGAGAAGATAGACGCTATCCGCGAAGCCATTAAGGAACTTGAACGCGCCGGGTATATCGTCCGTTCAAGGGAGCGCGACGAGAAAGGACGCTTGCGGGGCGCGGACTATGTGATATTCGAGCAGCCGCAGCCGCCTACGCCGGATTTACCTACATTGGAAAATCCAACATTGGATAATCCAATGCAGGAAAAACCAACATTGGAAAAACCTACGTTGGAAAATCCAACGCAATTAAATAAAGATATACAAAGAACTGACTTACCAAAAAAAGAAAAATCAAATACAGATTTATCAAGTACCCATTCCATTCCTATCCTTTCCCCTAACCCCTCTCCTTGCAGAGAAGCGGCTGCGCCGCCGGAACGGAAAGGAACGGAAGCGGCAGCACAGAGCGCAGTTGATATATACCGGGAAATCATCAAGGACAATATCGACTACCACATTCTCAAACAGGACATGAAGTTTGACAGTGACAGGCTGGACGAGATTGTAGACCTCATGCTTGAAACCGTATGCACCGCCAGAAAGCGGGTACGGATTGCGGGGGACGACTACCCGGCAGAGCTTGTGAAGTCAAAGTTTATGAAACTAGACGGCGAGCATATCCGCTTTGTGCTTGACTGTATGCGGGAGAACACAACCAAAATCCGCAACATCAAGCAATATCTGAAAGCCGCCCTTTTCAACGCCCCGTCCACAATCGGCAACTACTACACTTCCCTTGTCGCCCATGACATGGCAAGCGGCGCACTGTCACCGAAAAAGCCGCAGTACGGCGACCCGGACTATTATTCATGCAATGAGGGCGAAAGCCTGTAACCACCCACAACCACAAAAGGAGGATTTTATTATGGCACAGAAAATGACAGGAGCATTGGTATTTGACGAGCGCACCGACCGTTACGACATCCGCTTTGACTTAAACAGCTACTACGGGGGCTTGCATTGCGGCGAGTGCTTTGACGTATTCGTGCGGGGCAAGTGGAAGCCGACCCGGATTGAGTACGGCGACAACTGGTATCTTGTGGGTATCAGAGCCGAGGACTTGAACGGGCTGCGGGTGCGTATCTGACCGCCGCCCCATAAAGAAACGCGAAAGGAGGACGCGACAAATTGCAGGACGAAGTAAACGAAAAGACCATAGCCCTTTACATCAAGACCGGGAAGCTGACCGCGCAGACGCTCCAAAAGGCAATGAAAGCCATACTGTCAAAGGGCAAAAAGCAGCTTGCAAAACCGCCACAGGGCAAGCAGAGCTTAAAGCAGCTTATGAAGCAGAACGCGGGCGTTTCCAACATTGAGATTACCGAGGGCAATATCAAAGCCTTTGAGAGTACGGCGAAAAAGTACGGTATCGACTTTGCGCTGAAAAAGGACGCGACGGAAAGCCCGCCCCGCTATCTGGTTTTCTTCAAGGGGCGGGACGCGGACGTACTGACCGCAGCCTTTAAGGAATTTTCCGCAAAAAAGCTGACACAGGAGAAAAAGCCCTCAATCCGAAAGCTGCTCTCTACCCTCAAAGAAGCTGCACAGGGCAGAAACGCGGAACGGGCAAAGGTCAAGAACAAGGACAGGGAGGTATCGCTATGAAGCCGGAAATCAAGAAGCTGCTTATCCTAAATCTCCCGTATCTGCTCTTTGTCTGGCTCTTTGATAAAGTGGGCGCGGCTGTCCGGCTCTCCCCCGGCGCGGACGCAAGCGCAAAGCTGCTACATCTTGGGGACGGTTTTACCGCCGCCTTTTCCAGTATCGCGCCGAGCTTCCACCCGGCAGACTTAGCTTTAGGCATTGCGGGGGCGGTCATTGTCCGGCTGATTATCTACACCAAAGGCAAGAACGCGAAGAAATACCGCCGCGGGACAGAATACGGTTCGGCGCGTTGGGGCGGGGCTGACGACATAAAGCCGTACACCGACCCGGTATTTGAGAACAATATCCCCTTAACGCAGACGGAACGGCTCACCATGAACAGCCGCCCGAAGCAGCCGAAATACGCAAGAAACAAAAATATCCTTGTAATCGGCGGTTCCGGCAGCGGCAAGACCCGGTTCTTTGTGAAACCGTCGCTCATGCAATGTACGTCAAAGGATTTTCCAACGTCGTATATCGTCACTGACCCGAAAGGAACACTGATTTTGGAAACCGGGAAAATGTTACAGCGGTACAAATACCGTATCAAAGTGCTAAATACGATTAACTTCAAAAAATCCATGAAATACAATCCCTTTGCCTATCTGCGGAGCGAAAAGGACATTTTGAAGTTAGTCAATACCATTATCGCCAACACCAAAGGCGACGGGGAAAAATCCGGCGAGGATTTCTGGGTGAAAGCGGAAAAGCTCTACTACACCGCGCTAATCGGCTACATCTGGTATGAAGCCCCGGAGGACGAGAAGAACTTCACGACGCTGCTTGAGATGATAAATGCGTCGGAAGCCCGCGAGGACGACGAGGATTTCCAGAACCCGGTTGACCTCATGTTTGAACGTCTGGAAGAAAAAGACCCGGAACATTTTGCAGTCAAGCAGTACAAAAAATACAAACTTGCGGCGGGCAAGACCGCAAAAAGCATACTTATCTCATGCGGCGCGAGGTTAGCCCCATTCGACATTAAGGAGCTGCGGGAGCTTATGGAAACCGACGAAATGGAGCTTGACACCATAGGCGACAGAAAGACCGCCCTTTTCGTCATCATCAGCGACACCGACGACACTTTTAACTTTGTCGTTTCAATCCTTTACACACAGCTATTCAACCTCTTGTGCGACAAGGCAGATGATGAATACGGCGGGCGGCTTCCCGTCCATGTTAGGTGCTTACTTGATGAATTTGCGAATATCGGGCAGATACCAAAGTTTGAAAAGCTCATTGCAACGATACGGAGCCGGGAAATATCCGCGTCAATCATCTTGCAGAGCCAGTCACAGCTAAAAGCCATTTACAAAGACAACGCCGATACCATAGTCGGCAACTGCGACACCACGCTTTTCTTGGGCGGCAAGGAGAAAACCACCCTTAAAGAAATATCGGAAATTTTAGGAAAAGAAACGATAGACAGCTTTAACACGTCCGAAACAAGGGGGCGGGAGCTTTCGCATGGGCTGAACTATCAGAAATTGGGAAAGCAGCTTATGACGGAAGATGAAATTGCAGTCATGGACGGAGGGAAATGTATCTTGCAGCTACGCGGGGTGCGCCCGTTCTTTTCGGACAAATTCGACATAACGAAGCACCCGAAATACAAGTACCTGTCCGACGCAGACCCGAAGAACGCCTTTGACATGGAAAAGCACCTTAAACGCCGCCCCGCCATTGTCAAGCCCGACGAGGTTTTTGACTATTACGAGCTTGACGCGGCAGACTTACAGGAGGACGCAGACCATGAGGAAACGTAGCGCAGAGGAAAAACAAAAGCAGCTTGAACGGTTTTTAATGAATGTTGCGGAAGCCGCCGACGCTGCATTATGGGAGTATTGGCGGGAAAAGGAAGCGGAACACCGCCGTTTTGCAACGGAGTATGTCACGCGCCGGGGGCTTATCCCGCAACAGTGACAGCATGGCAGACCGCCGGGGGACAGGGGAAGCTACACTTCCCCTACGCTGCCTTGCGGCAGCTACCCCTTTGTGAACTTGCGGGAAGCGAACACCTTGCTACGCAAGCTATTCACTTCCCGCAAGTCTGAAAAAAACGTCCGGCAGCACAGCGGAACACAGAAAGGAGCGATTGAAGCAATCACATCTATCCATACCGGCTACATGATACGCGCCCCCACTTTCCGGCGCAGTACACAGCGGCAGGAGCCGCACCCCTTACAACTGAATACCGCCGCGCCGCAGAACTTACGCAGCGCGGGGACAGCCGCCTTTACCAGAGGGCGGTTTTTTTGTGCGGCGGCGACCATACGCTGACCGCCTTTTGTCCGCTTGCCGGACAGCCGCAGACGCGGCAGAAAGGATATATTTATGGCATTTTTCAATAGCGCAGTAGACGTTTTGCAGACCCTTGTTGTAGCACTTGGAGCCGGGCTTGGTATCTGGGGCGTAATCAATCTGATGGAGGGCTACGGCAATGACAATCCGGGCGCAAATGCTCATGTACGGTAAAGTATCACAAGAAAATTATGTCGAATTGACAGCCGCCTCCGCTATACCGAATAAGGAAATAAAGAGTCCTCAAATTTTGCGCTACTAAATGAAGACGAGCGGAAGTAATCTCCCGCTCGTCAGTAAACTTAACTATGCCATATCAATCCCGCTTCTTTCCCGCCACCGGCACTAAGAACAGCGCGGGCAACAGCAGGAAAGCGGTACAGACCAGCCCCCAGGGTATGGACACCTGCTGGGCTACCAGCCCCACAATAGGCCCGCCGATGATCTGCCCGAAAGAGTCCAGCTGTCCGCTGGTGGAAAAGACTGTGGCGCGCATTTTCTCATCCACATGGTCGTTCATCCAGGCGGCCAGCACAGGCTCCTTGATGGTGCGCATAAGCCCCGCCAGCAGGAACACCAACAACATGAACCAAAAGCTCCGCCCCACCGCGAAGAGAACCAGGCACAGGATATACCCGGCGCTGGTGGACATGACCACACTGGTTCGGCTGACAGTCCCTTTTTTCTCCATGCGGGCGATGAGCAACTGAGAAGCCAGAATACCTAAGCCGCTGCCGATAAGACTGATAACACCGAACCAAGTGACGCTGTTCAGCGGCCCGATAACGGGTATTACCGTGTCATCCAGAAAATGAGCGGTGGAGAGCCGGTCAAAGCCTTCACTGGCAAGTCCCCCGCATAGTGTGATTGCTAAGAGCGCCAGCAACACAGGTGCGCCTTTCACAAAGCCCAGGTTGAGCTTGAACAGGCAGACAAAGTCTTTAAGCAAGCCCTGCCGTTCCTCAATAGCAGGGGAGAAGTTGGTTTCTGGCATGATGCGAACCAACACCAGCCCCAACAACAAGCACAAACTGCCCCCCAAGATGACAGGCATTTGCAGGTTTATGTTTCCCAGCAGTGTGCCCGGCACCACGCCCAGAACGCCGCCGATTTGCCCCATTTGACTGCCCCGCAGGAACACCTTGTCTATGGGTTTGTCCTTTTCCTCCGAGGCAATCCACGCCTCCAGAGCGCCGGTGATGAAGGTATCACCGCAACCCCAGACAACCTGGGCCAGCAGAACCGGCGCGAACCACGG
The DNA here is from genome assembly GCF_040096615.1 of Blautia aquisgranensis. NCBI lineage: Bacteria > Bacillati > Bacillota > Clostridia > Lachnospirales > Lachnospiraceae > Blautia > Blautia aquisgranensis. The sequence goes on from NZ_JBBMEJ010000001.1 coordinate 201,445, forward strand.
TAGCGCACCCTCCATCAGAAAGCCCAGGCCGTAGAGGAACATTCCAATCAGCACCGAGCGCCGACGGCTATACAAATCCGACACCACACCGGTGGGTATCTCGAACAGAAAGCAGGCGGTCTCCTGAACCGTCCCTACCAGGACAAGCTGGAAAGCATCCAGCTGCACCACCTCCAGGTGGTACACGATGGAAAGCACTGTGGACATAGAAACCGCCAGGGAAGAGACAAATCGGAACAGCAGGTAGACAGAATATGCCTTTGAATTTTTAGCAAACATGAAGTTACATCCTCCTTTACGAATCAGTGGGTTGTTTTGTGAAACAAGCTTCTCAGCCCTTTCTAACAGTGATTTTAGAAAAGGCCTCCTAAAGTGCCCAAATCCTTTCAAATCTCATTTTATACGACTTATGCAAGCTGTTAGGCTAACTTGTGGAACATATGCCGAACCTTATCTATACGGCTATTCGGGCGGCGGGGTTGGCAAATAAGTTTACCAGTAGCTGGCTGGTATCCTTTTAACTCTGTCAAGCAGACTCCCTGCCCATTTGTGAAATAAGTTAAATCGTTCCTGTATTCTTGAATACATCTAGCAGGGATTTCTCCTTTCAGAATGACCTCGTCATTCTTTATCTGAGTACTTACAATATCTGCACAATACCTTGGAGCATCATGATACGCCCGTGAGAGATATTCCTGCGGTGCATAAATTTCAAAGTGGAGATATGGCTCTAATAGTTCTGTCCCTGCTTTTTTTAAAGCCTGCTCCAATACGATAGGGGAAAGCAGCCGAAAGTCTGCGGGGGTACTTACAGGACTATAATACAATCCATATTCAAAACAGATTTTACAGTCTGTCACTTTCCATCCATACAGCCCCTGCTCGCAGCCATAAAGAACCCCCTCCATAACCGCATTTTGGAACGATTGGTTTAAATATCCAAGTGAAACTCTGCTTTCATACTGCACTCCACTTCCAATAGGGAGCGGCTCTATGGACAACCCGACAGAAGCCCAGAAAGGATTTGGCGGGACTTCTATGTGGATGGTATATTCTGCTTTTCTAAGCGGTCTTTCCATATATATAACAGTAGGCTCTTTTATTTCTGCCTCCACATGATATTTTTCCTCAAGGATGGCACAAATGACTTCCATCTGCACTTTCCCCAAAAAAGAAAGTATAATCTCATGCGTTGTAGTATCCACATAATATTTTAAAAGAGGGTCGCCATCTGAAATTTCTGTAAGTGCCCCAAGCAATATTTCCCGCTGTTCAGATTTCTTTGCTGCAATCGTTGTTTGGAGCATAGGGAGAGGATTTTCAATAAATGTTCTCTGCGGCAACAGCATTTCGTTCCCCAAAATACTGTTTAGCTGCAAAACATCATTTGGTAAAATTACAATATCACCAGAGCAGGCTGTATCGGATGAACATAATTCACCGTTTGTCGGAACACACATCTCTGTGATTTTTATTTTCTCTTTTTCAGATATTTTAATAACATCCCTCAAATGCAATGTTCCGCTATATATACGCACATAAACAAAACGCCGCCTTTTCTCTGAATATTCAATCTTAAAAACCTGCCCGCATAGTTCAGATTGACCTTCAGGCGTTGATGAATAAAACTTACTGGCAATCACTTCTATAAGCTGCCGAATCCCCAGATTGTTTTTAGCGCTTCCGTGATAAACGGGAAATAACGTTCCGTTTTGGAATCTCCTGTTTTCTTCCTGTTCCAGTTCTGACATTTTAAACGGTTTCCCTGACATATATTTCTCTAATAGTTCATCGTTTCCCATAATTACCGCATCCCACTGTTCCATATCGTCATTGTCCGTTACATTTATATGAGGATGCTGCCCAACCTTTTGCTTCACTATAATTTCCGAAGAAAGCTTTGCTTTCATTTCTTGATATACCATTGGCAAATCAATCCCCTCTTGGTCAATTTTATTGATGAAAAAAATTGTCGGAATCTTCATTGTCTGTAGTGCATGAAACAGTATACGGGTCTGTGCCTGTATGCCATCCTTTGCAGAAACTAATAATACTGCTCCGTCTAATACGGATAAAGAACGGTATACTTCCGCCAAAAAATCCATATGGCCTGGCGTATCTATAATGTTGACTTTTACATCCTCCCACTGAAAAGATGTCACTGCTGTCTGGATAGTGATTCCCCTTTGACGCTCCAAATTCATTGTATCTGTCCTTGTTGTGCCTTTATCTACGCTCCCTGGTTCTGCAATTGCACCACTGGTATACAATAAACTCTCCGTTAATGTTGTCTTTCCTGCGTCAACGTGAGCCAGAATGCCTAAGTTAATTATTTTCATGTGATTTTCCTCCTATCAACACCCAAAAAAGGGCATAAAAATACCCAGTGATAAATACTCCTATCACTGGGTAAATAACTCCAATAGCCCCAAAACACTTATATGTTTTCGGGCATATAAAATTACATGATAAAAGTATTCTTAAACTGGGTACAAAAAACTAAGCCCCATATTAAAAGTGAAACGGGACTGCTACTTTTTGTTCCCACTATCAAATTGACAGTTTATTTAAGAATACCTTGCCGCATATTTATTAACTCCTTGTATAATACTGAATCTAATTATATTCCTTAACCCTTTATTTGTCAAGCTGACAAACTAAAGCAGAAAAAGCGGCAGGATTTCCCCCTGCCACTAATCATCTGTTTATGCAAAAATAATTTCCTTTTCCACAATCTCCCTCGCACAAGCCCTTATGTTATTGAGGCATCCTGTCCATTCTAAGGCGTTTTCTGCCTTTAGCTGTTCCGTTATGCCCTGTGCCTGTTTCATACCCTCTATGAGCCTTTCAAAGCGTTCCTGTGCCTGTCTGTTGATGTCGGCAAGGTAGGCGTTTAGCCTGCCGCTTGTAAGAAGATTGGTGTATGTAACTTTACGGTACTGTTTTAGATAATCTAAATGCCGTTGCCCCCAGATGCCTATTGCCTGTTCTTCTTCGGCGGGTACAGTTAAGCACGGTATCAAATAATCCCCTTGCCTTTCGTATTTGCCGCCCAGTTCCTCAAATAATGATTTTGCCATTGTCTGTTACCTCCACATTCTTTTTTATTTTGAATGTCCGCAAAATCCGTCCTACATCAGACGGCTTCCACGGACAGTCAAGGTGATGGAGGGCAATGAGCCTGTCCTGTACGTTGGTACCAGCACCGAGTTTTGGAGTGGAACCCATAAGGATTCTCACCTGCCCGGCCCGTACCTTTGCAAACAAATCTGCTTTCTTTGTCTCCGTGTTGTATTCATGGATAAACGCAATCTCTTCTTTCGGGATTCCCCTGGCAACCAGTTTGTTTCGGACATCATCATATACATTGAAAGTCCCATCCCCTTTTGGAGTAGACAAGTCACAGAAGATCAGCTGTGTTGTCCGATCTGCTTTTCCCTCGTCCCATACCTGAAAAGCATTTTCCACACAGGTATTGACCTTGCTTTTTTCTGCATCCGGAAGGAGTTCATTTAATAGCCTCTGATCCAATGCACATTTTCTTCCGTCATTAGTAATCTTGAGCATGTTGTCCACTGTTGGATTCACAAGACTGGCTCTTACTTCTTCCGCACGTTCCGAAAAGGCACTGACCATTTCCTGCTGTTCTTCACTTGGTTTTAAGACTTCATTGATAAACTCTGCTTCCGGTACAGGAAGATTCAGCATATCCGATGTCTGAATATCCGCAGCTTCCTTAAAAATGGAGATCAGCTCTGGAAGATTAAAAAAACGGGCAAACCGTGTTTTCGCACGATAGCCCGTTCCTTCCGGTGATAATTCGATTGCGGTTACTGTCTCCCCGAACGTTGCAGCCCAAGAATCAAAGTGTCCCATGCCCATACGCATGAGTGTGTCATACTGGAGATAACGCATGATAGTGTAAAGCTCGGTCATACTGTTCGATACGGGAGTACCCGTAGCAAAGGTAATTCCCCTGCCGCCTGTCAGTTCATCCATGTACCGGCATTTCATAAACATATCGGAACTTTTTTGTGCATCCGTCTGTGAAATACCTGCTACATTTCTCATCTTTGTATATAGGAAAAGATTTTTGAATGAATGGCTTTCATCCACAAACAGTCTGTCTACACCTAATTGCTCAAAAGTTACTACATCATCCTTTCTGGTCTGGTCATTGAGTTTTTTCATCCTCGCCTGCAGGCTTTTCTTTGTTTTTTCCAACTGCTTGATGGTATAATTCTGCCCTGCCTGATGTGCTGCTTCTTCAATGGAGAACGTAATATCTGCAATCTGATCTTCCAGCATGGCAATCTGCCGTTCTTTTGAAAGGGGGATTTTCTCAAACTGCGTATGTCCAATGATCACGGCATCATAATCCCCTGTCGCAATACGGGAACAGAACCGTTTTCGGTTTGCCGGCTCAAAGTCTTTCTTCGTTGCCACCAGGATATTTGCTCCCGGATAGAGACGTAGGAAATCACTGCCCCACTGCTCGGTCAGATGGTTTGGCACAACATAAAGATTCTTCTGTGAGAGTCCCAGCCGTTTTGATTCCATACCGGCTGCAATCATCTGGAACGTCTTCCCTGCTCCTACGCAATGAGCCAGAAGGGTATTATTTCCATACAGCACATGAGCCACTGCGTTTTTCTGGTGCGGCATTAGGGTGATCTCCGGGTTCATGCCGACAAACTGAATATGGCTTCCATCATATTCCCGTGGACGGATGCTGTTAAATCGTTCATTATAGATCTTACAGAGATCTTCCCGTCGGTGCAGGTCTTTAAATATCCACTCCTTAAATTCCTCTTTGATCAGTTCCTGCTTCTGCTGTGCCAGCATTGTTTCCTTCCGGTTTAATTCCCGGTGTTCCCCCTCGGCATCCTGTACCGTGTCATAAATCTTGGTATCCCTAAGGTTTAAGGCATCTTCCAAAAGACGGTAGGCATTGGCTCTCTGCGTTCCATATGTGGAAGTAACAAGAGCATTTCCGTAACTGTCCACATTCTTTCCCATAACATTCCATTGTCCGGTCACTTCGGCATACTGGACTTTGACCTTGCTCCCTACATAATATCTTGGTGTATGGAATGTTTCTGCCATGAACCGTGTAATGTAATCCTCAGAGATCCAGGTTGCCCCAAGTCTCGCCTCAATCTCTGATGCATCCAGATCTTTTGGCTGTACCTGCTCCAAATACTGCACGTTCACCTGATATTCCGAGTGATCTTCTGCAAACTGTTTGGCAATCTGAAGTTTCTCCCTCACATTTCCAGAAAGATATTCGTCCGACGGCTCCCATTTTTCACCGATTGGATTCTTAAAGATCACCCCTGCCAGTTCTTCAGTAAGCTCCTCTTCTGTTTTCCCGGAAAGCTGTGCCATATAGGAAAGGTCAACGCCTGCCCTCTCACCAATAGAAACCGCAAGTGCTTCACTGGCAGTATCCACGGAAGTTACCGTTTCTGCCCTACGGATTGTCCTTTTGGTAAAAATATCCGCTTTCCGTTTCAGTTCTCCCTTATCATCCAGAAATTCCAGAGAAGTCAAAAGACAATAACTACTGTCCTGACTAAATGCCCTCTTATTGGCATTGCTGCTGATAAGACCATATTTTGCTGTAAAGGTATCGTATTCTTCATTGAGTTTTCCCTGCAGCTTTATGATCTGTTCATCGCTTCCCTCTTCCATCTGACACTGGATCAGTTCATTCGTAACATCACGGATCTTCACCATCCCTTTGACACGTTCCGCTGTCATTGCCGGAAGCTCCATGCGGTTCATCACAGAATTTTCCCGGTAATAGACTTCCTCATTCACTACGGTAAAACTGAAATTCTTTACATCCGGGTCTGCCGGGATAGAGACAACATCCTCCTCCAGCTCTGTATCCGAAAGTTCCAGTTCCGTAATCGTGCCATGGATATTCCTGATAGCTTCTTTTAACTGTTCTTCTAAGGTAATGCCTTCTTTTGGTTTTACGGTCACTTCCTGCTTTCCGTACTGGGTACTTTCTGTAGTAAAATCACCAAGCACCATTTCCGGATGCTCTGCAAAATAAGCATTGACCGAATAGCCTTCCGGTATTTCCTTTAAATTTAACCATTCCGGTTCCTCAATGGATGCCCTGTCCCTTTTCTGGAAAAACAAAATATCAGAAACAACACTGGTATTGGCATTTCTCTGGAACGCATTATTCGGTAATCGGATGGCTCCAAGCAGTTCTGCCCGATTTGCGATATACTGTCTCACTGCCGGATTCTGCTTATCCATCGTTCCACTGGAAGTTACCACAGCCACTACGCCACCGGGACGCACCAGATCAAGGGATTTTGCAATAAAATAATCATGGATCATAAAATGATGCCGGTCATATCTGCGGTCACTGACCTGATACGCCCCAAATGGAACATTGCCTATCACACAGTCGAAAAAGCTGTCCGGATAACTGGTTTCCTCAAATCCCTGTACGGCAATCTTATTTTTCTGATAAAGCTGTTTTGCAATCCTGCCCGAAACCGGGTCAAGCTCCACACCGTACATATTGGCTTTGCCCATACTCTCCGGGATCAGTCCCATAAAGTTACCGACTCCACACGATGGTTCCAGGATATTTCCCTGTTTCAGTCCCATATTTTCCAGTGCTTCATACATGCTTCGGATCACGGTCGGGGATGTATAAAAAGCATTTAAGGTCGATGCCCTTGCTGCTCTGTATTCTTCTGGTGATAAGGTATTCTTTAATTCCAGATACTCATCTGCCCAGCTGCTGTTACTCTCCTCAAATGCCTGCGGGATACCACCCCAGCCAACATAACGGGATAAAATTTCCTGTTCTTCGGGTGCTGCCAGACGTTCTTCTTTCTCCAAAGTCTGTAACAAATGGATGGCTTCCATATTTGCCTTATACTTTGCCTTCGGACCGCCTGCACCAAGGTCATTATCCTGGATACGGAAGTTGTATGGTTCTATCACAGCTTTTTCCTGTTCCTGACTTTCCAGAATAGATTCTTCGGCAGTAACCTCTTCCTCTTCTATTTCCTCCACATCTGACATATCTACTACGGTCGGTTCTGCCACTGCCTTCGTATCCAAGAAATCAAACATGGTCATCTGGTGTCCGGATGGTTCCGCAAAAGACGGTTCTGCTTCCGGTGTCGGGAATATCGTATAGGTTCCTTCTGCATACTGGTGGAGTTCCGAAAGAAGTTCTGTTTTCTGCTGATAGTTTGTCCCATACGCTTCAAAATCCAATGGCAGAGCTGCCAATGCTGCATCCATCTTCTGTAACAGTTCTTCTGTCTGCTCTGGATTCTCTAATACTGCGACCATTTCTTTTCCTGGTTTTTCCCAGAAGAAGTCATCTGTAAAGGGTCTGTCTATCTCTTCCGGAAGACGGTCATAAAAGCGGAGTACCTTATTCGCCATCTGCTCACGTTCATATTCCGGCATACGAGCATAATCTTCTGCCTGCAGGAACTGGTCATTCTTTATCAGATAAGCTACTCTGTTTGCAACTTTATTCCAGGATAATAAAATTGACGTATATGGATTCCCATAAGCACCTCTTGCAAGAAACAATCCTTTTCCATCATAGTTTGCGTGTGAATCATCGGCACCAGACAGTGCATGACTGCTTCCACCGATCCCATACTGTTCCTTGATAAAACCTGTCCTCGATCTTTCATCTTCATGAAGTAGATAAAAGGAATACGTCCTAAGCCTGCCCTGCGAATACGCTCCACCTCCTGCAAGATAAGCATCAATCTCATCCTGTGTAATGAACATCGGATGTTCTTTCCAGGCAAGCCGTCCCTAGCCTGATAAGGAATCACCTCATCCGCAAACTTTTGAAACTGCTTTGAGATATTTATAGGATTATAATGATGGAAACGCATAATAGAATGATTTTCTTCATAGGCTTCTGCCAGTGCATCCAGTCTTTCATTCAGTTCCGAAAGCCACTGGGGATCCTCCAGCTTTTCTTCCAGATAATCCGTGATCTCCGGATAGATACTGCGAAGATGTGGTAAGTCCTCTTCGTCAAAAACAATCTCCGCTACTCCTTCTGCCATATCCCCTTTCATATAGGCAAGAGCCTGGGCGTGTTCTTTTACTGCATTACTTCTTGCCGCATCCAATACAGACTGCGGTGCATATTCACCCTGGTCTAAAAGCTGATGGATACGTCCGCTGACATCTTCCCATGATAAAAATGCCTTATCTAAGATATGGTCTGTAACCGTATGCCCTACTGCGATCTGCATCCCGGTTTCATCAAACCAGACTGAATATTCATTTCCATCAATCTGAAAACCTTTTCCACCTTTACGGTATTCACGCTTCACAAACTCCGTATATTCCTCCGGTGTCTGTTCACTCATGAAATTATAGATGATCCGGAGCTGGCTGGCTTTCCGGTTTCCTCCTGTCCGTAAGATCTCATCAACAACTTGCTCTGGAATCGGAATTTCTCCGGCATAAAGGGCAGCTGCCCTTTCCTCGATCTGCCGTCTTTGTTCATTTGCGGTGGGATATTCGGGCAAAGATAAAGCAGAGGCGATCTCTTCCTCTGCTTTACTCAATCCATCTTCTCTTGTATCTTCGACTAACTGTATACCAATTCCGTCAAGATGCTCTCTTCCGCTGTTGCCATCAGTGCGTTCATGTGTGCTGTCCATGCCATCGGATCTGCTTCCTTGTCCGGTGCCGGACTCTTCTCCAGTAATTTCTCCATCTGGCTGTCCATTCTCTCCTGTGCTGCTTTCTCGATCTGTTCCAGATGGCTGTTCAGCTTCCCGGTCAGAAACAGGCTCTGATAAAGGCTGTTCTTGTGTTCTTTCAGAAATGTCCTCCGCAGCATCCCATATTTCCCGATCGTCACTTCTTCCTCTTCGACGGTCAGATTCGGAAACAGGTAATCTCCCTTGCGATGATATGTCAGTTCCATAATCGTTTCCTCCTTCATTTTCAATATTTTCTTCTTTTTTCGTTTCTGCATCCTGATCTTTAATTTCGTGCATTAACGTGGTAAAGTTATTATAATTCCTTTCATTGGATTTTTCAACCTCTTTTCTCGCTTCTTCCAGAGAAATTTTATGTACGGTCTTTCCAATATCAATCAGAATACTCTCACTGAGCTGGCTTGCCGCATTTCCAAGGAAGGTGAGAACTGACAGACGGTTATAATCTGTGATATGCATGAAGTCCTCTTCTTCCAGAAGTTCCATCGGGTCAAGCCCGCATCGCCTGGAAAGCAGATAGTAAACACTGTCTGTTGCCAGCTGACGAAAATCACTGCGGATCGTCACCTCATCCAGATCTTCCAGATAAGTACCTTCTACAGCATATTCCAATCCATCCAGGTATTCCTCCAGATTGTCATTGACCATTTCCCTTGCGACCGCCATCAATGCGTCCTGCAAAGTTGCCGCATCCTTTTCTTCCAGAGCATAGACTTCTGCCAGATGGGTGAGGATCTCTTCTCTCTGGTGTTCCTGCATCTTCCAAAGATATGGGCTTCTGCCTCCGGCTACCATGTGGGTATCCGAAATATCAAACACATAACGAAGTTTGGTATTCTGCCAGGTTTCATCAAACAAGGCAATTCCTCTTGCACCACGATTTACCCAGCGTAACATCTTTTCATTCCATAGTTCCAGTGATGCACAGGCTGTTGCGTCTGGACGCTGTGCATGGATCAGAAGCTGGTCTGAAAAAGAATAACGATATAACCTTGATGCTGTGTCCATATAATCCATCCAATCCCCTGGCGAACTGCTCACTGATACGGCATGTTCCTGCACCAAGTTTCGGATGTCCTGTAGTTTAGACATTAAACTTCCCTCCTATCAATAAAAAAACAGCCCACTCTTTTTTAGAATTGGCTGCATAAAATGTACTTTACTTTTCGGAGAGAAAATGCTATATTCTAATTGAAAAGAGTAACCGCCCACAAGGTGGATGCTCCTGGATTAGGTTTTAATTTATTTTGCTCTCAAAGAGAGCTGCCTATCCTGTTGGCAGACAGGGTAGGCTATTTTTTTCGCTTGTTGTCCCTATTATCCAAATAGGCAAGCAAAGCAATCAGAAACGTACCGCCTAAGAACAATAAGCTCAAGACTTCGTATGTATCCATTCGCTCCACCTCCCTTCTTCTGTATCCCTTAACGGAATCTGAAAATCCAGGAGGTTTTTACCAACCCTGTACACGGTTACTCCAGTAATATTCTAACAGGTAACTCTCCGCAAAGCAATTCCTTTTTACTTCATACGGTTTTATATTCTGTTTTTCTCTTATTCTCTGGCCAATGCAGTTTCCATTCCAGATATTCCTCTTCTGTGATTCTTCCATCGCCCAATTTCTGCTTTTTCCCCATCCATTCCTGCAGATAAGACATTGTTTTTTTATCCCTTATTGTGATTCCAACTGTTTCACTTTCTGAATCATTTAGCAGGAACAGATGAAAAAGCCCTCTATTTTCTTCATCCATCCAGAATAAAGTTTCCATTAATTCGTCCATTGTCGCAATTCCAGGACTTAAAAAATTCCGGACATCAACTTCCAATATTTCTGCTATCCGGATAAGCGTTTCCTGTTTTGGCGTGCGCTGTCCGCTTTCATATTGGGCAATTCTCACATCTGCACTATTTTCTCCATACCCTAACCTGCGCCCCAGTTCTTTTTGCGTTAGCTTGCGAAACATACGGATTTTTCTTATTCTTGCTCCTAATTTCAATTTCTTCTCCTTTTCAAAATGGGGCTGTGCAGTAACCACAGCCCCAGAACACTATTTATATTATCATTTGCGTTTTCTCTTAACTGCCACTACAGTTCCCAGACATCCTGCTGATACCGCAAGAGTCAGCACAAAAATAGCAATATTTGTATTATCTCCTGTTTTTGGTGAATTGGATACAGAAGTCGCATCAGAACCATGGGAACCAGGAGTGCTGACTCCCTGGTTTTCTGATGTTTCCGGAGTGTCTTTTTCCGGAGCTTTCTTATTTGTCAGATCCAGAGTATATTCAATCACAGGAGTACGGTCATTGACATATTCAAACTGAATCTTATGCTCGGTTTCATCAAGCTGATAGCCATCCAGTGTTTTTGTTTCTTTCAGGATATATGTGATTGCTTTTTTATACTGCCCATTCTTAAAAGTCGCAATCGGATAATTCTTTGATTCTGCATGGCCGGCACTGTCTGTTACCAGAGTTTCCAGAACTTTACCTTTACTGTCACAAAGGGCAAATTCTACACCTTTCATTGGCTTCTTGGTGTCTTTATCTGTTTTATTTAAGATTACCTTGCCCATTGCCTGTTCATCTTCCATTTTGGCTCCCTGAACATCTCCGGTGTCCTTAACCTCAAATGTCACTTTATTTGCCACAATATAGCCTTTCGGTGCTGTTTCCTCCAATAATGTATAAGTACCGATTGGAAGTTTCTCTACATAATGGGGCTGATCACCAGATGTCCAGCTTTCCATAACTTCCTGGTTTTCATTAAGAATATACAGTTTAGCACCTTTGACCTCGCTGCTTCCATCTGTCATATCAACTTTACTGATCAGAATTTTTGTTGTATCATCCTGCATTTCTACTTTCTGTATATCTGCAGTATTTTCTACTACAAACGTAATGGATTCTGCAGTTGCATAACCATCAGCAGGAATTGTCTCTGTTAATGTATATTTCTTTCCAACTTCCAGTTCCTTAATGATGTGTGGTGTGCTTCCGGAAGTCCACTCATCCACAACGTTTCCCTCTGGATCGGATACTTTCAGTTTTGCACCTGGTAATTCTTCCCCAGTTGTAAGATCTGATTTTGTGATTTCAAAAGTAGTTGGCTCGTCTTCATAAGTGAACTCAAAGGATACTTCTGCAACATCTTCTCTCGCATAAGTAAAGTCAAATTCCTTGATTTCTTCTGTTGTTACAAATCCTGCAGGAGCCTGCACTTCTTTTACATAGTAGCTGCCATTGATTGGAAGATCTGCCGTAAATACAATTCTTCCATCCTGATCCGTAGCTTTCTGCTCGATCATGGTATCTGCTTTCATGATTACTTCGCCTTCTGCATTTAAAATATCATTCTTTGTATAAAGTGCAAATACTCCGCCTTCCAGAACACGATCTGTATTTTTTTCTTTCTTAACTACAGTTACTTTTGCTTTCTGGCGGTTATTCTGCCAGTCCTCATCATAAGTCACAACCGGAGTATTCTGATCACGATAAGTCAGATCAACCTCTCTGATTTCTCCATCCAGAACATATCCATCCGCCGCCTCTTTTTCCTTTACATAATATTTGCCTAAAGGAAGATCTTCTGATCTCGCATATCCAAGAGCATCTGTCGTAATTGTTGCTACCAGTTCGTCCTTTTTATAATAATCACTGCTTTCCCCATCTGCAGCCTTGATATCCTCCGCTGCATAAATTTCAAAAGTAACATCTTTCAAAGAACCTGTAACATAACCAAATGCTGCGTCCATGCCGCCTGCCAGCATATCTTTCCAGGTAACTTCTTTGACAAATTCACCTTTTTTATTGATGATGATTCGTCCAACCGGAACAGCATCCTTCATCTCTACTTTTTGAACTTCTGCGGTATCAGAAACTGTAAATTTCACTTCCTCTGCCTGCAGATAACCATATGGTGCAAACTCTTCCCGAAGTGTGTAGGTTTTTCCCACATGGAGTCTCTTTATTACATGAGCTTTTCCTTTTACAGAAGTCCATTTTTCTACTTCTTTTCCGTCTGAATCCAAAACCGTCAGTGTTGCTCCGTCAAGTTCCACACCTGTTGTAATATCTGATTTCGTAAATTCAGTTGTTGTCGGCGCATTCCTAAAAACAGTTTCCAGTTTTACTGTTTTTACTTCCTGTCCCTGATATTTCGCAGTCACCTCAATCTGCTCATCCGAAGATACAAAACCATCTGGGGCTGCCAGTTCTTTTATATAATAAGTTCCAAATGGCAGATCCTGCTCAAAAACAGCTTTTCCATCTTCACCTGTTACCGCTTTTGTAAGCAGTTCGTCTGCTTTTACCAGTACCTTATCCCCTGCTTTTATATCCTCTTTTGCGTAAAGACCAAACTCTGCTCCAGAAAGCCCTTTCTCATTTTCAGCATCTTTTTTCACAACTGACACTTCTACTTTCTGGCGGTCATTTATAAACTCTGCACTCTGTGAGATCACTGGTGTATTCTGGTCTGCATAGACGAAAGAAATCTTCTGTTCTTCTTCATTTAATACAAATCCCTCCGGTGCAGTCTTTTCTACAACTTTGTATTCTCCTAGAGGCAGATTATCAAGCTCTGCTTTTCCGGATTCATCCGTTGTCAGTTCTGCAACTTTTTCACCCTTTGCATATTTCAGGATTCTTTTTCCTGTATCATCTTTCTGGAAATCTGCTGTATAGATATCCTCTGCAGCATATACTTCATATACTGCACCGGAAAGGTTTTGAACTTCATACCTAAAATCATTCTTATAGGTCGAAAGAACCTCTCCTTTTTTCTGTACAGTGAGTTTTCCTTTCACCGAATGGTCCTCATATACCACTTCAATGACCGCATCACCTGAAACCGGATCCGTCTGATACAGGGTATTGGTATCCACCTGTATTTCGACATAATTTTTGTTAATGGTATAACCGTCCGGTGCTGTTACCTCTTCGATTCTATAATGACCAATTTTTAAATTCTGAGGCAGTATCAGATATCCATCTATATCTGTGAAATATGAGGTATGTGTAACAGTTGTCGGGTATGTAGTTACCTGCTCTACATATTTTTCATGATCCATATCATAAATTTTAAACTCTGTTCCCGGAATTAGAACAGATTTTTTAGTCTCATCATCCTGTTTGATAATTTTCAGTTTTGCAGAAAATTCTTTATCCAAAAGAACTCTCCATGTCTGCGGCTCTGTTGGTTTATTCTCTGTAATCCGGACAATAAAATCATCTACAGGTTTGTAATTATGGGGTGTTGTAGTTTCTCTCACCAGATATGTTCCATATGGAATTGCAATGGATTTTACATAGCCTTTCTCATTTGTAAAAATTTCCGTTGCTCCATTTTCACCGATCACAACTGGCTCTGCAGAGGAAAAATCATAATTTCCATCCTCTTTTACCACCAAAGAAGATACCAGATATGCACTAAATCCAGCTCCGGATAGTAATGCAGCATCTGTGTCTCCATTATTGGCAGCTTTAATAAGTTCAAACGGCTGTTTCTTCACCGTTTCCAGTGAGGTACACTCTTTTTCTACAACCGCTGTCAGATCACCTTCATCACTGCATACAAGATCATATTCATGCTCGTCTGCCAGATATCCTACGGATGGGGTAATTTCCTTGATGTAATACTCTCCAAGATAAAGATTCTCTATCCTTGCTTTTCCTTCTTTATCGGTAGTTAGCGTACCAATCTGGCTTCCGGCTTTATAAATAACGCCTGTCTTTCCATCTGGATGGGTAATGTCGTTTCTTGCATAAAGTCCATACACCGCATTTTCCAGGGAAGCATCTCCCTGTGCCTTATTTTCTTTTGTCTCGGCATCTTTTTTATTCAAAGAGATTGCAGCACTGACCCTGTCATTCACAAAAGTATGACTGAAAGAAATTTTTGCCTGTTCATCATTGGTATAACTGAACTGGAAAGAATAAGTATCTTTCTCATTTCTGACATAACCAGCCGGAGCCTGGACTTCTTTTACATAATAAGAAAATCCCACTGGAAGATCTGCTTTAAATGCTGCTTTTCCATCAGTACCAGTAATTGCAGTCTCAATCAGAGCATCTTTTTTTACCGCTACTTTTCCATCCACAGTTTTCATATCCTGCGCTGCAAACAGAGCAAAATGCCCTCCGGATAGTGTATTTTCAGTATCTTTGTCTTTCTTTATCACCTGCACCACTGCTTTCTGACGGTCATTTGTAAAGGTAGTCTCTGAGAAAGCCGCTTCTGCAGTCTGCCCTGCATAAGAAATGGTTACTTTTTTTGTTTCTTTTGCATTATAAAAATTTTCCGGGGCCTGTGCTTCTGTTACATTATAGCTTCCAAGCGGAAGATTCTTTACCGTTACAGAACCGTTCTCACCTGTGATCAGATTTTTCGCTACTTCTGCGCCTTTTTTGTAAACTGTTTTTCCACCTGCTGTTACAATATCCTCGGCAGCATATACGTTATAAACGGCTCCTTTCTGACGGCGTTTCTCATACTGGAATGAAGTTCCATTTTCATCAGATACAGCTCCTACAAAAACTTCTCCCTCTTTATAAACGGTCAGATTTCCTTTCTGCTCTTTGTCCGTTACAGTCTGTTTGGTCGTACTGCCAACTACTAATTTCACTCCATAAGAGGAAGCCTGGACAACATAACCTTCTGGTGCTGTAATTTCCTTTAAGTAAACTGTATCCTGTGTCTTAGTAAGAGTTACACGTGAAGAACCATTGCTGTCTGTTGGCGGCATTTTAGCAATCAGCTTTGTGCAGGCGTTATCACTATATACCCCATACACGGCTCCAGCTAGATTTTTTCCAGTATCTCCATCTTTCTTTGTAATTTCAATAACTGCTTCTTCCGGCCAGTCAACTGTAATCTGCAGGTCAGAGGAATCTGTATAGTAGCCAAAACCAATGTCCTGTGAACTCTCCAATTTTAAGAGCATTGCATGGAAATCCAAAGGGAAATTAGATGTAATCGCATACTTTCCTTTCAGACTGCCCATATTGGCTGTTGTAGCTACAAGATGGAATTTCTCTCCACCCTTTACAGTGACATTTCCAGATGCCGTTTTTCCTGTGGTTTCATTAACAAGGCTTACTCCGTTCTCCAGATGAATGGTAATGGTAAATGCTTCATTTGCCTTCCAGGTAAAACTTTCTGTTTCCTTTCCCGTTGCATTAACGGAAAGTCCTGGAAGAAGTTTCATTGCTGTCGGATCAGGCATTTTAGCAAGAGCTGCTTTAATCTCTTTCAGCATATTTTTAGCGGTTGTAGAAAGCGCACCTCCAAATCCGGATTCGCCATCATATAAATAGTCAACCAGGTAATGCTGCATGGCTCTTGTCTCAGAACTGCATCCATATTTTTCCATAATGGATTTTACATTATATCCATTGAATGTATGTCCCCATCCTGGACCGCCATATCCATAGAATAAGGCTTTTCTCAAATATTTATCATCTCCGCCTTCATCCAGTTCAACCATATTTTTATATGTTGTCCCACTTGGAGGTGACTGCATGGAGTGCTGCATACAATACGCATTTACTGTATAAGTCTTTCCGCCTGCTTTGTAACGAACATATTTGTAGCTGTCATTTCCACCCTGTCCCATAACTGTATCAAACGGATGAAGCTGGCCATCTGAATAATAGTAATATTTATTTGCTTCAATATTTGTTGCATCATCCCATGGAGTATCGGTTGCAAGTAACATGATACCGTTTTCTGCCTGATCCATGGAAACACTTAGATCAATGTCATCTGCTGGCATTTCAAAACTGAATTTATCCGATTCTTCGTGATAAGTCACCTCAGAATACAATAAATCTTCTGTATTCTCTGTCTGGTTTGCCTGTACTTTTGTTGTTCCTACTGCAATTAAGCTGCCTTGCGGCATATCTCCGGAAAAAACAACGGTTTCTCCTGGCTGATACTGTCCATCTTCATGGTTCAGCTCAATATGAAATTCCTCTCCACGAACAATATTTACCTGATAATTTCCATCTGCATCTTCTGTTTTCTCTGTTCCATCTGTAAAAGAGTCGTCTGTCGCCTCTGGCATTTCTTCCGGATCTGTATCTGTAATTTCTTCAAATGTGCTGTCTGTATCCGGATTATCATCTATGGCAGGTTCTTCTGTTGAAACTTCCTCAGACGGATTTTCCGGGATTGGTGTATCTATTGGCTCTTCCTCAACCGGAATTTCTGTCGGAGTTACTTCTTCATAGATTTTATCCTCTGACGGAATTTCTACATTTACCTCATCCTGCACAGGTTCTTCACTCTCTGCAGTGCCTATGGCTGGTTCCTCGCCTTCTGCTTCATTCTCATCTTCCTGGTTGCTTACAGATTCCTGATTCTCAGATTCAGCAACCTGCACCACCGCTTCCTTTACAATCAGCTTACGATTGATCTGATAAATTGGGTGGCCACTTACTGGCTCTACATAATAAACAGCTTTGTATGTATCTTCGTAATCTGTTGTAAAGTCCTGCTTTTCCTCATTTTTTGCCTCATGGAAAGTGATCTTCACCTTTTTTTCATCTGGTATTTCCAGTCCGGTAAAATCTTTCTCCACTTCAAAAATACTGCCTGTTTCCAGTTCCAGATCTTTTGCTTTTACCACCTCATCTGCATCAAGTTCATTTTTTACCTTTTCGTATAACGGTGGCTCTTCTGGCACTACATCTGCCGCATAGGACAGTATTGGAGATAGAATTGTAGATAACACTGTAAGCATTGCCAAGAATCCCGACAAAAATCTTCTCATATTTTTTTTATTCTTCATTCTTTTTTCCTTTCTTCCGTTCCGGGAAAATCAACTGAAACTTTGGATTTCCGGTTTCTGAAACCTCCATCTTTATAGTTGCTTCATACTTCCTTTTTGTTTTCTCTGATACCAGATCTTTGAAATGCACCTGCTTCTCACTCAGCAGCTTCCTGACAGTTGCTTCATCAAGTATTTTTCCCTGACTCTCAAAAAATCGGTTATTTTTCCATAAAGTAAAACTGCAATCACTTCCTGAACAATAATAATTTCTCTTTCCCACATAAACCTTATTGCCACATCTTGGGCATTTTCCAATTTCTTTCCGACCATCTGAAAATAGTTTCTGGTATTCTTCCACTGGCTGTCCATTATCACTTACCAATTTGGTAACCATTTTTTCAATTTCGAAGAGAAATTCTTCTACATTTTTCTGGCCTCTGGAAATCAGTGTCAGATCATTTTCCCATTCTGCTGTAAGTTTTGGTGATTTGATCATTTCCGGAAGAATCCTGATCAGATTTCTTCCATCTGCAGTCGGTAATATCTGCTTCTTTTTACGCTCAATAAAGCCTTTCTCAATCAGTTTTTCAATAATCGCTGCCCTGGTAGCCGGAGTTCCAAGCCCTTTTCTCTCTGCGTCTTCTATCGTATCCGAACTTCCAGCGTGTTCCATGGCACTAAGGAGCGTATCCTCTGTGAGGATTTGTCAAGGTAGGATGTGGATTATTTCTTTTTGCTGGTACATTCATTCATAATCAGCGTATTCACGCTGTCCGTAAAAGTCCGCTTGGTATTCTGCGGAAAATGCACTCTTACCCGATAAGTGGTATTACCTATCTTTTTCTTGAAATGCTCTGTATTCACTTTCTTGCTTTCTTCCATGTTCTTCTCCCTTCACGCAAAAAGGACAGCTACAAACCATTGCTTGTAAACTGCCCTCTCGCTGTTATAATGACTGTTCATTTTTCTTCCTGCTGTGTATCTGACTGCGTTGATTTTGCTCGGCTTCTCGGGTCATGGCAAGCATTTTATGGTTATGCTCAATAACCTCTGTTGACGCAAGCTCCGTAACCACTCTTGCATAGTCGGGATTGCTCTCCTGCAATTGTTCTTCCAGTTTTGCCTTTTCCGCTGTCCATTTCTTCGGTGTAATCTTCTCATCAGAGGAAAGCATTTTCTTTAATTTTGCACGATAACTGTCGTATTCTCTAAGCTCCGTTTCATGCTCCTTATCATATTTACGCTTGGCAAATCCTTTCAGCGAATTACTCGTCTTATGATACACGATATAAGGCTCATAATCACTGTATGCCACAAGCAACTGCTCCAGTCTTGCTATCTGCTCCGCAAGCTGTTGTCTCTCCGCTGACAGCTTCTCATAGGCTGGCTCTCGCTGTGTCTTAAACTCCTGCAACTGCTCAAAGCTCTCAATCTGATTTGCCACAACAAAACGCTCCATTCTCTCCTGCTCCTGCAATGACTGTCTTTGAGAAATCTTCCTCAAATATTTGCTCTTGATTACTGGCAATTCCAGTCTGCCCTTTTTGCCGACAACTGCTCTAATCATATCAAGGACTTCATTTGCAGTATTGCGTACTGCTTCAACTGGCTTGGAATTAACAAGCTTCTGCAACTGTTCCTCTGCTTTTGCCACAAGCATTTTTGCAGTAAGAATAGCCTTATTCTGCTCCATTATCCTGCGGTTGACATTCCCTCTCTCTGTCTGTATTCCTGCCCTTTCCAGCGCACTGGCTTTCTCTCCCAAATGTATCTGTGGTATGGTATCAAGCCCCTGCTCTGCAAATGACCTATGCTCCCAAAAATTCTCCCTTAATCCGTTTTTATCATTGACCGCATTTATGGTGTCAGCTAAATCCTTGCGCCACTTCCTGGCATTCTCCCTGCTGTTCCATCCAGTCACATCCTGCGTGGTGCATTTATATTGCCCATTCTTTTTTCTTATCTTGTTTCCGTCTGCGTCCAGTGCATAAATCTTCTTCTGCTTATCTCCCCATGAACCATCTTCCAAAATAGGACGCATGGTAAGCATAATATGGCAGTGAAGATTACGCTGGTGCGTATTCGGATTTTCAGAGTCATGGATGGCAAACTGCGCACACATTCCGTCATCCACAAAGTTCCTTTTCACATAATCCCTCATTACCTCTATGGCAAGCTCATAACTCCACTCATTCGGCAGATTGATTTTATATGACCTCGCCAGCTGTGCTTTGGCAGATTTACTCTCCCTCATTTCAACGGAGTTCCATAGCACCGATGGGTCTGAATATTCTGCTGGTGCATTGACCGGAAGCATGACCTCATTATGCACCAAATCCTCGGTATACTTCGGGTAATAGGTTGTTCCGTCATATTCAGAGTACATGGTAGTACGGCTGATATATGCAGATTTGTCAACTGCGGATGAACCACCTCTGCACTTTGCACCTCTTCCGATAATGGCAACTCGGGTACTTAGGTTTTTAACTGCCATAGCCACACCTCACTCTCCTGCATAGGCTGTGGCAGACCGATACTGTGGATTGTGCGGTATCGGCTGACTTTGTGGGCAGTGCAGCTCCGCTCTTTGGAGCTTCACTGAACGCAAAGTATGCAAATGGGTAGGTGCGCCCTCTGCACCGAAGGGAAAACGCAGTGTTCCCTTTTGACTGCCCTCGGCAGGCAACAGCTGTCTGCAAGACCCCTCGGAGAGCGCACATACCATTGCAGATGGTATATCTGTGCGCAACGAGAAAATCTCGTTGACTGGTCTTAGGCATTTTCGCTCTTGCCAGTACCTTCATCCCCTGCCACCTCACTTTCAGCTTTTACAACTGCATTCTCACGCTTTTCAGCACTTTCCTTTTTCACGATTTCAATAATGCGCTGGCACTGCTCCGACTTCATCCCCGAAGCAATAATTCTGTTCAGCTCCTGCTCGTCAAACTGGTAGCACTCTGGAAAGTATTTATGAACAATACCACCCATCATGTACTTGTGCTGATTTTCCTCTTTGCGCTTCTGCTGACTTGCCTTTCTCTTAGCTTCTGCAAGCCTTGCCTTTGCCTGCTCCACAATCTTCTCTGCCTTTAATACCTCTGCTGTTTTTTCATTGTTCTGTAACATAATTTCAATCTCCTTTTTCTTGATTTTTTGTAACAAAAAAGGTGGTCATGGTTTTATAATTTCCATGCCACCTTTAGGTGTTCGATATTAAATTAGTTCTTTGCCATAATAAATCTCATCTATTCGACAAATTGGAATTTGTCAATACCTATTACCATAAAGATATTTATTTGAAATTCTCTTTTGTGTTTCCAAATATTTTGTAACGTTTTCATCATAATCAGGATAATTATAACCAAGTGAATCTGCCACTTTTTTAGATATTTTTTTGAACAAACATAGACACAAATCAAACGATTTCCACATTTCTTCATACGAACTCATTGAATATGTATTTAGTAAGTTATCCCACAATTCTTTTGAAATATGCTTATCTAAAAATTTATAGTTTTTACCCAAACTGAAATTAAATCCTTTTTCAGTACCGACATACCAACTAATCATCCTAAGAAGCTCATGACGTAATACTTCATTCATATGGTCTATTGCAAATAGTATTTCACCACGAAGTAAGCCCTTGGATACATATGTTGCAACATTCCAAAATTCGTTACAACAGTCATCAAACTTTCTTTCTGTTGGACACTTAATGTAATAATCTTCATCTGTGGGAACTATTTCTGTTTTAATCATATTATCTTTATCTAACATGATTTTTACAAGTTTATCGCGAGTAAGATACTCCTCAAGCATTGAAACAGGTAACAAAGTTAAATCAATCTTTACACCATCATCAAAAAGCATTATATAAGAAAATCCTTTTTCTTCTGGAGGAAATAATTCCATATCTTCAGGTTTTTGCATCATAATTCTGTTACCAAAAACACTAAGCCAGTCATCGCTTTTCAAAAATTCTCCCATATCTATAACAAAAAAAGTAATATCATAATCTTGAAGATTGTCTTTTGGTATATTAACATTAGTGCGAGACCCCTCAAGAGTTACAATTCTAATTCTCTCATCTTGAAAAGCAAAATTCAAAACTAAATCGTATATTTCTTTTTCAGTCCTCATTTCATTCACCTCAATAAAATTATATCACAAAAAAAGATTGATTCTAACTGTTCTTATAATTTGATAACCGCATCAAGGCAGAGCGTAAGTGCATATTCGTATGCATTACCGCCCCAGTTTCTTTCGTCGTATTTGTCAACATCTGCAAGACTGTCTGCGGTATAAAGTATCATACCCCAGGTTGCCCCTCTGAAATCAGCACAGGCCGCCAGAGCAGAACATTCCATTTCTACAACTGCACAGCCTTCACTTTTGCGATAAGCCACCTTTTCTTTGGTTTCACGGAAAAATCCATCCGTTGACCAGGTTATAACCTCCTGATATTTCATACTATGCTCAAGAATGGTTTCTTCAATTGCTTTTCTTGCCTTCTCGCTGATTTCCACAAATCGAGAAGGGGGCGCATAGTGATAAGATGTTCCCTCATCACGCAGAGCCTTGTTTGGTACGAGGAATGTACTTTCGGGGAACTTTTCCAGAGCACCGCAACTACCTGCCGAGATTACCTCTCTTACACCATAACCAATCAGCCAATCAAGTATCTGTGTGGCTGCTGCCGCACCAACGGGTGCTTGACAAAGCACAATGTCCTCACCCTTGTATTTGGTGATGTAAATGGGATAATGCTTCGTTGCACTCTCAAAAGTGGATACCTGTTTGGTATCACTTTTACTGGCATATTCATCTATGTAAGCACCAAGAAATGCGAACACACATTTCTTGGGTAAGTTCAAACCAAGATTTTCATGAGTGGGATTAAGAACTGCTGTCTGCTCTGTATCAAACTCCAAAATCGGTATTTCGTTTTTAATAATAGCCATACTATCTCTCCGTCAAATTCAAGTTGATATTTCACTTATTTTAGGAAATTTAATAACTGTTATAGTTGATTATCAAATTCCTCACAAACCCTTGAAAATACTAAGTTTGTAGCAAGTGAACTTTCCCTTACTCTTTCCCTTGTATTATATTCTCTCATTGGTTTTCATGAACCTTAATATGGGAAAAATTAAGGGAAAGAAAAATTCGTACATAGTATAACATATAACAATAACGACATGGTGAACTGAATGAAATGTTTTCGATATTTAACTCTGTAAATGATTATTAAAAAATGGAGATAAGATACAATGAGAACAATTTATGCAGAATACAACATAAACCACGATAGTATTGATGTTTACACAAGTGCCGGATATATGCTTCGCATTAATTGTTGGGAAGCTGAAAAAAATTTAAAAACCACATATGGATCAGAATGTGCGCTTACTTCATTGGCTGTGGATGAGCCTTTGGAATATGCAAGATTATATCTTGATGGCAATTTACAGATGTGGGTGGATGCAGAAGATTCACTTGAATTATAGGCAATTTAAACAAAAGTTTATATCTGATTTTCGATTATCCATATGAACACTTTACTTTCAAGCATTTTGAGAAATATAGAAAAACGCTAATTTTACCACTAATAAATGAGCCTTGATATGACACTAAAAACAATATGGGAGATAGCACAATATCTGTGTATCTCCCGTTTTTCATTTTTGTAATATAATTACTTCACTCTAATTTTTATATTTTCTTATTTTTCAATAATCATAGGACTTATTTCTAAATCTGCCATAGACTGCTTTGTTTGGTATGGCTTTCGGGATATGATTACACACATCATAGTGTGGATAGTAATAGAGCATAAAACATGTAGAGTAAGGTTGCTACAACTCATATTGCCATATATAATAACTAATGACATCGAAAATTAAAGAAATTGATTAGAAATAGATTTTTGTTTGATAATCTTAAATCAGATATTCACAATGGAGGCATATTTATGGCGCAGAGTATTTTAATTGTAGACGATGAAAAAGAAATTGTATCAATGCTGTATTGCTATTTCAGCAAACTTGGATATACGGTATATACTGCAACAGCAGGAAATGCTGCATTAAAAGAAGTAGAAAAAAAACCTGACATTATTTTGTTAGATGTCAATATGCCAGATATAGATGGATTTACTGTTTGCGAAAGGATACGGGATTATGTTTCATGCCCTATAATTTTTTTAACAGCACGCATTGAAGATAGTGATAAAATAAAAGGATTTTCTATTGGCGCAGACGACTATGTAATAAAACCATTTTCTGTTGATGAATTAGAAGCTCGCATTGCAGCACATCTTCGCAGAGAAAAAAGACACAATATATCTTCAAAGGTGCAATTTGATGAAGATATGGTTATAGATTATTCCTCACGTATTGTGTTTTATCATAATAAGGATATGGCTTTTACCAAAAAGGAATTTGATATAATATCTTTCCTTTCGCAAAACAAAGGAATTGTTTTTGACCGGGAAACTATTTATGAAAAAGTTTGGGGATTAGACGGCATTGGTGATAATACAGTTGTTACAGAACATATCAGACGTATTAGGGCAAAATTTTTATCTTTAGGCGATAG
This sequence comes from Blautia aquisgranensis, assembly GCF_040096615.1. Classification (NCBI taxonomy): domain Bacteria; kingdom Bacillati; phylum Bacillota; class Clostridia; order Lachnospirales; family Lachnospiraceae; genus Blautia; species Blautia aquisgranensis. The sequence goes on from NZ_JBBMEJ010000001.1 coordinate 225,561, forward strand.
ACCTTACATTGAAACTGTTTGGGGGTGCGGATATAGATGGAAAAATTAAAGAGAAGCAGATTGTTCAATCGGTTAAATAGCATGAGTATTAGAATGACCTTTGTTCTTTATGCTTTGTTTTCGTTGTTGATTGGAATAATTATTTGTATACTTTTAATTTCAATGGTTGACAGATACAGAATAAATTTAAACTATAAGTATGAAAATCTGTCAACGAGGTATGATATACCGGAAAATGGCTCATTTACCGCCACTTATAGTAATGACCAAACAAAATACACAATATTTGACACGAAAGGAAACGAGATATGCAAGTTCAATGTTGATTATCAAAAAGAACGCCCAGTACACGAATATGTCTATCCGAACCATGTTTCATATATCGAAGTTTTACCTAATTTTACAAACCGGGATAGGCTTATTGACAGTGCTTTAGGTTCATTAAATATTGCAATTATTCCTATCGTATTATCTATTAGTATGATATGTTGTGTAACATTTTTTTATAAAAAAAAATTATCGAAACCTATTAAGCTATTAACTAATGCGTATCATAAAATTGAAGCAAATGACTTAGATTTTACGTTATCATATCCATTAAATGATGAAATGGGGAAACTTTGTCATGCCTTTGAAAAAATGAAAGACTGTTTGTCGAAAAATAATGAAACTATGTTTCGACAATTTGCTGAACAGCGCCGTCTAAATGCTGCTTTTTCGCATGACTTACGCACTCCTTTGACTTTACTAAAGGGTCATGCTACTATGCTGCTTTCCTTTATTCCCAAAGGCTTAGTATCACAACAAGAAATATTAGATGAAATATCAGTAATGTCAAAAAATATTTCACGTCTTGAAAAATATGTAAATGCTATGACGAACTTATACAGGTTAGAGGATATTGATATTCCACGACAACAGATTACATTTCATTCACTTATTGATAATTTTAATAACACAGCAGAAGCACTTTGTTATGACAAACATTTTTCAATTACTACAAGCGGTAATAATATAACCTTGTTTATCAATTTAGATACAGTCATGCAGATTTATGAAAACTTACTCTCTAATAGTATTAGATACGCAAAAAGTGATATTGCTATTAGCGTAGTAATAGAGAATGATAATTTAGTTATATCTGTTTCAGACGATGGTTGCGGGTTTAAAAATATTGATATTGAAAAGGCGACATTACCATTTTATAAATCATCGAAAGATATAGCTACTGAACATTTGGGGTTAGGGCTGAATATTAGTAAGATTTTAAGTGAAAGACATGGCGGAAATATCCAAATTGCTAATAATAAAGCAGGGGGAGCATGTGTTACAGTGAAAATAAATTGCAATGAAAGTTGATTGAAAATAGACATTTTATTGCTATTATAAATTTAAAAGAAAGGAGATAAGGACAAATGAAAAAAATAATATGTATGTTTCTAACCTTATTGTTATTGGTGTGTATTGTTGGGTGTAGTCAAGCAAAGGACAGTGATAATCATGTAGTACAAGATTATTCCGAAGAATATGAGGTTTCTCCTTATGGAAGTGAAGAAGCGCTTGACACTTTGGGCGATTTGAAGATTTCAATGAGTACAGAAAAGGATTTAGACTTAAAGCACCTTTCATTTCTAATAGAAAATACTTCTGATAAAGAATACCAATATTCACCAGATTATTTTGAAATAGAAGCTGAACAATCCGGCACTTGGTATCAACTTAAACAGCTTGATGACCCCTCAAAGAGCAATGAAAAGGATTGCTTTATTAAGCCTAACGAACGATTAACATTAGAAATTGATGTTAAAAGTTTTTATGGAGAATTGCCTGCTGGACACTATCGTTTGATTAAACAATTTGCGTTCTTTGAAAGTGAAAGAGATTGGGATTACGATACATATAATTTATCTTGCGAATTTACGATAAGGTAAAAATTCTCTACTTCATAAGCATGAAAAAAAACCGCTTATGAAGTAGAAAGTTCTCATGCCATTTTAACGGCGGTTTTGAAATAACAATCAAAACCGCCGTTTTCTTTTGTAAAAATGAGAATACGGAGGGTGTGTTAAAGTCGCCCTTTTTCAAGGATACGGTGGTATCAAGGAGGTATTGCCATGTCCTTTTTTATGTACCATGTGGAGCATATTTATGTCTAGGAAGAAATACAGTAAAGCATTCAAACTAAGGCTTTTAAAAAAGCATAATGAAACAGGCATATCCTACTAGAAATTGGAAAAGGATAATATAATAGCAGGGGACGATGTGTGTTTTTATCCCCTGCTTTTATACGTTTTTTATCATATTTTGATTAATATAGCTTGGTATTTAACTGATTTTTCAAATAACATCTAAGTCCAACATATACTCCTTGCGAAAGTACAAAAAGCAATAGAAGATTTACTGACAGTGTTTTTTTGATGGATTCTCCAAAATAAATGATGACAGCAGCACTTGTCAGTATCATCAGTAGAGTAATAAAATCCCAACAGTTTTTCTTATATAATTCTATAACCTTTATTTCTATCAGTATCACCAGTATCCCTGTTCCTGCTACGCATATTCCGACAACCAATATCAGCAATAACCAATATATGATTCCGGCTATAAACGCATTTGGAATTTTGGTACTAATCTGTGCCGCAGAATGTCCGGCAGCAATCGTCCATCCGATAAAAGTTTGTATGAATGACGCTGCATCATGGAAGAATGATTTACAATCGGAAAGGAACACATCTGACTGTACTGCCTGAAAAAGAGTGGTTGTCAGCGAATACCATGCAAGAAGGAACAAGGTTGTTTGGAATATTACCGTTTTTGCTTTATACTGTCCTGCAAGTCGCTCTTTTTGTGTTTCGTATTTCGCTTTTTCATTCTGATAGGCTGTCCGGTCACAGGCTTCACATTTTTCATAGAGCACCGGCTTTTCTACCGGTATCTCTACGATTTTCTGATGTGTCCGGGCATAATCCCGTTGTTGTGTTAAGCATCGTATTTTATCTTGACATTCCCCTATCGTGACGTTTGCGCTTCGCAGCTTCTCTTTCTCGATCTGCAATGCTCTGTCTGCCAGCTTCAAGTCGTTCTTTAATGCTTGAATATTCCCGGCTCTGTTCTCTTTGTTTAATTTCTCGTTCAAGGTCAGAGATTCGCTGAGCTGCGTCTTCAGTTCCACGATAAGCTGGTCTTTCTGTTCCAGTTCTTCTTGTATCTCCTCGGTCAAGAGCAGAAGTTCTTCCAACTGTTCGGCGTTCTTTGATTCTCTGGATTCGTTCATCTATATCACGTCCTTTCCTTATTTGCTGTTCCAGTTCAGCAATTCGGTGTTCTGTTTCAGCAATAAACTGTTTTCGCTGTTCAGATTCTGTGCCAATTTCTGCCATTGCTGATTTTCGTTTTCCAAAAGTTCTATCTTCGTTTTCTGTTCTTCCATCTTGGAAAGCAGTTCCTCGGTATTTGGCAAAATGTTGAGCAGCTCGGATAACTCGCTGTTTAATTTTTGCAATTTCTGATTCTGTTCCTGCATAAGAGAGAGTTGGGTGTCCCGGTTCTGCATTTCCAGAATCATTTCTGTCATTAAGGTCTGCTGTTCTTCGATTTGCCCAATCATGGACTCCATTAAGGGTATAATTTCCCGGCTTTCTTCTAATGTCATTTAATCGCTCCTTCCATAATGATAATGCACCCGATACTTTTCCAAAGGTGTCCAGTATCTTTTGCAATAACGTGTTTTGTTGTTTTATGATTTGATTTTCCGCTACTTTCCACGAACCTTTTATTTCCTGCCCGACAAGAAACTTTTGTTCAATCTTTCTTGCGTCAGCACCTTCATGGATGGTAGGAATCTGGAGTTTTCCCTGTTTTTCATAAGAACGGTGATCGACCTGATTATGCAAAGAAAGATGTTCATTACACACCTTTGCCCACTCACTCCGCCATAGTTCACAATTTTTTGGATTGTTCCATCCAGTAGCATCGGTCAGCACCCGTTTCCATTGCAGGCGGTTTCTTGCACCAATCTTCTGAATTCCGTTTTCGTCTAATACAGGGATACGGATTCCATGACGGTCAGGGTTTTTCTTATCCTGCCACCAGTTCGGATGGGATTCATCAATCACGATATTTCCGTTTTTATCTCTGACAAAATCCCAATCCTTGACTTCTTTCTTTCCCCAAGAATGATCCGGGTTAAAAGGACGCATAGTCAGAAGCAGATGGACATGGGGGTTGCCATCCCCTTTATCGTGGATACTCCAATCAGCGCACATTCCTCTATCCACAAAAGTTTTTTGGATATAGTCAGTTGTATATTGAATTTGTTCCTGTCTGTTCCATTCTTTGGGAAGGGCAAATTCAAATGACCTGCCAAATTGGGCATCCGCATTTTTTTCAATCTTCAATACCTCATTCCATAACCTCTGTTTCTGAAATGTGATTTTAAATTTTTCTAAAGCAGCTTCTTTATCTGCTGACTTTTTGTATCGGACAGATTTCTGAAAGCGTTTTATATTTTCCTCTGGTACTATCTGCCATTCAGGAGGTGCGTTTTCGCACATCATCAGACTGGTGTAGACCACTTCTTTTTTAGAAGTGTAATAACTGATTCGCCCGGTTTCCTTATTTTTCATCACATCCCCATTGAGATATGCGGAAGCGGAGATAACAGATTTCCCTTTACTACGTCCGACTATTTTGACTGTGTAATGAAAAATCGCCATGTCTGGATGCCTCCTTTCTGCACATCCGGCATAGATTTCCGGCAACATTGCTTTCGGTTTTAGGAAAAGCAGCATTGCCGGAACGCCCTCTGCGTAAGAGTGCCCTGCGCATAGCAGCCTGCATGGAATGCGCCCCTCTGGCGAAGAGTGCCTCCTGCGGCATGAGCAGGTCTGGCTGAAAGCCCCGCCGACGGAACGAGCCCGGCAAGCGTGAGCGCAGACCGGTTGCCACTTGTGGCAAACTTATTGGGACGACCTCTGGTTGTCCATAAGTGCGCCCTTCATAAAAAAGCAATGAAGGGAATGAAAACCTCATCCCCTCCGCCATTACACTTCCTCCATATCGGTATTTGTTTCTTTCTGCATTGCCTTTGAGAAAAATTTCCCGTTGGCTTCCTGCTTTTTCAGAAAACCAATCAGCTTTGGGATGTCTTCTTCCTCAATAGGCGAACCAAGAACGGATTCCACCGCACCGCCAACCTGACAGAGCCTATGGGTTCGTTTTTTACTTTCTTCGGCTTTCTTTCGCTTCAGAAGTTCTTTCTTCTGTGCTGCATATCTTTTCGCCTTTTCAAGGCTTTCCTGCTCTTTCTTTTCCATTTCAAGCATTCGTTCTTCATAACTTTTTGTTGATTTTGCCATTATTACATTCTCCTTTCTCTTGCAAACATAAGTTCTTGGTTGCGTATCAGAAGAAGCACATGGTATAATCTTCTTGCGTGTAGGTATATCATGGCTTCGGTCTGATAGAACCTTTGGCGGTTTCTTTGGAAGCCGCCTTTTTAATTTGCCGCAGTTCTTGTTACGGCTTTTACATTTCCTCTATCCCTCAAATCACGACCTTCATTCGCTTCCATAAACATTTCCAGAATATCGGTTTTAATCAGGACTTTGCGACCAACCTTTAATACTGGAAGTTTCTTCCATTCTACAAGCTGTCTTAAGGTGTTTCTGCCGATTCCCGTATAGTCAGCAGCTTCTTCAATGGATAATGCAATTTTTCTTTGCGTCATATAATCACCTCCTTATAAATTGCATTATGCAATTCTTGTGATGTAAGTATATCCTTTTCATATCTTTTTGTCAAGCGTTACGAAATATTAAAAGCAAATATTATATTGCATATTGCAATTTTGGAAAAACAATGCTATAATTCATACATACCGAAAAAGGAGGCAGTCAGCATGAAAGATAAAGAACTACGCAAGCTGATAGGCAGCAGAGTAAAACAGCGCCGTCTGGAATTGAATCTGACACAGCCTTATGTCGCAGAAAAGATGGGGGTTACCGCTTCTACAATCCTGCGTTATGAGAATGGTTCGATTGACAATACGAAAAAAATGGTGCTGGAAGGTCTTTCGGAAGCACTCCATGTATCTGTGGAATGGCTCAAAGGGGAAACAGATGAATATGAAACCGACATTACGGATAAGAGAGAGTTACAGATTCGTGATGCGATGGGAGATATTCTGGAACAGTTACCGCTTGCCCTTACCAAAGAAGAAGATGCTTTTTCAAAAGATTTATTACTGCTGATGTTAAAACAATATGGTCTGTTTTTGGATTCCTTTCAGTTCGCCTGCAAAAACTTCAAGGGGAATGCTGGTCAGACGGATATTGCCAAAACAATAGGGTTTGAATCGAATGATGAATATAATGAGATTATGTTCTTAAGGGAAATCACTCCTACCATCAATGCTTTTAATGAGATGACAGACGTTGTAAGGCTCTATTCCAAGAAACCAAAAACAGCAGAACAAAGGCTTGCAAATCTTTTATCAGAAGTCTTATACGAAGATTCCGAATCGGTATAGTAAGACAACCGGAGTTATGATATACTTACACGCACGAAGCATTTCATCAGTTCCGATTGTCTAATATCGAAAGGAGACATACGATTATGGCAAAAGGATCTGTAAGAAAAAAAGGAAAGAAATGGTACTACCGCTTCTATGTAGAGGACGCAAGCGGCAATCTTGTTCAGAAAGAATGCGTTGGAACAGAAAGCAAAAGTGAAACTGAAAAGCTGCTCCGTCAGGCAATGGATGATTATGAGAAAAAGAAATTTGTTGCCAAAGCGGAAAATCTCACAGTCGGACAACTTCTGGATGTGTGGGCAGAGGAGGAATTAAAAACAGGTACGCTCAGCAATGGTACTGTGGAGAATTACCTCGGAACAATCCGAAATATTAAGAAACATCCGCTGGCAGAACGGAAATTAAAAAATGTAACCTCTGAGCATTTGCAATCTTTCTTTGATTTGCTTTCCTTCGGGGGAGTTCATCCCGATGGAAAAGAGAGAAAGGGTTACAGCAAAGATTACATCCATTCTTTTTCCGCAGTCATGCAGCAGTCTTTCCGCTTTGCAGTATTTCCAAAACAGTATATTACGTTCAATCCCATGCAGTATATTAAACTGCGGTATCAGACGGACGAAGTTGATTTGTTTTCGGATGAGGACATGGACGGAAATATCCAACCAATTTCACGAGAAGATTATGAAAGACTGCTTGCGTATCTTCAAAAAAAGAACCCAGCCGCAATACTTCCAATCCAGATAGCCTATTATGCCGGGCTTCGTATTGGAGAAGCCTGTGGTTTGGCATGGCAGGACGTAAATCTGGAAGAACAATGCCTTACCATAAGACGCAGCATCCGATATGATGGCTCAAAGCGCAAATATATCATCGGACCAACCAAGCGGAAAAAAGTGAGGATTGTTGATTTTGGAGATACGCTGGTAGAGATTTTCCGCAATGCCCGGAAAGAGCAGTTAAAAAATCGAATGCAGTACGGAGAACTTTATCACACGAACTACTACAAAGAGGTCAAAGAGAAAAACAGAGTGTACTACGAATATTACTGCTTAGACAGAACAGAGGAAGTCCCGGCAGATTATAAAGAAATTTCTTTCGTCTGCTTAAGACCGGATGGTTGTCTGGAACTTCCGACTACTTTGGGGACGGTATGCAGAAAGGTGGCAAAAACATTAGAGGGATTTGAAGGCTTTCATTTCCACCAGTTACGTCACACCTATACAAGCAACCTTTTGGCAAATGGAGCTGCTCCAAAAGATGTGCAGGAATTATTAGGACACTCAGATGTAAGTACCACAATGAATGTCTATGCTCACTCCACAAGAGATGCGAAACGAAAATCGGTTCGGCTTCTTGATAAAGTGGTAGGCAATGATTAAAAAAAATTCCCTTATTTCCCTTGTGATTATCTCATAAGGGCAAAAATAAGGGAAACTACATATCATTTCACTAATGGACAGGCAGGAAAGCCTATAAAATGGGGAAAGTTAGAGGAATAATTATATAAATTCCAGTTTGTCTAATTGTTTCCATCTGTTATTCTAGACGCCAAATGTGTCAAATATGTTTCAAACAAATCCAAATTGACACGCTCTTTCAACAAGGAAATTATATCATTGAACACACATTTTTTCAACTATTTACCTCTGCATATTATACTGCTTCATCTGTGTTCTTTTTAGTTCTCTGTATTTATCATCGAGCTTTCTCGGCTTACGATAATTCACGCATGATTTCGGCATGGAATAGGTCTTATCAATATCTGTTTCGCCTACCAGCTTATAAACCTCTGGGAACGCAATAACTAATGCGTCAAGTTTCCTCATAACTGCCTTATCTCGGGTATAAACAACTGCTCTCTGCTCCCCTGCATTGAAATTGATAACTGTCTCCTGCTCATACTTTGATAAACTGCCCATTAAATCACTCCTTTCTCTCAGGTTTGTATTTTTGACGACTCTAGACTCGTACTTTTGACGGGCAAATAATAAAGCCTGCCGTAGGCAGGCGGATAGGATGGGATAGGATAAGATTGAGATGGTATATCTCTTTTTTATCTTTTTATTTTATTCTTTTCTTTGGTTCTTTCTTTTCTGCTTTTCTTTTTCTCTTTTTTCTCTAGGAAGAGGAAGAGAAGGAAGGGGAAGGGAAGGTTGCACTGACAAGACCACAAAAAAGACATCCACTACAAACATGTTCCACTGTCCGTTTTGAATGCCTTTTTATTCTGATTTCGCTCGTTAATTATCGGAGCAAAATCAATCCATATTATTCACTTGATAATTTCCTCGTCTGCCATTTTCACAATCGCAAATTCACGATAATTATTGCCCTACTGCCTTTGCTTTCTCCGCTTCTATTTCTGCCCACGCTTTCCTCGCTTCTTCTCTTTTTCGTGCCATATATTTGCGGTTACTTGCTCGCTTTTTCTCCAGTTTTTCCTGCCTTTTAGCTTCTGCCAGCTTCTCTTCTTCCGTCAGCTCCACAACCACTTCAGGAACTACAAATCTACCGATATAATTCAAATAAATATCTACATCCTGCGTTCTGTTTGCACCACTTCCAACTGCCTTATAAACCATGATTTTATCAACAAATTCATTCAATATGGCTGGTGTCAGTTCCTCGAATGTCGTATGCTTTTTTACAAGTTCCATGAACACATCCACATCCGTTTTCTTAGCACTCATGCCCTCTAATTCAGCATTATCTCTGTCAATATCCTCTTCCAACGCTTCAAGCTCCGACTCATAATCACTTAGCATGGCATTGAAGCGTTTATCGTTCAATTTACCGCTGATATTATCCTCATACAGCTTCTTTATCAGACGATTGACTTCATTCACTCGTTTCTGCTTTTTGGCAAGCCTTTTCTCCAGTCTGACAGATAATTCTCCCTGCTGTTCTTCAGAGATACTGCATACCGTTTCCCTAAACTCTGCTTCATTTTCCACCGCATAATCACAAGTTCTTTTTATGGTTTCCAACACAAGCGTTTCCAACGCCTTTGTGGTAATGGAATGACTGCAACACAATTTTTCATAACGCTGTCTACCTCTTATATTGTTGGAGCAATCGTACCTATCTTCGGGTGCATGATATATCATCTCCCCTGCCTTAAAATAATTTTTTTTCCATATTCCCTGCGCATTTCTGTGATGATACATTTTTGCTCCACAATCTGCACAAAACACTTTACCGGTAAGAGGATTATTCTCCTCAAATACACCTTTTCTTCTTGGAGTATCTAACAGCTTCTGCACTGTTTCCCATGTATGCTTGTCGATAATCGGTTCTTGGGTATCTTCAAAGATAATCCATTCGGATGAGTCTACTTTAGTAGGTCGCTTATCCTTGTACGACTCCTTTTTTGTTCTAAAATTAACAGTACATCCAGTGTATTCCATTCTTGTTAATATGGTCTTAACAGTGCCACCTCTCCACATATACGGATGTTCCATATCAAATGACTTTATATTAACTCCCCTGCCACGAATACCCAAATAATATTCGGGTCTTTCCACCTTATCCTCTGCCAGTTCCCTTGCAATCTGATAGGGTCCTTTCCCATTCAGACACATATTAAATATCCTACGAACAACCTCGGCAGCTTCTTCATCAATTACCCATTTATCGGGGTTTTCTGCACTCTTTTTATATCCATAGCAACAGCGGTTGGTTGTATGTGCTTTCCCACTCATACCTCTTGCCTTTAATACCGTTGTTATCTTCCGACTGGTATCACGCACATACCACTCGTTCATAATGTTCAAGAATGGGGCAAATTCTGCACTCTCCCTGCGCTCGCTGTCAACACCATTGGAAATCGCTATAAAATGCACTCCCTTTTCCCGAAACATGACTTCTGTGTAAAATCCTACTTGCAAATAATCTCTACCGATACGGCTCATGTCCTTGACAATGACTGTTCCCACCTTGCCAGCTTCAATATCCGCAAGCATTCTCTTCCAGTCGGGTCTGTCAAAGTTTGTACCAGTCCATCCATCATCCGTGTAATGCTCGATATTCTCATACCCATGCTGTTCTGCATACTGTGTCAACATCCGCTTCTGATTGACGATACTGTTTGACTCTCCCTGCACCTCATCATCCTTTGAGAGTCGCTCGTATAAAGCTGTGATTTTAAATCTCTTATCCTTGATTTTCATTGCTATCCTGCTCCTTTGCATTTTGAATATTTCCACTGCCTACTCTCAAAGTGTATTACATCCGTATAATGTTTCGGCGGTGCTGTAAAATGTTCACTAAATTTTACAACAACACATTCAAATACCTGTCCTATTTTTATATCTGGAAAATCACTTTCCTCCTCTTCTGGCTTTTCTGCATTTTTCCCATATGATTTAAAGAATCGTTCTTCCACTTCTTTCCATCCATATTGGAGAACATTCTTTCCAGATGCAGTAAACAGTTCTCCATGACAGGAAATTTCAGTCTTAATACTCTCATATATGTATTCCTGTTCCGATGCACATAATAACTTTGATGCAATCAGCATGAGAATTTCCTTTTCTCCACCCGGAAGTGCTTTTAAATCCATGTTTGTAATTTCTACCGTTGGTATAATTGCATGATGATCTGATACCTTTTTACTGTTCAAAAGTCTCTTTATATCTGGTTCTGAATCCTTTATTGACATTTCAGGAAACATACTATTTACTGCCCCGACAACCAGAAGAGCATTTTCTTCCATATCATCTGTAAGATATTGGCTATCCGTCCTTGGATACGTCACCAGTTTCTTCTCATAAAGGCTTTGGGTATAGTCCAAGGTTTGCTGTGCCGTAAATCCAAGAAGACGATTTGCTTCCCTCTGTAATGTGGTCAGATCATATAATTTCGGCGGCTGTACCTTTTTCTTCTCTTTCTTTACTGAAAGAATCTGTGCAGTTTCATCCTTCATATCCTCCATCATCTGAACGGCAGCACTTTTCTCTTTTATCCGGTTGCTTACAGCATCCAATCCATCCATCAGAAGATGAACCAGATAATACTTCTCTTTCTGGAAGTTCTCGATACTCTTTTCCCGTTCCACCAGCATTGCAAGTGTAGGTGTCTGCACCCGACCTACAATCAACCGATGGTGGTACAGCACCGTAAACAGTCTGGTGGCATTAATTCCCACCAGCCAGTCTGCTTCACTTCTCGCCACCGCAGAATAATAAAGATTATCATATTCATGTCCATCTTTCATCTGCTGAAATCCTTCCAGAATTGCTTTTTCCTCCATGGAAGAAATCCACAGTCTTTTAAAGGGAAGTTTACATTCTGCCTGGTTATATACCAGACGGAAAATCAACTCCCCTTCTCTTCCTGCATCTGTTGCACATATAATTTCTGTGACATCTGCTCTGTGAAGCAGTTCCTTTAAAATCTGAAACTGCCCTTTGGTACTTTCTTTAATCTGATATTTCCAATTCTCCGGGATCATGGGAAGTGTCTCATATTTCCATGCTTTCCAGTCATTCCGGTACTGATCTGCACTGGCCAGTTCAATTAAATGCCCAATACACCAGGAAACCAGATACTCTTTTCCTTCCAGGTAGCCATCTTTTACGTTTGTGGCATGAAGCACCTTCGCAATGTTTCTGGCTACGCTGGGTTTTTCCGCAATTACAAGCTGCAATTTTCTATCTCCTTTCTGCACCTGTCGCTGTAATTAAGTGAAACAAAGTTATTCCTCTGATTCTTCGTCTTCTACTTCACCTTCCATTTCATATTCTTCTAATTCTTCATCATCCTCACGAATTGTATCTTCCTCCTCATCGTCGTCCTCGTCCTCTTCATAATCAAAAGAAGTATTTCTTCCTTTCATAAATTTCCAATAATAGTAAGCACCACAAACTCCTGCCAGAACTAGCAGCATTAATAAAATCGTGCCGGAATTATTGCTTTTCTTCTCAGGTTCTTCCTCTTCTTCCGGTATGATTGTAACTTCTGGTTCCGGTGTCTCTGTGATTTTCTCCGTTTCAAGTGGCAGTGCAGATTCTGCAATAGCCTGGTTCTGTGGAAGTGTGACCATGTTGGTATCCGTAAAGTTCAAAAGATCATTTTCGCCTACCTCTGTAAGAAGATAAACATTTTCATCCGTTTTATCCTTATCTACAATCAGATAAAAAACCTTATCACTTTTTGTCTTGATCGTATAAAATTCCTTTCCCCCTTTGTCCTGAACTGTTCCTGTTGTCATGCCGGAAGCATAACTTTCTCCCTGCACCCGTCCGGTATCTGCTTCTGTATCCGTTTCATTTCCTGTGTTTTCTGGTTCTGTTGGTGCAGTAGCAGTCTCGTTCGTTGTCTGATGTTCCGTTACGGTTGCCGTAGCACTGGTGGGCTTACTTGCAGTTCCATCGGCTGGCAAAGAAGCTGCATTCTGCTCCGTTCCGGAAACCTCTGTATTCTCTTTTACTGCATCTGGATTTTCATAATAAGGGTTTCCTACTTTATAGATCTCTGACATATTTCCTGCTTTGTCTTTTGCCTGCAGGGTAAAGTATTCATAGGAAGTATCCGCTTTTTGCAAACGGACATTTAACGTATTATTCGTCAGTTCTGTGAATTCATTTCCATTGACATACAAAGCAGCAATTCCCGATTCCGCATCAACTCCCTGCACGATCAGTATCCCATTCTTCGCAGCCGCAATAATAGTTGGTTTGGTTTTATCAAAACACTCTATGTAACGATTCTGCTCATAAGTATTTCCATTCTGATCGGTAACTCTCACATAAACACTACAATTAGAAGAGATGGATACTTCCATATTTCCGGTTATGTCTGACCATCCTCCATTTTCTGAAAGTCTTGCTTCTACTTTTGCAATAGAAAAAGCACCTGTATTCTTTGTATCTTCCACTTGAATTTTTACGGTTGCCGTATCTGTCTGCCAGCCTTCGGGTTCTGTAAAGGTAATCCCTACTTCCGGTGTTTCCGTCACATCATTTCCTGCATCTTCCTGTGCCTGTTCCACTGGATCTGCATGAATTTCAACTTCTGATCCATCTGAAAAATCAACATCTTCCGGGCTGCTTTCTTCTGATGATTCCACTTCTACATTATCTGCCCATACAGTCAGACTTCCGGGCGAACTATAAAAGAAAGCTCCTGCCGGAAGTCCTGCTAACGTAGCTGCGGTTAAAAATACAGCTGCTCTTTTATGAAATTTCTTCATTTTCTGTCTGCTCCTTTTCTCTGGTTTCCAATATCTTTTTTTGTTCCTCCTTGCTGATATCAATCATCAACTGAAGTTCCTCTGCGGAAACTCCATTGCTTCGGATAATTTTCAGATACTCCATATCCTCTGCCTGTTTCTTCTGTTCTTCCAGATCCCTTGCTTTTTTCTGTAGCTTTTCAATCTTAACGTAGGTTCTTGCAAGTTCTTCTTTTATTCGTTCAATGTTCAAATACGCCCCTCCTTATGGCCTGCCAAAAGCATAAAAATGAGACTGCCAGTATGCAGAATTAATGGACGTATACTGAATTGGATTTCCACAATGGATCATCTGTCCATCTCCGGCATAAATTCCTACGTGGGTAACCGGCTCTCCCGCATCATACGTCCCAGTGAAAAAGATAATATCTCCTGGCCTTGCTTCTTCTGGTGATACAGGCATACAAATGTCATAAATTCCCTGTGCAGTAAGTCTTCCCATATTGCAGACACCCGAATTGGTAAACACATAGCTTACAAAACCAGAACAGTCAAAAGAAGTCTCCGGGCTGGAACCGCCCCATACATACGGCATACCAAGATATTTGTCTGCTTCCGCAAATAATCTCCGCACAGTCTCATCATCATAACTGCCGCCTCCACCATACAGCCCGCTATCTCCGGTACTGATATAAAAAACAGGATTATAATATTCCCCATCTTTGACCAGTTCCAAATATAACTGGCTTCCGGTTGCACTTCCTGTACTTCCCGTTGTACCAATTACAGTATCTGTTGTTACTTCCTGACCATTTGCTACCGAAATGCTCTGCAGATAAGCGTATTTAATCTGCACACCTTTTTTATCCTGCGTAACTACATAATTTCCAAAAGTTCCGCTATATCCTACATCTACAACAAAACCATTCATCGCTGACTTCACTTCTGTTCCCTGTCGTACATTAACCGTCACACCTCTGTGAAGTTGTGTCTGCCCGGTTCCATTGTTTACAGAATACCCATAATAGGTACTGATATAGGCATACCAGTTTAACTCAACCGGAGTTTTATATGTCTGTAAATTTCCTCTGTTGGAATAGACCTCTTCATAAATTTCCTGCTCATCCTCTTCCATTCTGGACAGAATAACACTTCTAAGCGGTTTTGCCTGAACAGAAACATTCAGTACATCTGCAGTTACTGTACGGGTAACTTCCACAGAGTTCTGATTGCCCTCTGCCAGAAAACATTCCCAGGTCTGATGACCATGTGCCTCAGCTACTGCGTGATTATCATAATAAACATCAAACTGGACACCATACTGGGCAAAGTTTCCAGTATCTTCTACGGTGTACTCAATCCCATTCATCACTACTTTCGTCCCCATTGGAAGAAATGGGTTTGCAGCATCAACCGCAAGCGTATGATTAGCCTGTGGCATTGCCCCTGAAGCAGTTGGTCCTCCACTCCACACGCCACAGCAGATAGGACAGTTACAGTATCCACTGGTCACAACATTTCCCAATGACTGCCCTACCTGTATTGTAGATGTTTCCTGCCGGGTTTCACTTTTTTCCTCTACGGTGATTCCGTACTGTAAAGAAAAAATTGTTTCCAGTTCTCCTTTTATCTCATCAAACTTAAAATCCCCATACCTGGCAGTCAGATAACTGATCAATGTATGGGGATCATGGCCGATTTCACCAATGTTATATCTGTATTCATCTTTTCCTGGATACCGGGCTTCCATCTGGTTTATTTTCTGTTGAAGACTGGCTTCCAACTGCGTATAATACAACTCTGCTTTTTCAATTTCGTCCGAATCCGCAATGTAACTGGAAGCGATTACCGTAGAAATTCCATTAGAAAACATAGCCGAACAGGAAGCAAATCCTGTCATTACGGAAAGAAGCAAAATCAATAACAACCCCATTGAGATCAGAGTAGTTACATTTCTTACAAATACTTCCTGTGCCTTTCTTGCAATTTTAGTAGCAAGATTTACTGACCGGATTGAGGTGTCTTTTGTTTCTTTTGCAATCTTCCCAGCCCGGTATGCCATCTGATACTCTCGCTTAATCCTCTGCTTCTGTATTAATTTTCTGATCAGCTTTTTCTGCATCTCTGGATGTTCTTCCAGATATTTCTGATATTGATACCTGGATGCACTCTTCCAGGCTCTTTTCTCTAAACGGTTTTCTTTATGTATCTGACTGCGGTTCTTCCGGATATTTCTACTGCTATGTTCCTGTAATATCCACTCACCTGAACGCACCAGCTTATGTGCTGCATCTACAGCACTGTTTTCCTCTTCGTCTTCGCCTGCTTTCTGATATACTGCATTTTTTAATGCTTTCTTTGGAACAGAAGACAAGGTTTTCTTTTTACCATCCGTTTTCCCTGTTTTTTTGTCGAAATATAAATGGTACTTTACCTTTGCTTTCTGTTCCTCATTTGTTTTCTTGGTATAAACAGAATCTTTCGGAATTTTGTTCTGCCTCTCAGCTTCCTGTTTTCTTGCAGCCTTATCCACTTCCTGATAAGTTTTTATTGTTTTTCGGCTATATTTCTGCTTTCCTTTTTTTCGGTTTGTAGAAACATCATTCTTCTCTGCCTGAAAATGTCCTCCATCTGTTTCAGCCGAAGTTTTCTTTTCTTTCTTCAGACTTCCATCTGTCTCCAGTTTTCCAAACTGCAGTCTCTGCTGTTTCTTTTTCTGTCGCTGATACTGGCTCCTGTGTTTTTCTTTGCGCTCACGTATTTCTACCGCTGAATCCACAGATACACCTGCAGGCTTGTCCCGATATCTGTACCGTCCCTGTGTTTTTCGTTTTCCCGGAGGACTGTTTGCAGCCTCTTCTTTTTTGGCAGGATTTCCCTCCTGAACTTTTTCGGAAAATTGTTTCTTTTCAGCTTTTTTATGAGAGTTTTTCTTCTTTTCAGAAGTAATAAATGCCTGTTCTACATCCTTCTGTTTATAAGGCAACTCCTGATCGCTGTTTGTAACTTTTCTGGTCTCCTTTGTTGCAAGATTTTCCTCAACCAGACCATTTCTGGTCATACGGCTGACTTTCTTCTCTTTCGCCGTATATTTTTGTTTTCCCAATGTACCTCACCTCTGCTTTTTTGTCCGTTAAGTCTGAATCTCATCCGGTTTAGTACTCATCAAAGCATAGGTTCTGGTATCCTGCGGATATCTGTCTGCAAAAGGTATGATTACATTTCCGTAAAAAAGCAGCCCTTCTCCTGCATTACTGTTATTTACAAAAGAAATCTGATGCTTGGAAATATTCAATTTCTCCGCAAGGATCTTCTGATCCCCGCTGTGCTGATTTAACATCAGGATAAAATCACTGTTTCCCACAATACTTTCTACTGCCAGAGAGCCAAGAAAATCTGTTACATTCTGACTGATTCCTGTAATGATTCCACCCCACTTACGAAATCTCTTCCACATTTCAATAGAATAATTAGCAGTCTGTGGCTGGTTCAGCAAAAGGTGAAATTCATCCACATAATAACGGGTTGATTTCCTGCGACTGCGGTTCTGTGATACTCTTGTCCAAACCATATGCTGGACAATCAACATCCCTGCTTTTCGTAGTGTGGTTCCAAGTTCCCGGATATCAAAGCATACCACTCTGTTCTGCGTATCGACATTACTTCGATGGTTAAATACATTCTGCGATCCTGTTACATACAACTGCAGACTGTTGGCAATGTTCTGTGCTGCTGGTTTATCTGGTGCATAAAAGTTCAGACGTTCATAGAAATCCTGCAAAGTCGGCATATTTTCCGGTTTTGGATCATTGTAAAGATATTTTTTATAAATGTCTTTTACACACAGGTCAATCATGGAAACCTCATCACCATTTAATTCTGCATTTTGAGGTTTCTTCATAATGACCTCGCAGAAAGATGTGATAAACTCTGCTTTATCAGCAATAATGGTATCAATATCCTCCACATCGCCATTAATCCTGTATTTCTCCGGATGATAAATAACATCCAGGTTCACTTCCATAGGATTGATGTAATCATTACTTTTTGCACTGATTTTAATAACTTCACCATTTAAGGCATTTACCAGCGGAAAATATTCTCCCTCCGGGTCACAGATAATAATGTCATCGTCTGTAATCAGGAAAACATTGAGAATTTCTCTTTTCGTTGCAAAACTCTTACCGGAACCAGGAGTACCCAAAATCAGGCCGTTAGGTGTTTTCAATCGTTTCCGATCCACCATAATGAGATTGTTTGACAGTGCATTTAAGCCATAGTAAAGAGCTTCACCGCCTTGGAAAAGTTCCTGTGTGGTAAACGGAACAAAGATTGCTGTAGAAGTCGTAGTCATAATTCTCTGTATTCCAGTCTGGTTCATTCCCAGTGGTAGTGATGCCACAAGTCCCTGTTCCTGCTGATATTGAAGTCTCCGTATATTGCAATTATATTTCTGGGCGATTCCTGCAGTCTGATACACAATATTGTCCAGTTTTCTCTTATTGTCCGCTGTATTCATCAGCAAAAAAGTAAGTTCAAAAAGTTTCTCATTCCTGGACTGGATTTCATTGAGCAATCCCTCCACATCCTCTCCGTATGTAGAAATGTCCGTTGGAATAATATCCATATCATATCCGCTTCTGACCGCTTTCTTCTGTTCTTCAATTTTCATTTTCTGAATATTTGACAGCGTACTTTTCAGGCTTTTAATAGCTGCCTTGGGATCAATTGGACGCAGGTGCATATTGATGATAAGATTCTCTTCCAGATCCAGCAGATCTGCCAGCAGTTTATCCGTAAGTTCTGGTGATGTAATCTGTAAATATGACACGCATCCAAAAGTCTGTCCCATCCGAAAATAGCTGTCATTGCGAAAATCAAATCCGGTAGGTGCAATAAAGTCTTTTGTCTGCAGACCTGTTTTTGCAACCATCCCATAATGGAAATGGAAAGATTCTTTTGTGTCCATATTCATCACATCATGCAGAATTTTCAGACGTTCTACCCCATTTAAAGGCTCTGCCATGGCTCCCATCACCTTAAAATTATTCAATACACTGGCTTCAATTCTCTCCAGCCTGGATTTTGCATTTCGCAGATTATCCGCCTTAATGGAAAATGTAATATATTTTGTTTTTACAAGCCCATTATTTCCTTTGGAAAGCTGCATTTTCAACATATCCGAATATTCTTTCCGAATATCATTGAAACAGTCATCCTGCTCTGGAATATCAATATTTTTTGCATACTCATCAAAATTCACCTGTTGATTAAGAAATGTAATTTGTACCTCAACAGAGCTGTCAAATGAATTCAGGAACTCACAATAGTTCTCAAAAATAGCCGCTTTATCATCATTCTGCGCTAACTGGTAATTTATATCGTAGAACTGCACCATCTTTGAATAATAGTTATCATCTGTCCTGCAGATACCATCCTTATATATTTCCTTATATGGAATCGTATCCTGCGCTGTAAAAGGCTTCCTCTTCTTCTGATTCTCCGCTTTTATCATCCGAAGTTCTTTCAGACGCTTTTTTTCTTCTTTCGTAAGTCCGGTTTTCTGTTTCTTATTTTTTTCGGTCTGCTTTTTTAAGGAAATGGAACGGATTTCTCGCTTCCCTGGCTTCTTTTGCCTTTTTCTCAAGCCATGCACCCTCTTTCTCTAATTTATCGTACTCTATAATCCGGTCATATAAGTTTTGGGAACGATAGACCCTGATTCCAGGTCTTAAAAATTTCTGCCGGATAATGTGAAGCAATATTTTCTCTGCTGGAAATCCATCCTTTTCATACATTGCAAAAAAGAAAAATGGCAGCATCACTATGATCATAAGCGTTGCTGCCACATCTGTTCCCAGTCCTGCTTTTGTCAGCAAATAGACCGGAACACCACAAATTCCTGCCAGAGAAAAACATATAATTTGTCTTTTAGTTAAATTCAGTGCTAATTTTGTCTTTATTTTTGAAAAATCTTTCGGCACTGGAACATATGCCATATTCTTGTTTCCTCCTAATGTGCATTGAAGATTGATTTTGCCAGGGAACTGGTCTTAAACAGGCTGAAACATAAAATAACTGTATATGCTGCAACTGACCAGATAGCTGTATGAAGATTATCCGCAACTGTAATAGCATTTACCAGAACTGCATAAATCGCAACACATACCATCATAAAAAATCCCTGGAATCCCAACGCTAATAATGCCTTCACGTAATTATTTCCAATACTTCCCCATTCCCTGTTCGTAAATGTTGAAAACGGAATAGGTGCCACAGAGACATAAAGATATATTTCTATCATTCGTCCATATAAAATGACGGTAATCAGGACTGATATGATTTTTAGACATAAACTGACCAGCATCGTTTCCAGACCAAGCCCCAGTAATTCTCCGATTCCCATATCTTCAATCTGCGTTTCAAGAAGCGTTTTCAATGCTTCTGTAACATCAATAGATGCGGAACCGGTTATCATACCGCCAGCATTGGATACCACATGATTCGCTACATCAAAAATTGCCATCGCAATATCAAAAGTATGAGTAACCAGATATACCGCTACCCACATCTTAAAAATGTATTTGAAAAACATAAACGTATCCGTATCGTGCATATTGTTTTTTTCCATAATCATGGAAATCAGCTCATAACACAGTACAAATGTAATAATCATCCCCGCAATGGGGACAATGACATTATCCGACAGATTTTTTATCATGGAAAAAATGCCACTGTTCCAATTTTGGGGTGTTTTCCCAACCTCTGTAGCAATCGTTTCTACTTTGGTATTTACATCGGTGAACATGGTATCCAGGTTTGATGTGATCCAGCCTGTTAGCAGATCCTTTATGAACTCTGTTATTTTTTCGGTTATTCCACCCATTTATTTATCCAAACAAAGTTGCAAGCTGTGGAATCAGGTTTATTCCAATCAGTACGATGCCACCGCCCGCCATCAACTGTTTTATGTCTTTTATGAGAAAATATTTGCTCGAAATGAGCCTTGAAAAGATTAAAATAGATTAAATTTTGATAGATTTTTCTTATTTATGGGAGCCGGAACCTCTTTCGATGGTTCCAAGCTCCGGTATTGGTTTTAAGTTGAAATGAATTTCCATTGTGACCGTTTCAGGAGTACGGCAGTAATTTTCTGTTCCGTCTTTCTCCTGCGGTTCTGAGATAACGATTTTACTGATCAGCCGGTTCAGAAGATTGGCATCCAGTTCTTTGATGTCCGCATACTCGCTAATATCGTCAATCCACTGCTGGGACTGTGCATCCAGTTTTTCTTCCGTATTCAGCACACTCTCATTCTGGAAAAGTTCCTTTTTGATATCTGTCTGCTCCTTCTGTGTCTTCTCCAGCATCTTATCAAAAACAGATTCTGTAATCTTGTCATTGATAAGGTCATCATACAGTTTTGCAATCAGCCGGTCTAACGTTTCCAGGCGGTCTTTCTGCTTTGATACCAGCTTCTCCAGACTTTCCCTGTGTCCCTGTGTATCTTCCTCGCATAACTCCTTTACCCGGTTTTCCAGTTCTGTTCCGTCTCCGGTAACTGCTTTTGCACATTCCTGGATTCTGGTAAGGACTGCATCATACAGGTCATCAGCGTCCACCCGGTGCTGGGTACAATGTGCTTTCCCCTTATGGATATAAGTGGAACAGGTATAAACTTCATGCTGGTCTTTGGTGTGCGTCTTCTTCAACGTCAACGCACCGCCACACTCTGCACAGCGGAGTAATCCGGCAAACATGCTGTATTCTCCCTGTTCTGTCTGGCGTTTCCTGCCTTTCATCTTTGCCTGTACCAGATCAAATACATCCTGCGGAATGATTGCTTCGTGGGTATCCCTGACTGTGATCCAGTCCTCCGGAGCTTTATCTCCCTGATTGCCAATCTTGAAACGGTAGTACCTTTTCTGGGAAGCCATGTCACCACAGTAAACGGGATTCATCAGCAGGGATTTCAGATAGGATTCATCCCATACATATTTCCCATTTTCCGGGTCTTTCTGATATCCCAGTGGTGGAACAACACCTGTAAACTTTCCCTTGGTTGCCTGCAGGTGATAGGACGCATGGACTTTCTTGGAAATATCTCTGGAATACATCTCGTTCAGCACGTTCTTAAATGGGGCAATCTCATTGTCTCCGGCAAAGGTATCCACATTATCATATAATGCGATATACCTTACTCCATGCTTTGGGAAAAACTCCTCCATCAGAAATCCTGTCTGTACATGGTTTCGTCCCAGTCGGCTCTGGTCTTTGGTAATTACAAGATTCACCAGTCCTTTTTCACAGGCTTTGAGAAGTCTCTGCAAATCAGGTCGGTCTGTGTTCAATCCTGTATAACCATCGTCCTGAAACACATCCACCACCTGCCAGCCCTGTGACTGACAGTAATTCACCAGTATGTCTCTCTGGTTGGAGATGCTGGCACTCTCTCCGGTCAATTCGTCATCTTTGGAAAGTCGGCAGTATACACCAACTCTCCAGGTTGCATTTCTTTCTATATTGTTACTCATATATCTGTTGTTCATCTGATACCTCCGTTACTTTGCACATCCTACGCAGATTTCAGATTACTGAACTCATAATCATTATACTGCTTATCTTTCATTATTGCAAGTTTATCTTTTGTTTTCGTGTCACGTATTTTCTGTGCGATCACCTCTGCAAACACTTCTTTTGCGTCCTGATCACCGTCAAAATATACTCTGATGTTGATAATTTTCTTCTTCACTGCCATTGTAAAACCTCCATTTTTTGCAAAAAAAGAGCAGCTAATCCATTTTTACAGATTAACTGCCCAGACTGTTGGTTACATATATTAAAATTTTTGTATTAACATTTCAGAAATTGGGGATATAATAAAGACAGGGATAAATCCCTGTCAGATGAACTGCATATTTTAATTTTCCCATTGAAAACAAGAGGAATGTGTGGTACATTTGTTATAGGAAAAGCACCCACTCCAAAGTGGATGCCGCCTGAGTTGACTAAATGGTCTTACGACCACCGCCTATCCTGTTGGCAGACAGGATAGGCATTTTTATTTCCTCTTGTTCTTCCGATCAAGAAAGGCAATAATCGCAATTAACAGGCTACCAAAAGCGATCAGTAAACTGAGTACGCCTAAGAATATTGAGATAATCTCATAAGCTGTCATATCACGCACCTCCTTTCTTTCATCTCAGAACCCCGAAAGGCTCCGGTCTGTAAATATCAGGAGGCAGCCACACCCTGTCACAGGTGCTTCCCCGTAACATTGCTGTTACCGGATAATCATACCATTATATCCGCCATATTACAATTCATTTTTGTTCCAGATTCACAGCAATCCTTATTCTGTATGGATACCTGCTATTTCCGTTTGATTGCCTTGCACCGGCAGACGGCAGACGGCAGATAGGGTATCTATAAAGCCTGCCGTTCACTCCAAAATTCTGCCGTCACCCATTCTCCCTTGTTTTTTTAATCGAATGGTATTTTCCTGCTTTTCATTCATCCGATAATCCAGTTCTTCTTTCATCCGGCTTCTGGCTTCTCGCATGGTTCTCTGGGAGATTCCCTGTGCTTTTGCCTTTTCATCCAGTTCCCGGATTGTGACTGCATTTCCGTCTGCAAGCAGTTCATAGATCAGTTTCGTTCCCCGTTGCAGTTTTGTTTCTGTCGGCTTTCCTTCCTTTCCGTCCAGAAGATCATCTGCGGAAATCTCATAAGCTCCCACCCAGCGGAATCCTTCTTCATCTCCAAGTTTAAATGCCATCGTCTCACCTGGAGGTGCAAGAGAACTTTTCTCATGGATCAGTACTCTTGTTGTCGGGTCTTTCTTTACTTTCCCGATAAAAAGCAGGCTTCTCACCGCCGCCATGATATCAATAGAACCAAGTCCCCGGTAAGTACTCTGTGTCCCTGAAGATTTATTCAGATGTCCGATCAGCACAATCGCACAACCGGTCTTTTCAGCGATCATTCCCAGTTTCCGGAATACCGGACGGACTTCATTTGCCCGGTTCATATCCACATCGGCACCGATAAAAGCCTGTACCGGATCAATGATTAAAAGTCTGACCTGATTCTGACGGATTGCTTTTTCAATACGGTCATCGGATAACGTCAATGCTTCCTCTGTATCATCAATGACCATCACCCGACTCAGGTCTGCTCCTGCTTCCACCAGCCTCGGCTTAATCGTATCTCCCATACCGTCTTCTGCAGTCTGATAGATCACATTAAAAGGTTCAATCTCTTCCATGTTCGGGAAAGTCTTACGGTTCGTGCAGGCTGCGGTCAGCATCATGGCAAAATAAGTTTTTCCCTCTCCTGGATTGCCCTGAATAATCGTCAGTTTTCCAAATGGCAGATAGGGAAACCACAGCCATTCTACACTGGTCTGTTCAATGTCTTCATAACACAACATCGGCACCAGTTCTTCCTTCTCCGGTACTTTCATTGTAACTGTTTCAATGATTGATTTCTTCCTGTCTGCATTTTTATCACAGAGGATTTCATTCCAGTCCTTTCGGGACGGTTTCAGACGGATGACACTGTATCCGTCCGGGATTTCTATTGCCAATTTCTCACTGGCTTCATTCCCTGCATGGTCATTATCCAGGCACAGGAAAACCGAAGTAATCTGAGGGCGTTCAGAAAGAAAAGCCATCAGTGCCGCACTGGAAATGCCACCCAGACTCAGGTAGCTCCGCTTTTTCCAGTCTTTGGGAAATAATTGGATAAAAGAAAGCAGATCAATGGCTGCTTCAAACACAAACAACTGATTATCCGTCCCTCTGTGACAGAATCCGTAAGATTTATCAGATTCAGCCACATCTCCCCGGTATTTT
This sequence comes from Blautia aquisgranensis, assembly GCF_040096615.1. NCBI lineage: Bacteria > Bacillati > Bacillota > Clostridia > Lachnospirales > Lachnospiraceae > Blautia > Blautia aquisgranensis. Next base: position 250,120 of record NZ_JBBMEJ010000001.1, read on the forward strand.
GTTTCACCAGTTCCCCTGCAATGGGCATATCTTGGAATACCGTCTGCATCTCTGCCAACAAACACCACATTATGGTGCTTCTTTTCTTCATAAATATCCCCACTGCCGATCCATTCCTCCACCATATTCTTTTCAATCCCTCTGTTTTCTGTCAGATATCTGATGATTCTATCATTATTTTCCTCTTTCTCTGGTAATCGGAAGTCAGGGGACGGGGCGGGGCAGGTACTGTTCCTGCCTTCGCCTTCCTCCCCGGTTAGCATCTTGACAGCTTCCGGAAATGTGGCATTGTAAAATTCCATCACAAAATCCACCGGATAGCCACCCCTCCCCTGACTGTGCCTGTACCACCGGTTTCCGGATACCGTTACACTGTCATGCTTTTTCCAACGGTATTCCTTTCCGCTTTTCCCTAGTTGTTCTCCCTGTGCGCTCAGAAAAGAAACAATATCTGTCTGATTTGCTCTTATAATTTGTTCTTCTGTATACTGCATTTTGCTCATCCTTTCCCGTCTGTCCTGCTGACAGACTGTTATAAACTCATGTCATAGTTTCGCTTTTTCTTCACTGCCTGTTGTTTTGCATCACGCTCTGCACACTCTTTCTTTTTTTCATCCAGTTTTCTCAGAAGAGAGGTCTTCTTTTCTGGATTCTGCTCCGACTGGTTCAACGGCTGTTGCTCTGCTTTCCCGTTTTCTTCAAGAATCTCTTTCGCCTGAACTGTGTAAAATGTCGGGAACTTCACCTGCTTCTCCCTTTTTTCTTCTGAACGCCCGGAAGTATCTGCTTCTGCCATTTCCCGGTCACGTCTGGCAATATCCGCACAGCTCTGTACCTTTTTCACAAAAGTTAGTTCCTCCTGGTACGGCTGATTATCTGCTTTCAGCTCTTCGATCCCCGCCTGAAGTTCTTCTTTCTCCCGTTTCCATCTGGCAGTTGGCACTTTTCCATTTTTATCCAGATGTTGTTTCAGTTCCCGTTCACATTTGCGGTAATAATTGATTTCTTTTTTATGCTGCTGATAATATCTCTCCCGTCTTTTCTGAAAATAGAAATGGTTATACTCATCAATCAATGGCTGATTTGTTTTTATTACCTCTGCCATCTTTTCCAGATTCTCAAGTTCCTTTAACTGTTTCCGCTTTTCAGAAATTTCTTTTTTACTGACAGAAACAACACCGTTCAGTTCCTCAATCCGTTCCTGCAAGTCATCCATCGTTTCTATCTGATGTGTCTGAAGATAACTGATGGATTTTGCAAACTCCTGTAAATTGGAGAGATTCTTACCTCTCTGTTTCATCTCCGCATAAAAATTGGGAAGTGGTGGTCTGCCCTGTGTCTTTTTATCATAATAATCCTGCAGGCTTTCCAGCAGTGTCGGGTTCTGCCTGCGATCCAGCTCTGCTTTCATTTCCTCATAAGCTGTCTTCATCCACTGAATGGATTCTTTCAGAGAAATAAACATCTGGTTAAACTGCCGGATTGCCCGGTTCAATTCTCCGATCACCGTTTTGATTCCCTTTTTCTCCATTGCCCGGACTTCATATCCCTCATGGATGGTCGGGATCAGGTCAATCCCCTGTTCTTTGTAGGAACGGTGGTCGATTCTGGATGCCATGTGGCACTCCCTGAATTTCCCATTTACTTTCTCTGTCCATGCCCGCCGCCATTCTTTTAAAAGCTCCGGATCATTCCATCCGGTAGTAGAAACAGCATTGAACATATCTTTTCCTTTGGCATCCTTCACCCGGTTTCCATCCTCATCAAGAATATATTCCCTTCTCTGCTTATTGCCCCAGATTCCTTCCTCTGTAAAAGGACGGATTGGGACAAGCACATGGAAATGGGGATTATCCGGTTCTTCTTCATTTTCCGCTTTTCCCTCATGGACTGCCAGATCCACGATCATGCCACGTGCCACAAACTGCTCCTGGCAGAACTCTTTTGCCAGTCTGATATTTTCCTCAAGTGTCAATTCATTCTGCAGTGCAATGTCAAACGAATAGGCAAGCTGTGCCTTGTTGTTCCGTTCCACATGCTCCACCTCGTTCCAGAGTGTTTCCCTGTCAGTCAGACGCTCTGGCACATACTCCGGTGTCAGGATTTCTGTAAATATCACACCTGACTTGCTCGTATAATCGTGTATCTTGTTGTAATAACTGTCAAAAATCCTCTGCCCGGAAATATAGGCTGCGGAAGCGACCACCATCTGCCCTTTCCCTCTGGATACATTCCTTACTGAAAAATGATACAGTGCCATTAACTGTCATCTCCCTTCTCTGTCTTTTTTACTGCTTCTGCAATCTGCTGTTGATCTTTGTGTAAGGCGGCTATATGAGCCTGCCGCACAATACTCTTGTTGTAACTGCTGTTCTGCAGTTGATTCATCATGTCCTGGACGTCTTCCTGTTCCAGATCTCTGGACAGCGGAAATACTTTCTCAAACTCTGCCCCTTTGACAATCAGCCGGTGGGAACGTTCCCTGCGTTCTACCAGCTTCTTCCGCTGCTCCAGAATGTTTTTGTGGTGAATTGCTGCCTCCAGTTCCTGTCTGCTCTTTTCCATGTTGGCCTTCAGTTCCTCCAATGACATGGATTCATACTTTGGATTTTTTGCTCTGCTCATTTTCTTGTACTCCTTCTTTTTTCTGTAAACAAAAAGAACCGGCTTATTCATGAATGCCGATTCCTGGGTATAAAAAACTGAGGTCGTTGTCCTGTGATTAGGAAATGCTGACCTCAGCGTTTTTGAAATATTTAATTGTTGCTCCTTGGAATGAAAGTCTTTGTCACCATTGTCGTATAAATTTAAACTCACATCCCATATCAGGATTTCTTTAATTCTTCCATATACAGTTCAGCTATATATGCCGGACCAGTGCACCACAGCTTTGTCTTCTCATCATACAGTGCTTTTCCTGTCTTTGAACACAAAAAATCTGTCAATACCTCGTTTCTGTCCTTGCCTGTCTCTTCTGCGATTTCATCTGTCACCATAGTGATCAGAAGGTCGATTGTATAATTCATTTTTTCCTTTGGAATTGTTACTTCAGCCATATCTTCTCACCTTTCACAAATTTCAGACACTCAATAGCTGCCTCAGTTTTAAAGCAGTATTGATCTTTCAATTTATTCGGCAGCAACTGTCTGATACAGAAATCGTCTGCTACTTTATCACCTGCAGTCCCAAAAGCACCCGCAAGATAAGCGGTAAGAGTAGCGTTTGTTGCATCATCCGCAATCTTTCCTGCAATGATATCATATTTTGCCATTTCACGTTCAACCTCAATAAACATTTTTTTCTTTCGGTGAGCGGCGATACAATGTAACCAGTCCACATCTGCATTTTCAAAAATATGCGTTTCAAGATTTTCTGAAAGTTTGAATTCAAAAGTTGAAATATATCCAAACTTCTGCCCCTCTTCAATTGTTCCGGTTGCGATGGCTTTGGCTATTGAGGTTCTCAGAAAACTTTCTGCCTGTTCCTTTGATGTGGTTAAATAAAATCCCTGTCCAAAATCTTTTCTCTTTGCACATTTGGCAAGATCTGGCTCTTTTACTTCACAATAACTTCCATGATAGAGAACAAATCCATCTTTTAACTCAAGCACTAATCTCTATCCCCTTTCTTTGCAAAAATTCAGTAATATCTTCAAGCACAGCTTCATCGCCTTCACAATGAAAAATCCCATAGCATTTTTCTATATATCCAAGAACATCGGCTTCTTTAAACAAGTGGATAATCTGTTCAACAGGTAAATGCCACTCTTCTGAAGCAAGCCGGATTAGTCTTGTTTGCATAAAAGTAATCTCTGTTTTCTCACTCATTATGAATCCTCCTCATTTTCTTAGTCAGTAAAACCGGAATTGTTGATTACCAAGGCATATTTCCAAATCGACTAATAAAAGTTACTGTTAGTCCGGTTTTATCAATCATTGCAAGTTTTACGATTGCGCCTGTACTGTTTGCTTTCCTCCGTCGACATTCAAATCTGTTGCCGTGGCACCTGGATCAGCGCAGTTCACCTCTTATGTCTTGGAGTCCTTTTGCATACTTCCAAAAGAACCCAGTCCGCTTGAAACATTTACGATAATAGTTTTATTTTTTCTCTCATTGTCATACAATGCACCTACTTCCCCAGAATTTATTTTACCACGTATTCTTCTGTTCGTCTGTCACCTGCATCGTATCTGCATTTACCAGATAAAAATCTACCAATTCGGTCTCGTAATTGCCATCCGGATATACTTTTTCTAACACCAGTTCTTCGCAGGAATTACCATCTGCATCTGTCTTGGAACCATTATCGTACAGACAGTATCTCACATTTACCGTATTACCGTTCTTTGTTTCCTGCGTTTCGCTGACGACAGCATAGACTTCTCCCTTTGCATTCGCCGTGTAACTGAACGCCATATTTTGAAGTGTATTCTGCTCCTGAAGGTAATTATAAACTGCCAGCATTGCATTTTGAATTGTCAGACCATCATGCTGCCCTTCTGTCTCGTAATCTTCTATGGTATTTCCACTCTGAATATCCTCTGAATCTGTTGAATTCTCTGTATCCAAATCCGGTAATTCTGTAGTATCCTCTTCTTGATTATCTTCTTCATCTATTGTATCCGAAGACCACCACAGACCATCCATACTCTGCATAACAAATGGATTATTGGTTCTGTATCTCCGTTCACCACCATAATCTTCCTGCACAGTTATATACGTATATTTGCTGTCACAACCAGTCACCGTTTCTGTTCCATCCATTCCGAACACTACACTCAGACCACTCATTCCAATAATCAAAAGTGCAAATATCGCAGCAGCTCCATAGACAATTATCAATGCCACTTTGTTTTTACCGAATTGTATGGATAATGCCTGGCAATTGTGTCTGTATAAACTCACGATCCCCCAGATCAAAAGAACCGCCAGACTGATTGTAATAACAGTAATCGATATTTCTGCGAAACGATATCTCACTTCATATCCCATATCACGTTTTATACCATACCACAATCCATAGAAGAAGGTACTATACGCAAGAACCAAAGTAATGATACTGATCCGTATCGGATGCTCTTTTTTATCCGGCACTGCCTTCTTCAGTGCCTCTGCCATCTGCGCTGCCGCTCTCTGCTCTATCCACATAGCAAGCTCTGCTTTTGACGGATATGTGCATTTAGTATCCGGAATCCCTGCGTAACACATCTGGCTCTCTTGAATCCCTGTCGCATCTCCTGCTGCCATTGCTGTAACCACTTTCAGGTAATAATACAACTTCAACTGTGCTGGATTGAATTTATCTATACGAATATCTGCCAGCTCCTGTGCAGCCCGTTCATAATTGTTAAGGAGTACACTCATCCGTGCCATAACCAAAAGCATCTGATTCGCTACAGCAGGGTAACGGTGATATTGCTTCTCATATAAATACCGTGCATACTCATGTCGTTCTTCCGGTGTTAACCGATAGGACTTCTTTCTATTCTGTGCCAGCATCGCAATTCGCAGACCATAAGCCAATTCCAAAATTGCAATCAGCTGGCAGATAAATGCACCAAATCCCCAGATATCCGTTGTATACCGCACATAGGTCACCAACACAATGCCTAGCATTGCCGGAATCACGATCAACCATTTTGTCCAACCTGATCTTCTCATAAAAATCTCCTGAATTGTTTTTCTGAATATAGTATATTACCGCACACACCAATCGACCATATACATATTGTGACGATGCTGTTACTTACCATAACAGTTGCTGTTTCTAAGGTCATCTATTTATAGCCTGAGAAATAACTGGTTTCCCATCTCTGTCCAACAATGGAGTCAGTCCACCTGAATACCCACATGCATGATATAAATAATTCACACCAGTTTCCTTATCCACCCATATCTCAGTAGTAGTTAATGCTCCCTGAGAATATATTTTTTCAAATCTCTCTTCTTTCGCCATTTTCAATTTCCTCCCATAATCAATTTTTCGGTTTTATAAAAAATGTTTCTCTGTTACTTTCTCGATTGTATCATGACATACAGTTCCATCTTCGGCAATCGTCGATTTTCTGATAAATCTCGAATGATGCTTTAATACTCCATAAGCATACCAGTCATGGTTGCAAAATACTTTGCAGAACTCTGCATAGCCATGTTCCTTACAGGTATCGAAATACAGACACCTGCTGATTTCATAAGTAAATCCACTATCATCATCCTGCAAAATTTCTGTCTCCCAACATACCTTTTTTTCGCCCTCCAGATCATCTACCAGAGACTGTCTCACAATCTTATAGCCATTCGGCAATAAATCGACATGCTTTTTTCTCTTTTTCCGTTACCATATTTTCTCCCAACTTGCACACTAAGTCATAATTTTCCAAACACTAAAACTTGAATTTCTATTTCTGCTGCCATGCCATTACATAGTCTTTTTCTCCAGTAGCTTCATCCAAACCGCTATACTGAATCTCAAATCCTTCTCTTTGATAAAAGGATATTGCCCGTGTATTTTTTTGATATACATTTAAGATTAATTTGTTTCTTTTTCCCTTTACATAGTTTAGCAAAATTTTACCTATACCTTGAGATTGCATTTCGGCAGAAACAAAAATACCTTCAATGTATTCGTTACTTAACCCTATAAAACCCTGTATTTCCTGTTTATCCTCGTAAACATAGACAGTTGCCTGTAATAGAAGTTCTTTTACTAACTCAAAATTACTTTTCCAATATTGAGCAGAGATAAAATAATGTGTCTTTATATTTGTATCTAACCATATTTCTGCAACTTTATTTATATCCACTTTCCGTAATTCTCTAATCATAACGGTGATGCTCCTCAAACTCCGATTTTCTCAATTTTTCAAACTGGAATTTACGAACTACAATATCTTTTCGAGAAAAAGATGGTTTTTGTGTGCAATTACATCTCCAACTTTTTTAGAAGCACTAGCAATTATTTCAAATCCATTTTTTTGATACAAAGATAGCGCAGGAATATTTTGACTTCCTGTATCCAAACGTAGTGCCCTGCAACTATTTTTTTGTGCTAATTCTGTAGCGAATTTTATTAGTGATGATGCAATTCCTTTACCAGACATACTCGGACGTACCATTAAAAGGTGAATTACCATTACCTCATCTTCAGATAATTTTTCTTTCCAAGGAATAGTTGCATATTCTATTGGTTGAACTTTATCAATAATGATACTTCCAACAATTGTTCCGTTTTCTTCATATACAAACAAAGCACCAGCATAAATAGCCCGTTCTGCATCATCTTTCGTTGGATAAACCCCTTTCTTAAATACAGTAAAGGCTGTATGATTCAGTTCATACTGGAAATGCTCATTGTAAGTATCTTCAATCGAATTAACATCTTTTAGTATTGCTTTTCTAATCATAAAATCTCTCCACAAATTTTGATTTCACACTTTCTTTCCCCTTATATGTCTATATCTGAAATATTCAGTCACAAACTTTATCAGGGATAGGCATCTGTGCCGCAAGGGGATCTTCCCCTTGTACGAAATCTCTGATTTCGCTGTATTTCCCGGTTTGAGATTTCTTGAAATCGGGAACAGCACCGCAGGTCGCACGATACAGGCAGATGGAATTGCCTGTATAGAAGTGCGCTCTTAGCGTTGCTAAGAGATTTATGCCGTATCCGGCGTGTTATCTTTTTTCAATTTCTTTTTTCGACTTCTGAAGCATTCTTCCAGTTTTAATAATTTGACATGTCTGCTCTTGTTACTCATCATCTGTAAATTCCAGCATCTCATCAACGGTGCAGTCCAGCTTCTTGCAGATCTTCTCAATCGTCTCCATTGATACATACTGGTTTTTTCCCATCCTGGCAAGAATATTTCCACTGATCCCGGTGAGGTACTGCATCTCTATCCGCTTCATATTTTTATCTATGAGCATTTTCCATAATCTGTTATAACTTACGCCCATAAGCAACCTCCATATTTTTCATCTGAACATATTTTGATTATATCACGATTTCGTTAGGTTGAATACCTGTAATTTTTGATGTCTTCTGTAAAATGGAAAAGAGGATGCCCCGACAAAGGGCAACCTCTCCAACCATTTACTTCGGTTTAGTCGAATGGAACCTCACCTTCCGGTGCTTCCATAAATCCGTCCTTATCTGTTTTCGGTGTTTCCGATGAATCAGCTCCAACACCATTATCCTTGTTCTGGGCAAATTCATGTTCTTCCACGATCACATCTGTAGTATAAATTGTTTTCCCGTCCTTGTCCTTATAATTGCCAGTGCTGATACGACCGCCAATCACAATCCTCATTCCCTTGTGAAGATATTTCTGTGCAAACTCTGCACTCTTTCCGAATGTGACACAGGAAATAAAATCCGCTTCCTGTTCACCGTCACGTTTATATCTTCTGTTTACCGCCAGTGTATATCTTGCTACTGCCATATCATTATCTTTTCCGGCATATTTGATCTCCGGATTCTTTGTCAGTCTTCCCATTAAAACCACTTTATTCATAATCGTTACTGTCCTTTCCGCAGCTACGCTGCCATTGCATATTCTTCATCATCTGTTTCATCGTCCGGCATAAACATTGCACATGCTTCCGGTGGATTGGTATCATCCGGTGAAAATATTTTCCGGATCATTTCATACATGATCGGATACCGATATGCGATTTCTTCTCTTGCAAGGAATCTGCATACCCTGTAAAGATTCTTTTTCATTTCTTCATCTGTTGTAAGCATGGCAACCAGATGGATTCTCTCCCTTGTATAAATCAGATTCGGGCATCCAAACCAGTTAATCAACTGCATTTCTTTCATTTTCAGTTCTGTCATAAACTGCTCCTTTCCGGGCATTTTGCCCTGTAAACATTGTCATCAGTTTCATTCGTCCGGCGGTCTGGCGTGCGTTTCCCTGTCACCTGCAGCCGTCTCAGACTGCCTCTGCCTGCATCAGCAGGTCACTGACCATAAGGCTTCGGTCAGCCGCCCATCATCGGGAGTGTCATTATAATTTCGCTCGCTCTCAGAAAAAGAAAGGTCATGGCATAACTCCTGTTAGGCTTCCAGGGTGCACTTATCGGTTGTCAAGGTTCATCGAAGGAACATTCCAAAACGTCCTCTGATTACTAGAGTCAAATGACTTCGCAAGATGCAAAAGATTCGTGATATTTTTTTGCATTTTTATCATTTTTTCTTTTACTTTTGTTAGTCCCTTCACATACTCTGTACTGAGACAGGCAAAAGCGGACATCTTTGGGGTAAAATTTTTAAAATAATTGTTCCTCTACCTATAAAGCCTGGGAAGCGGTATTTACCAACCCCCTTTTGCAAGTTTTTTTCGCATAAATGAAATATTCCCTCACTAATAGCAAGTTTCAGAGGGCATTTGGACGGTACTTTTGCAGAAAAAATTATTTTTCCACTAATCACACGTGGGAATTTGAAGAATGTCAGATAATTTTGAAAAAATCCAAAAAAGAAGCACCGACCGTTATAGTCAGTGCTTGTAAGATATTATATTCGTTTTTCTCAGGAAAGATCATCCCAGTTTTTATATGTTCCATTGTACAGACCTGTAAGTTGTTTTATTGTAAGATTTTCCAGTGGATTTTCTTCATTTATCACAATAGCTATAGCATCTTTTCCAATGACTTTTGTTTCCAGAAGCTCTGCTTCATAATCCTTTAATTCTCTGGATGACATTGCGAAATCACACTCTCCACTTATCACCGCCGTAATCCCTCTTGAAGAATCTGTTGCTTTTACTTCTATTTCAGCATTTGGATTTTGTTTCTGATAGTCATCTGCCAGTGCTTTTACCATTGGTTCCATTGAAGTGGATCCTTCAATCAGAATCTTTCCTTCTGACTTGTCAGAAAGGAATGTTGTTGTACTGTCAGCCTGAATACAATATTGTTTCACAATATCCTGTCCTTTACTCTTTACATAAGTCAGGAAATCCTGTTCCACATCTGTCAGTTCTCCATTATAAGCCAGATAATAATCCCTGCAAAGAGGATAACTGTTATTGTCTATTGTTTTCTCAGAAGGAAGAACTCCGTTGATTTGAAGTATTTTTCCATTCGTATCTGTTGCGGAACTATATGCGACATAACCAACTGCGTTTTTATCTTCTTCCACCTTTTTCAGAACTTTCTCTGTAGAATCAACAACTATTCCTGTATCACTCTCAGGCAGTTTCAAAAGATTCTCAAATTCTGCTCTGGTTCCTGACCCTTCTTCTCGTGATACAGCTGTGACAGCTCCCATAGCAGACAGATCCGGCAATGGCTCTTCCTCGGTTCCACATGCTGTTATTCCCGTTGCCAGCATTATCATTATCAGCAGAAGTGCAGATTTTCGGATGTTTTTTTTCTTTACCATTTTATACTGCACCTCTTTCCATCATTGATTTTCCCGTCTCTTCATCAAGGTTTATAAAAGCCACATTATCACAGGCTTCTTCTGCAATGCTGACACAATTATCTGCCATACGGTCAAAATTATACATGATCCCAGAAAAATATCTTGTCATAGACGCATCACAAACCTCATTTTTTACACGGTTTAAATGTGCCTTACTGTATTTTTTCTCTGCTTTATGCATTTTTTTCTTATTTTTAAAAACTGTTTCAGCCACTACAGCATCACCCTTACGGATTGCCTCCATTGCTTTCTTTAAAAGCTGCTGGATAATATCAATGCAGTCTTCCATTTCTGAGGAGGCTTCACTGGTCAGTCTTTTTCCATTGTTATTTACTTTTTCACATATCTGGTCAATATCTTCACATCTGTCTGCAATCCTCTGAATACTATTGTTTACATACAGTAACCCTGCCGTCTGCTCAGACTGTTGTTCTGTAAGGTTTCCGCTTGCGAATAATCTGGTAATATATTCTGTCACACTGTCCTGTAACTGATGTACAATCTCCAGATTTTCTATAAACGAACCATGAGTTTTTGAGTCTCCATCTGCTACAATCGCCGTTTTTAAATCACTTAACAGAGATTCTGCCAGTTCTCCAAGTCGGTTCAGTTCCTTAGATACCAGAACCATAGCAGCCGCCGGCTGTTCAATCACTTTCATATCCAGATATTTGGGTTCAAAAGCTGCTTTCTCTGTTTTGTCATTTCCACGGATGATTGTTGTAACAATTTTTACCATCAGCGGAATCAGTGGCAGCCAGACCAGTGTACAGACGATATTAAACGTTGTATGTGCATTTGCAATCTGTCTTGAAATCACATCAATCTCATTTCCCTTTGGTGAAATAAACTGGACAAATTTTGCAAACCACGGAACCAGGAAAATAAAAACGCAGCTTCCACTGATATTAAAAATACTATGCGCAATTGCTGTACGTTTTGCATTTTTAGATTGTCCAATTGATGCAAGAAGTGCTGTGATCGTTGTACCTATATTATCTCCAAGAAGAATCGGAATCGCACCGGTAAGCCCTATTACACTGCTTACTCCGTCCGGTCCTGCCTGTGATGCAAAATTCTGCAGAACTGCAATCGTAGCTGAACTACTCTGCACAACCAATGTCATGACCGCTCCCAGTACAACACCAAGAACCGGAATGGATGAAACTTTTCCCATCAGATCAACAAAGACCGGACTTCCCGCCAAAGGTTTCATGACTTCACCCATGATTTCAATTCCTTCAAATAAAAGTCCGAATGAAAAAATTACCATACCGATATTTTTAACCTTTTCTTTTTTGCTAACAAAGTTCAGAATAAATCCAACAAAGATAATTGGATAAATATAATTGCTGATTTTAAATGCCATCAGCTGTGCCGTCATAGTGGTTCCTATGTTGGCACCAAAGATAACAGAAATTGCCTGCGGAAGACTCATAAGTCCCGCACTGACAAAACCGATAACCATAACTGTCGTCGCTGAACTGCTCTGCAATACAGCTGTTACAAGTGCTCCGGCAAGTGCTCCCATAATTGGATTTCTTGTAAGAAATCCAAGGATTTTTTTCATTCGTTCTCCTGCGGCTTTCTGAAGTGCATCACTCATGCTGTTCATTCCATAAAGGAACAAGGCAAGGCCACCGATCAGACCAAAAACCACTTTCACATTCTCGTTCATTTCTCTTTCCTCTCCTGTTATTATATAAGATCTACATTTTCCTATACAATTATAGAAGACAGAAATCAAATCTATGTGAGTGCTTGTGTAAAATAGGTGTAAAAATCAATGGAAATCTTTATAATGTTATAATTGACTTATTCATTTTTCACCTGCTGACATATAGTTTTCATTACGATTTATTATTCAGTCTACGTAATACCAACATCGCCTCATTCCTTACATTTTTGAACGTTCTGTCCGGTCTTCCAAGAAAATATCCTTGTCCGTAATGAACACCTAATCTACACAGACACTCCAACTCTGCTTCTGTTTCTATCCCTTCTGCAATCAGAATTGCTCCTGTCTCATTACAGTAATGCAACAGAAATTCCATCATAATTTCCTTTTTCTTATGTTTTTGAATATCTCTGACCAGTTCTATATCAACTTTTAAGTAGTTTGGCGATGTATTTACTACACGGTTCAGACCAGAATATCCAGCTCCAACATCATCCAAAGCTATTTCATATCCCTGATCTGCATAATGCTTCATAATCTGTTGCAGAATCTGATAGTTTTCTATATCCGACCGTTCCGTTATTTCAAATACAATGTCACAGGACGGTACTCCGGCTTTCGCAGCCTTACGGTTTGTAAATCCCTGTATGAACGATTTATCCTGAATGATATTACCATCTACATTAAGAAATAATTTTGCATGTTCTGGTTTATTCGCCGCTGCCTTCAATGCTTTATTTCTGCACAATTTTTCCAATTTCCAAACACAGCCTACCTGTTCAGCAATCACAAACAAATCTGAAATCATAAGAGTCGTATCATGCCTGTCGATACGACTAAGAGCTTCATATCCTGCCACATCTCCAGTCTGTAAATTTACAATCGGCTGAAATACCGGATATATAGCCTTTCTTTCTAATATTTTATAAAATTCATCTGCATTTTTTACTTTCATTATTTCTTCTCTGCCTCTGTGAATACATTTTCTGTAACCCTATCAACCCACTATATGATATCATCACTTTTTCATCCTTCAATCAGATTTAAGTAAAATCATAGTAAATTTTCACCATTGTTCAGCCAGACCAATTCTTATATAACACAAAGCAAATACGTACTACCACCTGTTTTTTATTATGAAAACTATATTAAATGAGGCTCTTACTGTCTATACAATAAAAGCCTCGTTATATATAGTCTATGTTCTGATTATTCAGATCTTACTGTCTTTTTCACACACCAGTCTTTCATAATCCAAAAATCCCCGGATATACATTTCTTTTGCCACAATTCCCTCCATTGCATTTTTCGCTGAAATAATCCTGTCCAGTGTCTGCCACATCTCCTGTCCGCCATCTCTGAGGACCGGTTCCAGTATTTCTATGTAATGATGAATTTCTGCTTCCAGAGTGAACATCTCCGGGTCAGATTCAAGAAATCTTTCCAGCTCCCGCTGGTATTCTTCATAATAACTTTCAATCAGTTCTCTTCTCATATCTAGAATCCCCCTTATACATAAATCAGTTCCTGCTTGATGATCTCAGCAGCCCGGTTGCGGATATTGTTACAGTGGCATAGCCATTCCATAGGATTCTGTCTCTTCAGTTCCTCGGAAACTCCCTCCGCACTTCGCATCTGAGTTTCGATCAATTCAAAGCGTTCCTGTGCCTGTTCATTCAGATCTGCCAAATAACTGTCCAGCCTGGCGGTCAGAAGAAGATATGTATAAGTTCCAGATTTATGTTCTTTCAGATATTCCTTCCGAAGCATTCCCCATAAGCCAATCGGTCTGGTTTCCTCCGGGTAGTAAAGATTCGGTAAATAATAGTCTCCCACTTTTGTGTATTCGATTTTCATGGTGTCTCCTTTCGCTTTGCATGAAATTGTCATGTTATCTGCGTAGGATGTGCATTTTCTCTTTAAAATCTTTTCACATAGAAGACATTAAGTGTTTTATTCCTTGTGACTTTGCTCATGTGAGATAAAGAAGTAAAAGAAGTGTAAAAAATTTTGCCGTTCCCTGTCCGGCTGACTGCCGGACGGGTCGGGCTTTAGTCGGGCAACTCTACCTTGCCGACAAAAGAGTAATAGATTTCGATTTCCTGTCTGCGGAGCTTCCCCCGGCGTTTCCCGTCAAGGGCTTCCGATTCGTGGATTACGATTTTCTCCACAAACTCCCGTAACAGGGTAGGGGTGAGTTCCTCAAAGCTGGTGTACTTGCGTACCACTTTCATAAACTTCTCGGCGTTCGCCGTGGCTTCCAGCGTCTTTGAAAGCTCGCCCTGCAGAACGGCGGCACGTTCTTTCAGTTCCTTTTGCTCGGCTTCGTAGTCTGCCGAAAGCTCCGTGAAACGCTCGTCCGATATGCGCCCCGCCACGCTGTCCTCATACAGCCGCTTGAAGATAGCGGAGAGTTCCGCAATCCGCTTTTCTGCCGCTTCCAGCTCTTTCTTCTTGGCGGCGTTCCGGCGTTTGCTCCCGTCCTCGGTCTGCTCGGTCAACAGCTTCATGAACCGGGCTTCGTGCTTGGCGGCGTAGCTGGTGACTTTCCGTAGGTTCTCGGTCACTCCCTCGGTCAAGAGGTCGGTGCGGATAAAGTGCGCCGTACAGTCACGGGTGCGCTTCTTGTAGCTGCCGCATATGTAGCAGTCCTGCCTCCGCTTGTCCGTCTGATACCTCTGCTGGTACATGACGCTGCCGCAATCGGCACAGAACAGTATGCCGGAGAACAAGCCCACTTCATCATAGCGGTTGGGGCGTTTGCGCTGTTTGCGTAGCTCCTGCACACGCTCCCATGTGTCACGGTCAATGATTGGCTCGTGGTGGTTCTCAAAGATTACCTGCTTTTCTTCGGGATTCTCCTTGCTCTGCTTTACCTTGTAGGACACTTTCTCGGTCTTGAAGTTCACAAGGCAGCCCGTGTATTCACGGTTTTCAAGGATATGCGCCACGGTGTTTGTCGCCCACTTGCACTCATAGCCGGGGTGGTAGCGGCGTGTGCTTCCTGTCCGGCGGTATTCCAGCGTTCCCGGCGTGGGTGTCTGCTGTTCCGTCAAGACACGGGCTATCTTGGTCGGTCCGTTCCCGGCAAGGCATAAGCTGTATATCTGCTTCACTACGGGGGCGGCTTCCCCGTCAATGATGAAATTTTCGTCCTCGTCCATGAGGTAGCCGTAAACAGGCTTGCTTGTGACAGGCTTCCCGCTCATGCCTTTTGACCTCTTGACCGCTCTGATTTTCTTGCTCGTATCCCTCACCAGCCATTCGTTAAAAATGTTACGCAAGGGGGCAAAATCGTTGTCGCCCTGTGCGCTGTCAACGCCGTCATTGATTGCAATGAAACGGACGTTTTTCTGTGGGAAAATCATTTCCGTGTACATTCCCACTTGTAAGTAGTTTCGCCCTAACCGTGACATATCCTTTACGATAACCGTACCCACAAGCCCCGCTTCAATGTCGGCAAGCATGGACTGGAAGCCGGGTCTTTGGAAGTTCGCCCCGGAATAACCGTCGTCCGTGTACCATTTCAGATTGCCGAAGCCGTTCTGTTTGGCGTAGTTTTCAAGGATTCGCTTCTGGTTGCTTATGGAATTGCTCTCGCCTTGCAGCTCGTCCTCGTGGGATAACCTCGGATAAAGGGCGGTGATTTTTTGGGTGGTCTGTCTTAACATGGTTTCCTCCGTTTCCGACAGCCAGCCCACTATTCCGTATGTCTATTATACCATAGGGCGGGGCTGGCTGTACAGTCCTTTTTGCTACTTTATGGCACATAATGTCGAATAAATTTCAGTAAGGAATGTCACTTTACATGGCATGGGCGGCAGTTCCCCCGGCTGCGCTTTCCGCTTCCAGCACTTTCATCATTTTGTCGGCGGCAGTGGCGGTGGTGTCCTGTTTGAAGTAGCCGGAAACCACAAGGACGGTGTTCCCCCGGCGTACCTCGGTCACGCAATCCGGGCGGCGGGCGGTAGTGGCGGTGCTTCTGTTGGGGGTGTCGGTCATAGGCTCTCCTTTCTGTTCAGCAGCGTTTTAAGGCGTTCCATTTTCGCCTGTGCTTTGGCTTTTCTGAAATTTTCCCCGGTAATGCAGACGGGGCAGCACATTTCCGTAAGGCGGTCATAAATCCGGGCGTGGGCGGTGTCCTCCGGGTTCTGTAATTCTTCCAGCGTGAGGTTCGTTGTCACGATTAACGGCTTGCCGCTGCGGTATCGGCTGTCAACCACGTTATAGACTTGCTCTAAACCGTATTCCGTGCCACGCTCCATGCCGAAATCGTCAAGGATAAGCAGAGGGAAGCTGCAAAGACGGGATATGTATTCGTTCCTGTCTTTGTAGTTGGCGGCAAGGTCATTGAGGATAAGGGCAAAATTCGTCATGCACACGGAAATCTCACGCTCCATAAGGGCGTTAGCGATACACCCGGCAAAATAGCTTTTGCCTGTGCCGACACTCCCCCATAAAATCAATCCGTGGTTTTCCGCTTTCATCAGTTCCCAACACTCCACATATTCACGGGCATAGTCCATTTGCGGGCATTTCCCGTTGTCGTTCTCAAACGTCCATTCCCTCATAGCCGGGTCGGTGAAGCCCTTTCTTTTCAGCCGTTCCACTTCCTCCCGGTGTTTCTGTTCTCGGTCTGCGGCTTCCCGTTCCTCCCGCTGTTTCCGCTGGCAGTCACATTCTTTGGGGTGTCGGTCACGTCCGAAAAGTGTCTTTCCCTCTGCAAAATAGGCTTCTTTGGGCTGGCGGCAGCTCCCGCAATACAAAAGCCCGTCCTCGCCCGTGTAATCCTCCGGCTCTGCTTCTGTGGCAAGCCGGAAAATAGCGTTATCGTAATCACACATAAAATCGTTCCTCCTTGTTCATGGTCTTTCACGCCCTGTTTACGGGGCGTTGTGTCTATGCTGTCAAAGGCTCTCGCCCTCTTTGTAGGAATAATCGGGGATTCCCTTTTTTGGCTTCCCCTTTGCCCTGTCATCAGCCGCCCAACGCCGGATAGTGGCGGCATGGTTCTTGTATTTCTTCCCGCTGGAAGCGATATAGCCGGATAGACGGTCTATGTAATATTCCCATTTGCCGGGAAGTTCCTCTTGCAGCTCCGCAAGCTCTTTTTTTGACAGGAATACATTTTCATATCTGCCAAAAGGGGCGGGGGCTGTCTGTCCTGTCTTTATCTCTCCCTCTCTCTTTATCTCTAACTCTATATCTATCTCTTTCTCTATCTCTATCTCTGGTGGACGTTTGTCCGCCACGGCTTCCGGCAATGCCTTTTGCTCCTGCAAAGCCCGCCTTGCCCGGCGTTTGCGCTCCCCCTCGGTAGAGGACTGACCGATTAAGAGTTCAATGTTGCTCATGTATAAAGCTCCGTTCTGCAACGGTTCTACAAGCCCCATTTTCATAAAAATCTGCAAAGCCCTCTCCACTGTGCCGACTTGCTGGCGGGTGATTGTGGCTATCATCTGTGCGGTGTAGGGGATATTCTCGGCAAGCTGGAGCTTTCCCCCGTTTTTCAGCGATTTTAGGTACAGCTTCAAGAGAATGTTTGAGTAGAGCATACCGTCCTGCATACTTTCCAGCAGCACGATAGCGTCCTCGTCAAAATAGCTCTCTTTCAGCTTTAGGTAGTAATATTTGCGGTTGTCTGCCATCCGTTCCTCCTATGGTCTGTTTTGGGCTTCTGTTACGCTTTAGGACGCCGTTTTGAGGGGTAAAGGATATAAATATCGCCTACCCGTTGAGGGCGGTCTGAAAAGCCTTGATTTACGGGGGCTTTCCAGTTCCTAAAGCGTGACATAGTAGCCTTTGTTTCCGCTTGCGCTGTGCGGCTCTGATTCTTTTCATGCGTCCGGCGCAATCCGGGCAGTATTTCCCCCGGTTTGACTTGGGGAGAAAATACCCGCCGCACTCGGTACAGCGTTTCCTGTCTGCCCGATGTAAAAGGGCGGCTTCCAGCTTCCCGTCCAGCGGCAGCACGGCGGCAATGAACCAGCGGCACAAGAGGGAATAGCTGATACTCTGCACACACACGCAAGGCTCGCCGTTATCCAGAGCAATACAATTCCCGTTGTCATAGTTACAGCACTCATGCACAAGCCGACACGCCGCCCGGTACTGGCGGTAGTCCATGTAAGGGCGTTTACCGTTCATTCTCCCGCCCCTTTCCCCGTTCCGGCTCACGGCACAAGATTTGGTCTATGTTGCTCTTTATAGTCTGCAATTCCCGGACGCTCTCTTTCTTCTCCCGGTATTCGTTGTAAAGCGTGTTCTTCTCCCTTGTAAGCTGCTCAATCTCTGCTTGTAATGTCTTGGACGCTGGCAGCTTGGAGATTCCCTGTGCCTTGAAATACCGGGCGGCAGATTCGGAAATGATAAACTCGCTTTCGTGCTGCTCCCGGTAGGCTCTCCGGGCTTTCTCCGTTTTCTGCGCCCGCAGTCCGTCACGGGCTGGCTTGGTCTTGATGTACGCTAATAGCTGTTTCTGCAAGTCCTTTTTCTCCCGCAAGGTGTTTTCCACGGCTTTCAGTTTCCCGGTCACTTCATGCAGCCCGGCACTGGCGGCGGCAAGGGCGGCTTCCAGTTCTTCCGGGGAAGAAAAGCCGGATTCCTCGTAAATGCTCATGGTCGCCGCCATTTGCTTCAGATTGTGCAAAGTCGCCCACTTCTCGTAGCCTTTCCCCTTGCCCTCGGCTCTCTTGGCGGCTATGTCTACCATGCGTTGTACTCCGTCATTCTTCGGGGTGTTTATGGCGGCTTTATTACGCTGTAAGCGGTCTTTTATGCTCCGGGGGGATTCCTGTTTGGGTGTGGGCTTTTCGGCGGCTCTGGCGGCGTTCTGTGCGTTTAGGGTGAGTGCTTCCAGTACGGCGGCACGGTCAAAATCATCACCCAATTTCCGGGCGGTGATTGGCTTCGTCCTGTCCGGCGTGAGATACGATAACCTCCCCCGGCTCTCCTTGACGGTCACGCCCTGTTGTAACAGCTTCCCGGAGAAGTCCTCAAAAGAAGTAGCAGAGGACAGGGCGGTGCGGATCGTGCGCCGCAGCTTCTCCTTGTCCGTTTCAAATTTCGTAAGTTTGGGCGGCTCTCCTTTGGCGGCAAGGGAAGCGTTCTCTTTATCCAGTGCGGCTTGTCCTTTCCGCTTCGCCCAATACTCACGCTCGGTGACACGGTTCTTGCTCCCGTTCAGCAGGTCAATCTGATAGAGGTTTTCCCGGTGGCACATTTCCATGATTTCCGCTTTGAAATATTCCATAGCACTGTCCGTACAGCGGTGCTTGCAGCCCTCCCTTGTGTCCGCTGGTCTTTCCATGTAGGGCAATAGCGGCACTTCGGCAATCCGCAAAGAATTGATTACGATATGCACATGGATATTGCCGCTGTGGTTATGCCCGTCCGGGTGGGTGCATACAAGGGCTTGGTGTCCGGGGAAATGCTCTTTACAAAACTGCTCGCCCAACTGTTGCGCCCGGTCTACGGTCAAGCCGTTGTCCTGTGCGTCACGGGGGTCAAAACTGATAATGTAATGGTGGCTCTTTACGTCCTCCCGTTTTTGGTTTTTGCCGTATTTCAGATTGGAGCGCATACACGCTATGGCGAAATCTTCCCCGCCGCAATTAAGGGAAGATATGCGGTAATCATCACGGGGGAGAAGCCGCCCATTTTTATCAAGCGTAGGCTTCATGGTAAACTCGTCATGCTCAAAGGTTAGGTACTGCTCGGCAGCTCCATAGTCGGCATTTTTAGAGCTGATATGTTTGAATGTTGCCAACGGCTTCACCTACTTTCTGCAAGACTTCAAACTTCAAGGCGGCAAGCTCGGAGAGGGCAGCTCTCACTTCTTGGGAGAGGGCGTTATAAGGTGCGCCGTACTCGTTCAGACAGCGGGCAATCTGATTTAAGTTGCCGCCGATTTTTCCATACTCGGCGGTTAGCTTCCCAACGGCAGAGAGCAATTCATCATTGACCGGGGAAACGGTGATAACCGGGCGTATGCTTGACTTAATGAGGGCTTGCCGGATAAACTCGGCTTGGCTCATTTTACAGAGGGTGACACGCTCGGAAAACTCGGCGTATTCTTCCTCGGTCAAGCGTGTCTTGATTACCCGGTGGCGGTGGGGCGTATTGTATTTTTTCATGGCTGTGAACCTCCTTTCATGGGTGGATTTTTTCAAGCGGCGTAAGCCGCAAAAAGGCGGGCTTGGGGTGGCAACCCCAACAAGATTCCCGCAGGACAAAATGAGCGATTAGCGAAATTTGGTACTGTGGTAGAATCTTGCTCTAAAAAAGTGACGGATTCCGCTGTGTAGGCTTTTGCTGATACTCTCGACGGAGAGGGCGGGGCTTCTGCCAACTTTGCGGCAATATTTTTCCCGTCATTATTACTACGCACTGGAAGAAAAATATGGCAAAGTCCCCCGGAAAATCTTTTCGTGTTTTCGTAACAGTATTTGACAAAAACGGGCGCAAAAAAACAGGAAACCTTTTTCTGATTTCCTGTTTACTGACTGCCTAAAATGGCGGCGGTTATTCGGTTGTCATTCCCCGGAAGCAAACTTGTAGCCTATGCCTAAAACGGTCTTTATGTAGGTGGGGTTTTTGCTGTCCGGCTCTATCTTTTTCCGTAGGTTGTAAATCACGTTGACAACGCTTGAATGGCAGCTATCGCTATCCATGTTCCAAACGGCTTCAAAAATCTGTTCTTGTGTGAGGACATTGCCGGGATTGGAAGCAAGGAATACAAGGGTACTGTATTCAAGGCGGGTAAGGTTTATTTCCTCCCCGTCCCTAAATACCCGGCGTTGGTGCTGCCTTATTTCCAGTCCCGGAAAAAAGAGTGTAGGAAAAACACCAAAAGACATGGTTTCCATTTTAGCTTGATTGGCAGTTATTAACGATATAATTTGTTCATATAAGTTGTTCTGATTATCTGTCCGAATTATTATTAATTTATCCATGTGTTTTCATGACCTATTCTGTCTGCTCTGGTTTTGTATGTTTAGAAGTTGCATATAGCAATGGGCTAACTTCTTTTTCACAAAATAAGCTAAGCCTATGGAGTGCTCTAGTACAGGCAACATATAAGAGATTTTTATCATCATCATCATAGTAGTTTTGATTGTCTGCATCACATATTAAGACAGCATCAAATTCCAACCCCTTTGACATATATACTGGTATAATAAATACACCTTGTAACTCTGCTGCACTTCCATTTTTGATTATTTGTATATCTAGTTTGTGCTTTAATTTGTTAAACAAGCAGATCGAATTATTTTCAGTTTTACAAATTAATCCTATTGACTGTAATCCTTTTTCCTGGCATGATTTTACCTCTTCAACAATCTTGTCAATAAAGACTTCGGAATTATCCGCAATAAATACTTCCGGGCTATCCCCTTTCCGATTAAAACTTTTTATCTGTGGACTTTGTTCTATGAATTT
The DNA here is from genome assembly GCF_040096615.1 of Blautia aquisgranensis. Lineage (NCBI taxonomy): Bacteria > Bacillati > Bacillota > Clostridia > Lachnospirales > Lachnospiraceae > Blautia > Blautia aquisgranensis. The sequence continues at coordinate 271,668 of NZ_JBBMEJ010000001.1, forward strand.
TAAGCTAAAATTTAATATCTCATTCGTGCAACGGAAACTTTTGTCTAACACGATAAGAGAAGATTTTTTCTTATTCAGTATTTTATGAATTTCTTCATAGAAAGATATATCCTCTTTTTTGGCAAGGGTTTGTTTCATATCCCCTAAGATTGTAAATTTAGCATTTGGAAATAATAAGCCGAATATTTCATATTGAAGCGGGTAATAGTCTTGAGCTTCATCAATGACAACCTGCTTGATATTTTTATATTCATTCGTTCCGTATATTTTTAAATATAAATAAAGCATTGCTATTGCGTCATCATAGTATATACAGCCTGCTTCCAGATTTTCTTTCGTATATTCCCGGATTTCCTTTATGCTCTCTGAGGAATTATTATTATGCAATAAACTGAAAAAATAGGATTCATTGCTAAATAATATTTTATACAACTCAAATATATCAATTTTTATAAAATTTTGTATTTCCTGCTTTACTAAATTTTTTTCTGCTTTATGTCCCCGTCCCTTTCCTGTTCCAAATATTAGTTCTAAAATATAATCTTCTAATTGCGCTAACTTTATGCCTAATGGAGTTTCTGTTCTTCCCAATACCTTATCCTGTAAAGTCTGCCTGCTTACAACACATGTTCCCTCATAATAAACATCATCAAATTCTATCCATTGACATGGAATATCATAAATAAATTTGTCTAATATTTCCCCAAAAAGTTTTGACGTTTTAAACTCGATACTGTCTTTATAAAGTTTTTTGTATTGTGAGGGAGCAATTATTTTTTCTAAAAAATCATTCTTGGACTGAATTTTCCTGCCTTTTAACAGCATATTTAGAATATCCTCAAATACAACGGAGATAACATTATCTTCTCCCAATTCGGGCAACACATTAGAAATATATTGCTCAAATATAGCATTAGGGGAAATAATTATAATATTATTTGCGGACAACTTTGTCTGTAATCCTTGATACATAAGATAAGCTGCCCGATGAAGGGCAATGGAAGTTTTACCGCTTCCTGCTACGCCCTGCACCATTAACAGGTCATTTTCCATATCTCTGATAACAGCGTCCTGTTCTTGTTGTATTGTTTCAACTATCGCTTTCATTTTGGCGGTGGTATTCTGTGATAATAGTTGTCTTAAAAATTCATCAACAATCTGCACATCTGTATCAAAAAAATATTTTAACGCTCCATTCTTGATTTCATACTGACGTTTTAATTTGAGTTCACCTGTTACCCGCCCGCATGGAGCGTCATAAAATGCTTCTCCTTTCATAAAGCGGTAAAAAATACTTGCAATCGGTGACCGCCAATCATAAACATACATCTCCTGATAACTGTTTTTCCGTAGAGAGGAACGTCCGATATATATTTTTTCAAATTCTTCCTCATCATCAAATTTAAAATCAATACGGGCAAAATATGGTGATTTTGTCATGTTTTCCAGTAAAAGTATTTTGTGTTCTTCTTCTTCATAATCTACAATTTTATCTATAACAGGGTTCATATATTGACTTAACTCAACAAGTGCCTCAAATCCGTCCGAAGTGTATAGATTTGTAACTCCATGTGCTGCGTTTTCACGAACTTCTTTTTTTACTTCAATAATTTGTGATTTCTTTTTTTCTGCTGCTTCTTTTGCTTGTTTTAATTGTTCCTCGGCTAAAGATATAGTTTGCTTTAATCTTATTTCTTCGTACTCTCTTTCTAACTGATTATTTCCCATAAAAAATACCCTCCTTGATAAAAACAACAGAAAATTTCTCACTGATACATTGCTAGGCTAGTTTAGCACACGTTTGCCTATATAAACAGTCTTGTAATCATGAAATTTGTATGATACTATTATGGTGGGAGAGAGAATACAAAAATATTGTATATGCAATAGTAAAAAGGTCAGTAGCCTTTCCCATTATCCCATATCTTCAGCAGACAGGAATACAAGCCCAGTAAATTCTTCTTACAGAACGTGGGAAAGCTGCACCTTAGCTTTTCCATGTCCTGTGAATAGAGTTATCCATGATTCCATAGCCTGTTATGCACATTTCCATAATGCTTGTCTTTGGTTCTTTTGTTCGGAATAGTGTGGTGCTGGCGGTCTATCTCTTGTTTTCGGTTGCTTGCTTCTTTACCGTACATGAGCATTTGCACCCGGATTGTCCGTTCCATATCCTTCCAGCAGATTGATCACTCCCCAGGCTGCAAGTCCGGCTCCGATCGCACAAACCAATGTTTTTAAGGTCGTAATTGCCGTTGTAAAAAATGCCATAAGTGTACCTTTGGAAAACTTACATTTTCCAGTCCTTTCTTAGATTTTTTCCAGAAAGGGAAGAAAACACTATATAAACCCTGCCTTTTGTGCTACACTAAGCATAGGATTTTCTACTTAGAAAATTCCTCACACGTACAGTCGGTATATTCATTTTCGTCGATGGATACCGACTGTTCCTTTTTTCCAAATTATTCATGATTTCCTCCCATGATCCACTTCCCGACAATTTGTCGAGAAGTTACATCTGATACAGTTCCACTTCATCCTCTGGTTTCAGTATCAGATTAGTACTCAGATATTTTTCAATATCAAAGGTATTCTTTTTGTCATAATCGGACAGATATTTGTAGTTTTTATGTTTGCAAATATCGTATTTATTTGAGAAAAATGGTCTGACACCTCTCACCTGCAGAATACATTTTCCTCCGTCCATAACTGCTATTTCATCCTGGCTCATCAACTCCCTGCCGCAATGTCAAGTGATGAATCCAAATTCTGTTGATGGAAATAGTATCGTATGATAAAATGAGAATGTTTCAAAGAGACAAGTCGTAATTTGGTAGGGCGATAATATATGATTAGAAAAGCAAATTTTAATGATATTGAATTAATTGAGGACACATATAATGAGCATTTCGCACACGAACTTGAATGCGGAGCGTTTACGGTATTCAAAAAAGGCGTATATCCAACCAAGAAAGATGCAGAAAAAGCTGTAAATGATGGGACATTATATGTATATGAAGATAATCACAATATTGCAGGAAGTATCATTATAGATAGAGTTCAACCGAGAGAATATGCTGAAATTGCTTGGGAGAAAGCTCTTAAAAGCGATGAAGTAATGGTTATTCACTTACTGATTGTGCGTCCGAGCATGACCGGGAAAGGGGTTGCATCATCTCTTGTGAAGTACGCTATGGAAGTAGCAAGAAACAATTCATGCAAAGCATTAAGGCTTGATACGGGAGGACAAAATATTCCTGCTATATCGCTCTATAAAAAATTAGGCTTTCAAATCGTAGCAACAGCTTCTATGAAAGTAGGCAACGCAATAGAGCATAGTGGGCATTTATTCCTCGAAAAAGTGTTATAATCACACTTTGGGGGGCGGTATAGAGCAAGGGGGTGATATTATGTTGTGCCACATGAAGATTTATTTAAGCGTAGTTCTCTGTGCAAGGTCTGGTGATTGGACGATGCTTGCGCAGAGATGAATGGAATATAATCGTCCGCATTGGATTTTGCACTTATAGAGAATTTTTATGAAGCGAATCTATAAGGAGATAAATTCAATGAATAGTAATTTTAAGAGATACATCATTTTTTGGCTTAGTCAGGCATTGTCACAGCTTGGCAGCTCTATGACAACCTTTGCATTAATTCTGTGGGCATATACACAAAAAGGAACTGCAATGACAGTTTCGCTTATGACATTTTTTAACTATCTTCCTTACATTATCTTGAGCTTGTTTGTTGGAACTTTCGTTGACAACCATAGCAAGAAGAAGATCATGTTGGTATCGGATAGTATCGCTGCAATTTGTTCTTTGGCAATTCTTTGCTTAAACATCGGAAATGCCTTGCAGATATGGCATATTTATTTGGTAAATATGATCATTGGTCTTATGGGTGCTTTTCAGGATCCGGCATCGGATGTTGCACTCGGAAAAGTGGTGCCGAAAGAGAAGCTGGAGCAGATTAGCGGAATGAATTCCTTTTCCGATAATCTTGTTGCCGTTCTGTCCCCGGTATTTGCAGCCTCTTTATTTGCGTTTGGTGGTTTAAAACTGATCTTGATCATTGACCTGTTGAGTTTCCTGTTTGCTTTTTTGATATTGCTTTTTGTGCTGAAAATTCCTGACGATATCCCGCAGAAGGCTGAAAAGAAATCTGTCTTTATTGGGTGTAAAGAGGGCCTTCAGTATCTTAAGCAACATAATGGGATTTTCCTTGTCATTATTACAATGGCAGTGCTGAACTTCTTTTCCCGATTGACCTATGAGAATATTTTGTCACCGATGATTCTTTCGAGAAGCGCAAACGATAGCGTTACGCTCGGTATCGTAAACGCGGTAATGGGAATCGGAGGAATCATAGGCGGAATCATCGTTTCTTCTGGAAAGATAAAAGCGAACAGTGCAAAGATGATTTACATTTCAGCAATGCTATCCTTTCTGCTGGGAGACATTATGATGGGATTGGGTAGAAACGGAATTGCCTGGTCGCTTGCCGGCTTAGCGGCAAGCTTACCGATCCCGTTTATCAATGCGGGGCAGATGGTAATTTTATATCGAAATATTCCAGAAGATATGAAGGGAAGAATTTTTGCAGTAAGAAACGCCGTTCAGTTCAGCAGTATCCCCTTAGGAATTCTGCTTGGCGGTTTATTGGCAGATTATGTGTTTGAGCCGTTCATGCTTACACAAAACCCGATTACACAGGTTTTACATAAGCTGGTTGGTGAGGGTGCAGGAAGCGGTATGGCTGTAATGTTCTTATGCACCGGAATATTAGGTTCTTTGTTCAGCTTTGCTTTTTATCAGCGGAAGGATATTCGTGATTTATAGCGTTTACAACTTCCAGCTTGACAAACGGGAAAGCACTTCAAAAAGCCCTTCTCTCGGAAATGGGAGAAGGGCTGCTACGTTTATTCTGTTATCTCCGGTATCTCACCGACAAAGTTATAAATGATCTTGACCTGCTGGAATTTCTGGCCGTCTATCTTCTGAACCTCGCCCACCAGAATCTTGCTGATCAGCCGGTTCAGCACCGCTTCGTCCAGCTCCTGAATGGCGGCGTATTTGCGGATTTCACGGATAAATGTCCGCACATCGCTTTCCTGCTCGTCTGTGCGGCGCATCATCAGGGCTAAGTCTTGCAGGCGATTTTGGTTGGCTTCCTGCTCCTGTTCCAGCGCCGATGTCAGCTTCATAAACCGCTGTTCCGTCAGGATGCCCTTGGCCTTATCGGTATAAAGGCTTAGAAACATGCTGTCGATTTCCTGATTTCTCGCTTCCAGCCGTCCGCATTCTTTCTGCGTTTCGGAGGCGTCTGCCATATACCGGCGCTCCATGCGGCTGGAAAGCCGCTTATAGAATGCATCCGCATCTTTCAGCGCCATTGCCGCCAGTTCCTGGATGTCCTTTAGGACAAGGTTATACAAATCCCTTGCCTCGATCTTGTGGCTGGTGCAGGCGTCCTTTCCCAGCCGGTTATAAGTCTGGCAGATATAATACGCCTTGTCAATCGGCTCCCGCTGTTCGCCGGTAAAGCGGTTCTTTCCGGTTCTGCCTACTTTTTCATACCGTACCTGCATGGACTTCCCGCAGGTGGCACAGTAGAGAATGCCGTGGAAGAGATTATAAAAAGGGCAGGAGTTGCCCTCCATGATGGTTGGCCTGCGGTCAATGATCTCCTGCACCTGTGCCCATTCCTCCGGCGGGATAATCGCTTCATGGCAGCCCTCTATGACCTCCCAATCCTCACGGGGGATGATGTCATAGGTGTTGGAACGGATGCCTTTCTGGTGTGTCCGGCAGACCAAATGTGCGCCTTTGTAAAACGGGTTCCGCAGGATATGGCTGATCCTTGCGCTGCCCCACGCATAGTAGTTGATGTCACATTCCGTATTGCCCTTTACCCTCGTGATGGGAACCCTGTCCTCCATCAGCTTCTTTGCAATCCGCATACAACCCCAGCCATCCAGCGCAAGGTCATAGATTTTGCGGATCACCGGCGCAGTCTCCGGGTCAAGGATCAGATGCCCGTTATCGTCCGGGTCACGCATCAGGCCGAGAGGTGTCGGCCCGCCGCCATATTTCCCCTGTCTGGAACGGGTCATGCGCCCCGCCAGAACCTTTTTGGAAATATCCCGGCTATACATGTCATTCAGAATATTTTTGAACGGCGTAATGTCCATTTCCTGACGGGTCAGGCTGTCCACACCGTCCGTCACTGCGATATACCTTACATTGTGCTTTGGGAAAAAGATTTCGATATAGCTGCCTGCTTCAATATAATTTCGTCCCAGCCTGGATAAGTCTTTGGTAATCACGCAGCCCACCTTTCCCGCCTCAATATCAGCGATCATGCGCTGGAAAGAGGGGCGGTTGAAATTGCGACCCGTATAACCGTCATCCACATAGTATTCATACTGGAACATGCCGTTTTTCTCGGCATAGTCTTTGAGCATGAGCTTCTGGTTGCTGATGCTCATGCTCTCATTTTCACGCCCGTCCTCAAGGGAGAGCCTGCAATAAAGGGCAGTTATCTTCTGACTGGATTGATTTTTCCTGTTCATAGTCGTTCTCCTTATCTATGAACAGGGACACGATACCATTATAATACCATGCCCCTGCCGATCTTTCAACGGGTTTTAGCTGGCTTTTTTGCCCAGCCATTCCTCGAACTGCTCACAGGTATGCCGTTCAATGAGCTGTTCAAAGGCTTCCCGCATCGTCTGGCTGCCGGAGAACTCCCGTGTGACGATAAACTGCACCTTTTTCCGGTCTTTCTGTTTCTGCTGCTGATTTTCCTTGTTTTTTACCATAGGCAAATATCCTCCATAAATGAATTTGAGCCTGACAGCGCCTGCGGCAACGAAGTCCGGCAACGAACCCCGAAAAACCTGCAAGCGAATATCCGGCTCCCTGTTTTTCCTTTCCTGATTTTCTTTGATTTCTTTGTTGCTTTCGTTGTCATAGATAAAAATAAATAGAAGAAGATAAGGAAATACCTTGATATTACAGCATTTCCGGCATCCCTATGAGGGATTTTCCCGGCAACGAACCAACAACCTGCCCGGCAACAGGCCGCAGATTTTAAGCGATCCATTCTTTGGGAAGCTCCAACTGGCGGCATTCTTCCTCCGTCAGCTCCACAAATCCGCTTTCGTTGCCGGGGACTTCGTTGCCGGAACCGGCTTCCCGTTCCCAGCCCCTCTGCCTGCCGTACCCGGCAAACATCCTCGGATTGGAAAAAGGCTTCCAGCCGGTCACGGCGGTATTTATAATCTCGTTGATGTTGTGGAGCTGCCAGCGCTTCGGGTCGTCAAACTCATGGTGCAGGGCTTCCCTGTAAAGCTGTTTGGAACAGACCATGCTGCCGGTATACGTCTCCAGAAAGCCGATGCTCTGCCCAGCCTCGGTGTCCTCCGGCATGAAGTCTTTCTGCACAGCCACAAGCTGTTGCTGTATTTCTTTGCTGAATTTCATGGAACACTGGCCGCTCCGGTAGATGGTCATGGCTTCCGCCCATACCTGCAACAGATATGCCCTGGAAGCGTCCTCGTCCTCCAAAATGTGGACTTCCGCTTCCTCCGGATAGACCATGACCGGCAAGAAGCGCCGGTTTCCCGCCCGGTCAAGGGGCAGGAAGTCCAGCGTGTTGGAAGTGCCTCCGAACACGCACTGACGCAGTCGGTCTTTGGGCTGTGCCTGATATGGCGTCCGGTAGGTTTCCTTCTGCCTGCTGATAAAGGAGCGGATTTCCTCAATGCTCTTTGCGCTGTGGGTTGCCAGCATCTCCGGCATTTCCAGTATCCAGTGGCCTTGCAGCTTCGTGAACACCTTATCGTCATCCAGCCGCTTCAGATCGTCGCTGAACCATTCGTCCTCGATTGCCAGCAGCCGGAAAAAGGTAGATTTCCCGGCTCCCTGTCCTCCCACCAGGCAGAGCATTTCCTCATATTTGCAGCCGGGGGAGAATACCCGCCGGATCGCCCCAAACAGGAAATGCCGGAATACTTCCTCGATATAATCGCTGCACTCTGCACCCAGGAAATGGTGCAGGCAGGAGCGGATACGGGGCTGTCCGTCCCATACAAGGCTGTCCAACCGTTCCCTGATCGGGTGGTAACAGTTCTCGTTGGCGGCAATCTCAAGCGCCGCCGCAATCTTTTTTTCGCTGGTGATCCCATAGGTTTCCTCAAAGTACAAGAGCAGATATTTCATATCGGTATCCGTAATGACGCTTGTACTCCTGCGCCAGCCCAGATTCCGGACAATATCAATGCGCTCCGTCAGCAGGTTATAGCGGACAGCGCCCTTTAACAGCGGGTCATGCTGGAATACCGTCTTGCAGTTGCGGATCGTGTTCGCCGTCTGGCCCTTCTGCGTCACATCAAGGCTTTCCCTGACCTCATCGGCAGTCTGTTCCGGTGCGAGCAAGTCCGCTGCGCTCATGGTGGCCTGCCGGGTGGCTGGCGGCAAACTCTGAAATTCGCTGCTCAATCCGTATCACTTCCTTTCCCTGTTCCGCAACTACGGCGGCCTTTTCCTCCATCGTGCCGGACAGAAGGACGTCCAGCAGATAGCCGATATAATCCTGCTTTTGCAGGGCCTCCACAAACAGCGGATGCCACTGTTCATCCTCCCGCTTCGGCGCATACTCGGTTTTCCATTGCCCCAACAGATGATAATAGCCGGACAATACCCGAAAGCAACGCTGTTCCGCCTGCCGGAAACGCAGTTCCTCGCTGATTTTCCGTTTGACCGGCCTCCTGCGGGGCGGGTCATGTCCTTTGGCGGCAAAACTGACAGAGAAATCCTCCGACAGTTTCAGCGCCGCTTCCTTGCTGTTCAATCCGAACAGACGGGCGGTAAAATCAATCACATCCCCGTCCGCCTGGCAGCCGAAGCAGTGGAAACGCTTATCCACCTTCATACTGGGATTTTTGTCATTGTGGAAAGGGCAGACGCACATCCCGTTTCGGTTTACCCGGATTCCGTAATGCTCCGCAGCCTGCCTTGTGGTCACAGACTGCTTCACAGCTTCAAATACATTCGATTTTCTCACCTCCAGACAGAGCAAAAGGCACCCAACTTCCATAGAAGATCAGATGCCTTATAGCTCCATATCCTTCTTTTTTGCCGGGGCAATGCGCCCCTCACGTTCCCAACGCTCCCTGTTGTCCCGGTCTGCACGCACTTTTGCCCTTGCCATCCTGTCCTTGATCGATTCCCTGGCTTTTTCCTTGATCTGCTCCTTTCCGGCCTGCTTCACCTCCGGCTGCATGAGCGTCCTCTGGATTTTTGCCAGAGCGCCCTGCATGGCGTTTTTGATTTTTGTGATGACCCCATCCAGCCGGGCGGCGGCATACTCACGTTCTTTTTTGGGGGCTTTCCGTTCCGGCGAAAGCACCCACTTTTTTGTTTCCTCCACCAGACGGATGTCCTCTTTGCGGGTTTCCTGCCGGACAGCATCGGCCACGACCTCCACCGCCTTGTCATAGGCAGCGTCCGAAACATCATCCAGCAGCGTCTCCACATCCTCGATTTTCAGCGTCAGTTCTTCCAGCTTCTGCTCCTGCGCCGCCAGCCGCTCCTTCTGCTTCATCAGGATGTAGTCCTGCTTCTCCAGATAGTCACGCCCGCCATAAGACGGTTCCTGATCCAGATGCAGCCCATGCCGCTTTGCGATGTCAAACAGGAGCGTCCGGCAAATGGCGTCAAAGGTCTGCTTCCGGTTATTGTTCCTGCTTTTGGGTTTGCCCGGATTGGGAAGCGGGATACCCAGTTCCTCCAGCGCCTTTTCCTGCTGGGGACACAGCTCCCCGTATCGGTTTCCGCAGTCAAAGACATGGCGCTCATGGATATGGGGCGTGGCCTCATCCAGATGGAGCGCCCAGTCGATGATGTGGACATGGGAACCGAAACGGCGTTCAAATTCCTCCTGAAATTCTGTGACAATCTTAAACAGCACTTCCGGTGAAACGGATTGTTCCATCGTGCCGATCTGGTACAGCGTTTCTTCCGGGCAGGTCTTGTTATTTCTCAGCAAGTCCTCTACCGTGCGGTTGCGTTCGGTGTGACGGGTTTTCTCGTTCCGGGCGTTCTGGGCATCCACATGGCCGGAATAATGCTCGGTGTAGTACATCCGCTCAATTTCCTCAAAGCTGTAATCCGGCTGCTCCGGGTTCTCCCGAAAGTCATGGGTGGTAAAGCCCCGGTAGCAGTCCCAATACACATTTTGCCTGGCCCGGTCAGCGTCAATGTGTTCGCTGTTCTCCACATTGAAGCGGCGGTCATTATGCCGGGGATTATAGGTTCCGTTTTTGCCGGAGCGTCCGTTGTGCCTTGTCAGTTTCAATAGGCATTTTCCTCCATTTCAAAGATTTTCATGGGCGGGAGAGAGGCGGCGAAGCCGCATTCCCTGCGAAGGTTTTGCGTCAGGTAATACCCAGTACAAGTTGACGCACACATCAACTTTCCCTGGGCCGAGGTTTTCCACCTCTGGACACCGGAGTAAAGGCTCGCCGCCTCTACACACCGCACAGGCGCTGCCGCCCTGTACCCGGCCAATAGGCGTTGCCCCTTGACCCCAGCAGTGCGCTGCCGCCCCTGCACCCCGGCACAAAGGACTGGTCTCCGCTCCGCTTCGGTCGGCGCTAAGCGGACATCCACCGGATGTCCAGCGCCCCTCTGTACTCCCGCCCGGCAAAATCGGAAACTGCCAGCATGAAGCTGTCTCATTTCCGATTCTGCCGGTTTCCAATTTCCTGCCGAAATTGGAAATCCCGTCATGCCGCCGGTGGAAGATCATCCGGCTCTATAACGGGGATCGCCGCCCGCTTTGAAAGATACTGCGGGCATTCGATCAGCTGCGCCCGGAAGCTCTGCTTGCAGCTATGGCGGCATTTCCGGCACAGTTCGTTATAAGTGACACGGTTGCGGTCATTCAGGAAGAAAGCCAGTTCTTCCTTACGTTTTTTACTCATTCTCGGCATTTGCTGTTCCCTCCGTTTTACTGTCATGTTTCGGTGTCTTTTTTGGGCGTTTTCCCCTCTGTATGCGCCTTGAAAAAGACCGGTAATATTCCAGACAGGGGAAGATACCTTTCCCTCATTTGTCGCTTCCCGGTACGGTTTCAGTTCCCTTTGCCATCCAGTCAAAGAACGCTTTTTTACTGATCTTAATCAGCCTGCCGCTTCTAAACGCCGGAAAGCCGGGCGTGTGTACCAGCTCGTAGGCGCTCACTCTGGAAATTCCCATAATACGCCGGATGTCCGCCACATCCAGCACCAGCGGGAGATCATCGTAGCTTTTCAGTCTCTTGTTTTCACTCATTTCGTTGTTCCTCCTGTTATTAAATTTGATAAAATCTTCTGTTTTGTTTCCTTTCGCCGTTCTGCCTGACAGCCGTTATCCTCATGGCCGCATCCCTGCGGCTGCCCCATTCCTGCGGCGTATCCCATGTATTGGCACGCTCCCCGGCTCGGTATCTTCCCGATTTTCCGGCTCCCGGCGCTGCTTCCCCTCACGGTCATATCCCTGTCAGACGGTCATTCACTTGTCAAGGTACTGCATGTAACGAAATTACCATGTGTCAATCATCATATCGGCTTAGACTTGACAAATCAATACTTCTGCGGTACTCTTTATGTAACGGATTGAACTTGATTATAGAATTACCATAAAAATTGAGAGGGGTGAGCCTATGGAATTTGCATTTAATCGGCATGAACCGGTCTATGACCGGATTTTATTCGTCCTGACACTGGACAGGCAAAAAATGAAAGAGCGTATTTTGATCGGCGAGGAGGCGCAAATCCGTTTCCGCCTGCAAGGGGATATGGATGCGGATTTACTCTGTGACGCCATCCGGCCTCTGGGGACATTTCTTTCCGAATTTGAACATGACCCGGACGGGGAATGGAACCGTTGGGGACTGTCCCCGCTGCGGGAAGCCCTGCACTCGAACCGCTGGAAGCAACCTGCATTGGAACAGGCAGCCGGGGAATTTCTGTCAAAAAAATATCTCACCGGCGACCCGGTGAGAATGTATGCGGCGTTCCGTATCTGGAACGAGTATCTGCGTGCCAGGGAACCAAGGGACAGACCGGCCGCCTGTGACCGCTTTATCAGCAAAGTGAACGGCTTTACGGCCACATTTATGGAAGCCCCGCCGCTGGAATTTGACTCGGATACCGGCAGACCCCAACGGCTGAATATCTCTCATCGGATATGGGGATCGGTGCCAGCCGAAGATACCCGGCTCGACCTTTGGTATCCCGACAATAAAAGAGGGGCTGAATGCGTTGCCGCTTATGTGTCCCTCTATCCTTTGATTATATATTATCTGAACCGGCTTTCCGACTGGGGCCTGTATATCCGAAAATGCAAAACCTGCGGGAAAATCTTCCTTGCCAGGAGCCAGCGCTACGAATTGTGCAGCGAGAAGTGCCGGAAAGCGCAAGCACTCGAAAACAAGCGGGACTTTGATAAACGGGCCAGAGATAACAAATATGACCTCGTTTATAAAAACGAGTGCCAGCACTGGCGCAATATCATCAATAAAGCAAAGAAAAATCCCGGCTTCCCCTCTGACCGGCTGGAAGAAATGCAGGCAGCCTTTGAAGCGTTCAAAAAGGAAGCCCTGCAAAGGAAACGGGCGATTAAGACGGAAAAAGCCAGCCCGAAAGAATTTACGGACTGGCTCGTTGAACAAACAAATATCATTTTGGATTTGGCGGAACACTGACAAGGCGGCCTACTGTCCGTTCCCGCCTACTTCTGTATCCGCCATAAGGGAAGTAGGTTTCCATGACAGAATCCATAATACCATTCTTATAAATTTTCCGTATGTCTGTAATGGTTTCGGGCGGTGTATGCTTCAGGTATTCCAGAAGCTCCGCCCGGTTGTCCATAATCAGGCAGCGCTGGCCTGCCTGCCGTTCAACCCGGTATCTCATGGCGGTCTCCTTATACATAGATCATTTCATGCAGTATGATTTCTTCCGCCCGGTTACGGATAGAATTGACGGCCCGAACCCAGTCCACTTGGGAAGTGCGCTTTAATCCCTCGGTCACGCCCTCCACAGCCATCATCTGCGCTGTGATCGTATCCAGCCGCTCCTGTGCCTGTTCATTCAGATCGGCAAGGTAAGTCCACAGTTTACCGGACAGCGATAAGCTGTTATAATATCCGGGACGGAACTCTTTCAAATAGTTTTGGTGCATCCGCCCCCAGCGTCCAATAGGGCGTCTTTCCTCCGGCAGCGTCAGCATCGGGATATAGTAATCCCCGGCAAGCACGTAGTCAATGCCATTTGCATGGGTATATTTCGGTAATTTCTCCATTTCCGACCTCCTGTATTCGATTTTTCAGAATCCAGTTGATCGTGTCCCTGTTCATGTAAAATTCAAGGCAACTGAACTCTTCACGAACAATTATGGCATATCCTTTCCTGTTTTCTGGTAGTTCATTCCATAAGACCGCTGACTGCCTCTCGTATCCGATGTGTTATAAAGATCTATGGTTTCTTTTCCCAGGATCTCCGCTATTTCCTTTAATGTCGTTTTTTCCTTTCCACCCAGGAATAAGGTCGTATCACAGTTCCCTTCGATGGTATCGGCATTATCCTTATAAATTGCCTTAAGCTGAGACTTTGACTGCAAAATAATAGAAGCTGAGATTTCCCGGCTTCTAATCGTAGCAATCAATTTTTCGAATTTTGGAATTTGTCCGATGTTCGCAAACTCGTCCAGGAGACACCTCACATGAATTGGAAGTCTGCCTCCATATACATCATCAGCTCTGTCACAGAGCAGATTAAAAAGCTGTGTGTACATAATAGAAACAATAAAATTAAAGGTATCATCGGTATCTGAAATAATAACAAACAATGCAGTTTTCCTGTCACCAACCAGATCCAATTCCAGCTCGTCATAACTCATAAGCTCCCGCAGTTCCGCAATATCAAAGGGTGCGAGTCTTGCACCACAACTGATCAGAATAGATTTTGCTGTCTTACCGGCAGCCAGCTTGTATTTTTTGTACTGCCTTACTGCAAAATGGTTCGGGTCTTTCTGCTCCAGTTCATCAAACATCAGATCTACTGGATTCTTGAAATTCTCATCATCTTCCCTGGCTTCTGACACATTGATCATTTCCAACAGAGTATTAAAATTCTTTTCTTCTTCCCTGCCTTCATACCAGATATAACCAATCAGGGCACAATAATAGAGTTTTTCCGCCTTTACCCAAAAATCCTCACCTGATTGCTGCCCTTCACCTTTGGTATTAGCAATAATGGTTGTTACCAGTTTTAGAATATCTTTTTCACTGCGGATATATACAAATGGATTATAGTGCATGGATTTTTTGAAGTTAATTGTATTCAAAACTTTGATTTTATACGGTTCGTATATAACTTTTCCCTCTTTGTCCCGCACGATTTTTCCATTCTCATCCGTCATCGGACTGCCTTTTGCCAGCATACTGCCAACCTCCAGAAGCACAGTTCCCTTTGGATCAGTAATCACATAGGAGCTGTGCATCTGCATAATGTTAGGCTTTACAAAAAATCTGGTTTTTCCAGAACCGGAACCGCCAATTACCAGAATGTTTTTATTCCTGGCGTATTTCGGATTCTTTGGTCTGCTTGACATAGTAAGGCTCTCTGTTTCTGTAAGAATAATATTATTTTCAAATTCAGGATCAGAATATGGTCGTATATCTTTTTCTGTTCCCCATCTGGCAGAACCATACTCCACACCCAGCCGATATTTCCTGGCATTTTTCGTGCGGTAAATAATAACAAATTTTACAACCATGCCTCCTGCAATTCCCCAAAACAGATCCATATGATTCAAACTTGGCCAGAGATTCCGAAACGCCAGTTCAAAATAAGTAATAGTATCCATAAATTTATCCCAGGAAGTTGCTCCGGTGTTTACCCGATACAGCCAGGCAATCTTATTGAAAAAATAAGCAAACATCAGATAGGGGAAATTAGCTAAAAACAGCTTTTTCTGATCTGCCCTCTTCAATTCACTTGCCTTATCCGTGATCAGATTTTTCACATCCGCAAGCATTTTTCCTGGGATACTCTCTGAAGAAAAAACAGCTTTTCCAGATATTTTTCTCTTTTTCGGAGAACCTCTGATATGCTGAACTTTTCCTCTTTTCTTCTTATGCTGCTGTTTTTTCTCCATCATAAACTCTGCCCTCTGTCTTTCTGCTGTTCTCTTGCTCGTTCTCTGTTCTTTCCTTTAGACACAGCATCCTTAAAGTGCATAAGTTTTTTCATAATAGATGGCTTATCCTTTTTGTTCATCTGTACACCCAAATATTTCTTAAATGCCAGATTCATCATTTCTGTATCCTGCCCTTTAAAGAACACATAGTAGGTCGGTGGCTTGGTCGAACTGTCTTTTTTCAAGGCAAAATCTAAACGGTATTTTTTCGCCACACGCTCAAAGGACTTGATATTTCCATCTGTGATTTCAATATTGGATAAACCAGAACCCTGGCTTTTCAGTTCTTTGTATGACTGTTTTCCAACCTTATAAGGATTCTTTCCTTTTTGTTTCTGTCCTGACAGATACTTCCGCAGCATATTTTTTAACACGTCGGCAGTCACTCTTGCAGTTTTAACCGACAATGCGATTGTTTTCTGAGTAACTTCTTCCTGCAATTTGCACGCCTCCTTTCGACTCTGATCCGCAAATTACGGTGGTACTAACAGATGGGGGAGATATATTTTCATTGGAATTTGACTCCTTTCCACTTCCCGACAAATTGTCGAGAAGTCATGGGTTTTAATTTTTCACTGTCTGCTTCAATAAATAAATTGTGCTGAACTGCACATATAACTTTTCTTCTTCCCAATCCATCTGATCCATCAGCAGGCATTGAAATAATACATCTACATCCTGCAATTTATAAATCCTGTTGCACGTTTCTGACAAACCTTTTAATTCCGGAATCTCTTGCATCGCATTTCGTCTGTGCATAAGACATTGCAAGTATAATGCTTCAAGATGTTTCTGGCTGAAAATAAGTGCTGTCGTATCCTGTTCATTGACTGTACATTTACGTTTTTCTAACTCTTCTTGGGAAATGTCCAGAAAACACCGGATATTTTCGACATATACATCACCATCAAATGTTGGATGCTTTTTCTTAATCCATCGTTTTGCCGCTACCTCCATATTCTTTCTGTCTCGATCAGATCTGGCACTACGGAAATTCAGCCTTTTGTCCATTTCTGCATAGATATTACTTTTCACCTGCCGCTCTGCCAAAGCTGCGTATTCTTCATTGCGAAAAAAATAATCTAAAAGTTGGTTCATCTTAGCCTGACTATCTACCAAATGATAACATTCCTCGGAAAACCCCAAACCTGCAAATGCAACTGGCGCACTTCCTTTTTTGATTTCTTTTTCAATTACTCTTAAAATGTCTCTCTGTGATTCCATTTCTCGGTTTCCTCTCTCTTCTTCATTTTTCTGATTCTTTTCACAAATCATCAATAAATTTTCATCTGCTCTTTTCGCTGTCAGTGTCAGTGAATAACAAACAAAGATCAGCAACAGTGATACCAATGCACTTCCAACACCAATCATAAAAACTTTTCCCCCACCAATACATGAAGCAATCCGTCCCATTTAAAAAACGGACTGATTTTTTTCAGCATAGCAATCAAGTCCGCTTCATTTTCTATTTCAATATCCAAAAATTCTATTACACTAATTTCAAGTCCATCCGCAATTTTCTTTAATTGTTCTACTTTCGGCTTTCGTATGCCTATTTCATACTTCCGAATTGTATTCACATTAATTCCTGTTCGTTCTGCAAGCAGCTCCTGCGATAGCCCTCTCTGTTTCCGAAAATAACGAATCTTTTCATTTATCTCCATGTCTTTCATCTGTTGAACTTCTCGACAATTTGTCGGGAAGTTGTTCCCTTTCCCAGTTTTCTTTTCCTTCATATCCATACATAGATATTTCCTCATCCAATAGCCTTGCAACCATAAAGCAACAAGACAGCAAAAACAAAAGCACTATTCCTGCCATAATAATAATTATCAAATCAATCACATCTCATCCTCCTATGTAAGCGGTACAGAAAAAGCAGCCTTGACAGACTGCTTTTTCAATCACCATATTCTATTTTTGTTCTCATGTAAAAAGGCTTCCGAAATTGTGCGAATCCCAAACGCTAATCCATCTATGTAAGCGTCTCTCTGTTCTGTTTGTTTAAGATTTAAAGTATATTCCTTGTAATCCTCAAACATTGCCTGCAGATCCGGACTCATTAGACTTATCATTTCCTTTTCTAATGTTTCACACAGTTCCTTTGTCTCTTCATAACTTTTACTTTGTGTCTCACATTGATTCATTGGATAAATGCTATAATACAATTTTTCCAGTTGCTTTTCGCTCATTTTTGATCACCATTTCTTTCAGTCTTTTTATGATCCATATAATTCCAGAAATGCCGTTTTTTAGCAAAATGCCTGCTACAGCTAATAATCTCCAGGCAAGAACCCCTATTCCAATCAAACTTCCTACCATCAGTTTAAGTACCACCAAACCAAGCATTTCCCCTGTCCCCACATTTCTTGGAACGACCAACAAAAACATTTTCTGGATTCCGAAAGGTATTCCCACAAAAAGCAATAATTTTCTCCAGTCTAATATTTCACCATTCATGCACATAGGGTGAACAATTAAGCAGATAATCATAGCTATTGCACCAGGAATTATCAATTTTGTTATAATTTCTTTTCCTCTCATATGCCACCTCCGTACATATCATGATTTACTTTTGCCTGGTAATAATTGCCTATTGTCGTTATTGAATTCATAAGACAGGTAAGCAAGTACGCTTTTATGTTCTTTACTTCCCTGGTATTCTCATGCAGACAATCAAGTACATACTCTATGTGGCTTTCTTCCAGCAACAATAATCTGCTTTTTACGAACTGATATGGGTATTTCACTCCACTGATCGTAATATTCTCCCGTTCTATGCTGATTGTTTCCACAATTAGTGCCACAATTTCATCCAACTGTTGCTGTTCCCCTAGTCTGCATCGTTGTACAAGACAGTCATATTCAATATTTCTTTTTACAAGTGCAGTATTCATCTGGAATAACTCCATCTCTTCCATCAAATCCATTGACTGCTGTTCGGAAGAATCTGAAAGATTGATAAGATCAGTATTATTCCTGTCCGTATTACTAATATCAGTATAATTATATTTAGTATTAATTGGGTCGATTTTTCCGACCTCTGTAGTTCTGATTTTTCGACCACGATAAGTCGTATTTTCCGACCTCTTGAAGTCGGTTTTTCCGACCCCTTGAAGTCGATTTTTCCGACCACGATAAGTCGATTTTTCCGACTCCGATAAGTCGACTTCTTCGACCTCTCGATTTTGTTGAATACTCTCTTCGGATTCATCATTGTTTTTAACATCTTTTGATGTCCTTAAAATAAAGTTCTTTACATAAATAATATCCGGTTTACCAAATCCTTGTTTGACTCTTTCAATTAATCCGATTCCCTTTTTGGTATCCAGTTCTGCAAGCGTTTTCATTGCTTTATCTCTTCCACAATTCATATACTGAATAACCTGTTCAACAGTAAAAATAATATAAACCTTACCCTCTTCATCAAACCACTGATGTCTGATAGATAAAGCCATTCTGTCCAGCATCAGCCCATAAAGAACCTTTGCATCGCTGGACAGATTACAGAAATATTCATCTGTGAATAATACTTTGGGAATACGGTAAAAAGCAAACTGTTCCGACTCATAATCGTGAAAATAACCAAACTCTATTTTTGTGCTTTCGGATTTTGCCATTTTGCTTTCCCTCCTTCCCTCTTTATTGGCTTTTCTTCCAGTTATCAAGCAGTTCATAGATAACCTGTTCAATCTGTTCTCTGTTATATTCCTTTGGGAAATACTTTCGTATTATCTTTTCAGTTAAAGTAACTTTTCCTGTCTCTGTTTTCTTTTCATTCAGAATAAGCTGTACCGCTAATTCTGTCAGTTTACCTTCACCGCTGTATTGCTTCAGTTTTGTTGCCATTGAACCTGTAACAGAGCTTGCTCCAGACACTATGCAGTCTTTCACCCAAATCTGCTCCGTTTCTGATAAATAGGTTAATGAAACACCTACTGTAAAATTAATCTTTCCTTCATCCAACAATTTCAGCAATTCCGGAATAAGGCAGGTCAAGCGTATGTAACGCTGAACGGTTCTTCCACTGTCACCTGCAGCCTGTCCAACCAGATCTGCACTGTCAACAGAAGCTGCGTTTTCGTCTTTTATGCCCTGATGTTTTACTGCATCCATCTTCATTTTATAAGCATATGCCTTTTCGCTTGGAAGCAAATTTTCTCTCTGTATATTAGAATCCACCATAACGATTACGGCTTCATCATCGGTATAGTTCCGTATAAGTACTGGCATTTTACTTTTTCCAGCCAGTTCGCAACCACGTTTTCTCCTGTGACCAGCAATCAGTTCATATCCTCCCTCTGCGCGAGGACGTACCAATGCAGGATTTAAGATGCCATAATTCTTGATACTTTCTACTGTTTCAGCCATTTTTTCATCATCATTTACATGAAATGGATGATTTCTAAAAGGATGTAACTCATTTAATCGCACTTCAACAATCTGATTAAGAGTATTCTGTTCGGCTTCATTGATTCCAAGCAATTCATCATAAGAAGTAAGCTGAATTTCTTTCTTAGGTTTACGCATGATTCAGCACCTCCTGGACAAGTGCTTGATAACTGTACGCACCTTTTCCTTTTGCATCGTAAGAAAAAATACTGACACCTTCTGATGCAGTTTCAGCAAGAGCTTCTGTTCTTGGAATTGTCTGATCAAAAATTATAATCTCTGCTCCATAAGCATCTCGTACTGCCTGCTTATTTCTCTTTGAATTATTATAATGGCTGCTGTCCATTGTAAACAGAATCCCTTCAATCTGTAAATCAGGATTAAATCTCTGATGAATGCCTTTCACAACTTTCAGTAATTCCATGAGGCCATCTGCCGCATAGTATTGAGGCTGCACCGGAATCAAAACGCTATCAGCTGCACTTAACGCATTAATTGTCATCATTCCCAATGAGGGCATACAATCAATCAGAATATAGTCATAATCATTTTCCAAAAGTTCCAGATATTCTTTTAAGACTTTTTCTCTGTCCTCTACCGTAAATAATGACATGTCCATTCCCGAAAGAAGTTTATTAGATGGAATTACATCTATTCCTTCCTCATGGTGTAAAATTGCTTCCCTGGGATCAAATTCTAATCCCATAATGATATTTTCCATCATTGTTTTCAATGTTACCCTTAAGTTCTTTGGAAAACCAAGTCCCATTGTCAAATGTCCCTGTGGATCAGCATCTATTAGCATTACACGTTTCCCAACCTTAGACAGTCCTACTCCAAGATTAATTGTGGTTGTAGTCTTTGCTACTCCACCTTTTTGATTTGCGATTGCGATTATTTTGCACATGATATAATTCTCCTGTTTTTCTACTATTTTTTATTTACATTACTTTTTTCAATTTCAGCATAAGCTCTATAATATTTGCTCGTCCCCTTATTTGAATAAAGTTCCGATAATTCCATAACTTCAATTTTAGGATGACGCTGCAGGATTTTCTGAAACCATGCAATATCATTCTTTGTTCCCATCAGTCTCACTTTCAGCATTAATCTATTCCTCCAAGCATGGCATGTAACTTTTGATTGTGCACTACATATTCCGGATAACGGATCTGTATTGCCTGCCAAAAATATGGTGCATATGCACAGCAGAAGATATCCTCTACTGTATACTGTCTGCACTCGTTTACCTGTTCCTCTGCATCTTCATAATCCCAAACGCTTGGCGTGCTGTTACAGTACAGATTAAATGCCATCCTTACCACTTTTAAGCTACCGCTTGTCTGCCATCCTTCATGTAAACATTTCGTTTTAACAGACCCCGTTTTAAAATTATAAATTCTGTCAGCATTTTTTCTGGTATCTCCATTAATACCCAGACAATAACACAATGCCTTATGGTACACATCCTGATACCGTACTTCTTGTAATTTTTCATAGTAGAATTTTTCATGTGCATCACTGATAAAAATAATGTTTTCTGCTCCTAACGCTGTACTTTTCATTTTGAACCTCCTTGAAATAAAAAAGGACCTTACCAATTGTTCTACCAATTAATAAGGTCATACTATATGTTACTTTTCTAAATTCGTGCTAGGGATTCCTCTCTTTAGTAAAAACTTAGTAAAACATCCCTACTGGTTCAAAAATATACTGTAAAATCAAGGTTTTTCAGAATTTTGCTAAGGTAGTGCCGTGGCAGATGAAAAGTATTTTTATCATTGTTGCATAACCTCGCATTTCCTTGTTTTTCTTGGTATTTCGGGCTTTGTGAACCCTTGTAAAAAATTGCTTTCTGGCATAATTGGTCTGTTATGGCATGTGTAGTTTGCAAAAGGTGTAAAATAAGGTATAGATTTCACAATTTTATAATCAGTTCCATCTCTATCTGTTATATGTCCAATGATCCAGATACCACTGATGCAGTTCCTCCGTTGTCCTGCAGCACTCTGTAACCTGTTTTCCCTCAGAGATCCACTGACAGGTTTCTCTACGAAATGTATCAATATCCAGAGCATGAAATTTATATATTCCTCCCCGTCTATGCATGACTTCATCATCACACTGGAACTCAAAATAATCATCCCCATCCAAAATGACCTTTCCTGTCAGATTCCATACTCCTGACCACGGAGGATCATCCCCTGGAACACAGATGGACAGCCTTCCATCTTCCTGAATAAGAGGCGCTACCGCAATATTTTTCATTCTTGGTATATACGGTTGTTCAAACCAGTATGCTTTTTTCTGATTCATTTTTCCTCCCCAGCTTAGCCAGCAATTCTATAAATCTGAACTTAGCAAAAATGTATTTACGCTAACAATGTAAATATTATAAATCCTTTTGCATAAAATGTATTAACGCAACTGAACTTTTTTCAACCTTCAAAATAACATGCCTATCTGTAATCCCTCGCCACATCCATATACTCCCGTCTTTCCTCTTCCGTAGAATCTTTTATTGCCAGTGCCCTCATATTTTCACCTACTTCACCATGCCGGAGTTACTTCTATATTCCTCGTTTAGCTCCCGTAGTTCTTTTTCTCCATTGATATATGGCTCATAAAAAGCATCTACGGAGCCTCAGCCCAGGTTATCACATCCGTTGCAGAAATCACATGCTCCGCCGCACTGATTTAATCCTTCCTGTACAATGCGGATTCTCTCTTCTTTTGTTGTATCCTTGATCAATATGCTTTTGTTCTTCATTTCAATGCCTCCTACTGCTCATCGCTGCCCCAAAGGCCGCTTCTTCCTCACATTCTGTCACTGCCAGCTCTGCGCCAAACATTTCCTTAATGATCTCACAGAGCACCGGATTTTTTCTGAGACCATTTCCAGCCCCGGCTATACGATTTACTTTTATCCCCGTTCCCTGGCAGATAATCTGATACATCTGATAAAGTTCTCTGCTCATTCCCTCCAGGACTCCATAGGCAAAATATTCCGGAGTAAAATTATCAGAAAACAGATTCATCACGCTGCCACTTATCTCCGGATCTGTTCTTGTACCGTCAAAGGTTGTCTCTATCTTAAGTCTTCTGTTTTCACTCTGTCTGGCATTTAGCTCTTTTCCTTTCCACGCCAGCTTTTCTATTATTTCATATAAGGGCTCTTCTATCCCTTTTGCTTCTTTCATAAACTTTCTGAAAAACTGTTCCAGAAGGGCATATGCTTTTCCGCCACATAAGGATGCACCTGCGAGCAGATATTTTCCATCCAGAAATGGTCTGGCTTCAATTCCGTCCGTCTCAAAAAACTTTTCCGAAAGAATCGAGATCTGACCACCGGTTCCCATATTTATCAATGCCGTGTTTTCCCAAGTTCCTGCTGCTCCCAGAAAACTTGCCTGATTATCTCCTATTGCTGTTGTCACTGTGCAGTTTTTGTACAGGCCAAGTTCCCGGATTTCCATACAGGTTTCCGGAAGCCAGCTTTTATGAACCCCTTCTTTTTCCAGTATTTCTGTTTCAAAACACATTTTACTACCGTCAAAAAATCCAATTCCCGCCGCATTGCTGACATGCATAAGCGGTGTTTTTCGTCCTGTAAGGTACATTCCGAAGCAATCCATGATCGTACAAAAACTTACTGCTGATTCCGGAACCAGATTGTGCCGCATATTATAAATGTGTGTAACTATTCCATATCCGGACGCTGTTCTGATCTTGTATTTTTCCCGGATTTCTTCTGCTAACGGTAATTTATCTTCACAGAGGTTTCCTCTCGAATCCTGCCATGTGTACAAAGGGCTGACACATTTCCCCTGTTCATCAACATAAACGATCCCATGCATCTGGCCTGTAAGTCCTACTCTTTTGATATCCGGATATTTATTTATAAAACAGTCCAGCAGGGCTTCAGCTTTTTTCAAAATCTGCTGTGCATCCTGTATCCGTTCCCATTCATGTCCGGTCTGAATAAAACAATCATTTTGTATTGTTTTTGTCTCCAGTATTTCCGGTCTTTTCTCTTTTTTATCTTCCAGAACAATCCCGCTGATCGTTGTTGTTCCAATATCAATTCCTGCTATTTTCATAAATTCATGCCCCTTTGCCCCCTATTGCACTTCTACTCATTTAAGTGAGCCTTATCTTTCTCCGGAATTATCATACTCTTTCTCAATCCACGTCATGATCACATCCACCAGATAATCCTGCTGTATCTGGCTCAGCTCCCTGCCAGGCTTTATTTTATGCCATTTATAAATACAGCCACGACAGCAGGTTGCAGTTGCGTGCTGTGCGATAAATACCGGATGCCCTTTCATCGGAGTCTGTTTTCCGTCATTCGGAATAAATGCAGGTGCCTCACGTTTTGCAATAAAATCTGCCGCATGCTGTCTTATCACATCCATTCCTTTTTCATTGATATAGTCTATATCCTTCTGCTTCAGATGAAAACTGCTTCGGAATTTTGAATTTTCCAGATATTCAAAAAGCTGCTTATACCATTCATCCTTTGTCATAACCTGCCACCTTAAATCCATACTCTACCCATCCGTTTTCCCATTCTCCACGGATCAGATAGAGCATATTCTCTCTTACATCCTTAAGTATATATTTATTCTCTGCTTTTTCTGTTTCCACTTCTGCTCCTGCTACAGGATCAGCCTCACCGATAAGTTCTGCAGGAAATGCCGTTACTATGATTTTTTCCGGCGTTGTATCAAATAGCAGTTCCATATCTGTCATTTTTTCTATATTCACATCCGAAATATCTTTCCAGTTTGTAACTGGTGTACTGTCGCCTGCTATCTCCTGTACAGTTCCACCCTTGCCTGTATATTTCCAGCTATATCCACCCTGTGCTGCCGGAAGTGCTTCACTGACTTCTCCATAAGATGTCGTATAACAAATATTAAGATATGGTAACTCGGCCGGATCTTTTCCTGGATATATCTGGTCAAGAAGCTCCTGATACTGATCCGCATCGGAAGTTTTTCCCTCTTTAAGTACCTTGATCTTCGTCACTCCCGGATACTGACCCGGATAAGATTCCAGCATAATCCCATCACCATAAATTGCAACAATATTTCCATTTTTAAGCTCTTCCTTTGAAATCTCTTTTCCATTTTTATCCAGGATCTTATCCGGCATTGTCACTGTAAATATATTTCCAGTGTCCTGATCGACCATCAGACTATTATCTTCTTCATCTGAAATATACATGGCTTTTATCGGCTTTTCTGTCGTATAGCTTCTGTTTACCATAAATACAGCTCCGGCCACCAGAATTACAATAATTATGACCCAGATTCCTTTTTTCTTCATAAATTTTCACCTCTGTCTTTATTCTAATAAAATCTTCTCCAAATATCAATGAAATATGATCTGTAAAATAAAAAGGATCATGTATTTCTACACGATCCTTTAAATTCTTTTTCATTGCTTTTTGTAAAAAATTCTTTTGCGGTTTATGCTCTTTCCATAGCCTCTTTATAATCTTTTGTATCTGTAAAGATTTCATTCTTCCATGGATTCTTTTTCTGCATTTTTGCTCTTTTCAGAATGTAAGCAAAAACAAATACATTCACTGCAAATGATACAACAGAAATAACTCCCTGTGCTGTAGGCTCAGCAACTGTCGGCATGCTGTTTCCCATAGCTGCTGCAATGCCACCCTGACCATATACAGATGTAACCGTTGTAAAACGGCTTGCATCCTGGAACAGCGGGAATACCTGTGCAAACATACACCAGAGTGCCAGTGTATTTGCACGATTCTGGATCCAGCCACCCTTATTCCAGAGTGCTGCTGCAAACGTAGGTGCCAGCAGAAGCGCCAGACCACAATACCAGGAATGTGTCGGCAGATTCAGATATGTATACTGGAAATTCCAGATATCATAGGCCAGAACATATACCCAGATCATATCTGGCCACAGCATGTCTTTTTTGTCTTTTGAGGAATAAATTCCCCACCAGCCTGTCATACAGAAAATATTAAAAAGTCCGGCAAGTCCGTTTAATACGTTCCACCAGCCTCCGTAAAGCCATACACCTTCAGAAGACAGCCACCAGCCTCCGGCCAGAGAACCGGCACGAATCGCAGACTCAAAATCAGAAGCAACTGCGATCAGGATATTGATCGCAACGATGATAAATGGAAACGCCTTAAATCCCTGGGATTTTCCAAGTTTTCCCCAGTGATATTTCAGTATCATAAATCCGATACATCCAGCTGTAGCTGCATACAGTTTCGCATAATGGAACCAGCTGTTCATATGTACATAAGTGTCATTTTTCAGCGCCCACTCAGCGCCTGCTGCTGCCCCTGCATAAATAGCAATAAAATATATAGTCAGTGCTACAGGAAGAACCAGGAAACAGGCAATACCTCCTACTTTGGATCTTCTTGCGATCTCGTTCATTACGACAAGTCCGGCAAACACCAGCAGCCATCCCAGAAGCTGCCATCCGGCTGTCTCTCCATAGATTTGAAAAAACATACTCTCTCTCCTTTTCCCGAAACTGTGAACAGTTCCTTATTCTACTTCTATTTCCTTAATGTTGAATTCGTTTCCCTGTAATAAATACGTATGCTCACTGCCGCAGTAAGGACATATCTTTCCATTTGCTACTGTAGGATATGTCTTTTCACAGTTCTCACAATACGTAATCGCAGGTAACGTTTCCACCACTAATTCAGATTTATCGAACAGAGGACGCTTCTTAGCCGCCCATGTCCAGCAACTCTGCAGATAGGACTCGATCACTGTCGAGACCTCCCCCAGCTCAAGTGTGACTTTGCGAACGTGTGTCACTTTATTTTCTGCAGCCACCTTTTCCAGATGGTCCATAATATGAAAAGTTACTCCAAGCTCGTGCATAATTTTGCTCCTTTATCTGAGAGCTGCTGCACAGCTCTTATTTTTTCTTTTTAAACTTAACTTTGATCGACTGTTTTACCATATTCGGTAAAATGTATTTCAGCTTATCTTCGGATGCGCGCATAACAGAAGCACCCGGAAGCTCTCTGTGCAGATGAATCGCATCAAACACACATCTTGTTGTGCAGACACCACATCCGATACATTTATTCGGGTCTACTACGGAAGCACCGCATGACAGACAACGGGAAGTTTCTTTCTTCACCTGTTCCTCTGTAAGGCTGGAAGACAGATCACGGAAAGTTTTTGCCTGTGCTTTTACATCCGCTTTCATCGGAATCTGACGGCTGGATGTATCGTACTCATCTACTTTGATATTCTCCTTATCCAGTTCAATAAAATCGCGGCGGTTACGGCCAATTGTCAATGTACAGTTTTCATGTACATAGCGGTGGAGGGAAATAGCTCCCTCACGTCCTGCTGCGATCGCATCAATGGCAAATTTCGGTCCGGTATATACGTCACCACCTACAAAAATATCCGGTTCTGATGTCTGGTAAGTAAGTCTGTTTGCAATCGCGCCACCATTCGGGCGAAGCTCTACATGAAGATTATCCAGCATATGTCCCCAGTCGATTGCCTGGCCTACAGAAAAGATCACATGGCGGCACGGAACTGTTATTGTATTATTCTCATCATATTCCGGTGAAAATCTTCCCTTCTCATCAAATACACGAACACATTTTTTGAAGAGAATACCTCTTACATGTCCGTCTTCTTCCAGAACCTCTTTTGGTCCCCAGCCACAATTCAGCTCAATGCCTTCTTCCAGTGCTTCTTCGATCTCTTCATTACTTGCCGGCATTTTTTCTCTTGTTTCCAGACAAAACATGGAAATCTTGGCATCTGTACATCTGCTGCTGATTCTTGCAGCATCAATCGCAACATTTCCTCCACCAACAACTACAACATCACCTTCCAGTGCAAAACTTTCTTTCGCACCGGCTTCTCTTAAGAAGTCTACAGCTGTATAGGCACCGCTGGCATTTTCTCCACTGATTCCAGGCTTTCTTCCCCTCTGACATCCGATTGCCGCGTAAAAGCCTTTGTATCCCTGTTCTCTTAATTCTTCAATCGTGATATCTTTTCCGACTTCAACACCACAGCGGATCTCTACGCCAAGCTGACGGATCACATCAATTTCCGCTGCCAGAAGATCCTTCTCAAGTTTATAAGATGGAATTCCATAGCGAAGCATACCACCAGGCTCTTCATTTTTCTCAAAGATCGTTGGTTTGTATCCGGTCAGTGCAAGATAATATGCACAGGAAAGTCCCGCCGGACCACCTCCGATGATCGCAATTTTTTCCTCAAATCCGCCTTTCAGTGAAGGAATGGTTTTCTTCGGAATATAGCGTGTCTCTGCATTCAGATCTCTCTCTGCGATAAAGCGTTTTACTTCATCGATCGCAACTGCCTCATCAATTGTACCTCTTGTACAGGCATCTTCGCAGCGACGGTTGCAGACATGTCCACAGACAGCCGGCAGCGGATTATCTTTTTTGATCAGTGCGAGAGCCTCATCGTATCGGCCTTCCTTCGCAAGCTGCAGATACCCCTGCACACCAATATGTGCAGGACAGGCTGTTTTGCATGGTGCTGTACCGGTGTCATAGCAGTTGATACGGTTTGTATCCCGGTAATTATGAGACCACATATGTTCTCCCCATGGCTGATCACCTGGAAGTGGCATACGTGGATATGTAATTTCGCAGCCTTCTTTGTCGCACAGCTTCTGTCCAAGTTTAACTGCGCCTGCCGGGCAGCTTTCCACGCATTTGCCGCAGGCTACGCATTTACTTTTCTCTACCTTGGCAATATAGGCAGATCTGGACATGTTTGGTGTGTTGAACAGCTGTGAAGTTCTGAGCGCATAACAGACATTCACGTTACAGTTACAGATTGCAAAAATTTTATCCTTGCCATCAATGTTTGTAATCTGATGCACAAATCCATTTTCCTCTGCCTGTCTGAAAATTTCCAGAGCTTCTTCTTTTGAAATATAGCGTCCGTCTTTCTGGGTCTCCACAACATAGTCTGCCATATCTCCAACCGCAATACACCAGCCTTCCGGATCATCTGCACATCCCTCATTATGAGTCAGACGGGAACGGCGGCAGGAACATGGACTGGCAGCATATTTTCCGTCATATTTTTCCAACCAGTAGGAAATATGTTCCAGGTCAATCGATTCATTCTCCATCTCGATCGCTTTTTCAACAGGAATTACATGCATACCAATGCCGGCGCCACCTTCCGGAACGAACGGTGTGATCTTCTCCAGCGGAAGGCGGGACATATGTTCAAAAAAAATTCCCATTTCCGGATTTGATTCCAGTACACTTGCGTTCATGTTGAAGAATTCTGCACAGCCAGGTACATACATTGGCAGAACATACTGCTTTTCATGTGCCGCATTTTCCCAGTTGTATTCCAGAAGACCTTTGCGTGACATTTCTTCCAGCAGTTCTTCACATTTTTTCTCTTCCAGGCCGGAAATCTTTACGATCTCCGGAAGTGTCTTCGGTTTTCTCACTCCCAGTTTCAGTGCCAGCTCTGCTTCCTCATCTGTAAGCACACCGGCCAGTCCCCAGTATTCCGGATCATTTCTAGTAATTTTTTTCAATCCTAATTTCTGCGGAATACGGTCTGTGATCTTTTTGCCCAGTTTCGCAATAGGCTTGCGAAAAGGTTCATTCTGATCCGGCACAAACTCCGGATATACATAATCCGGATACAGTTCTTTGTCGAGATCCTTTTTCATCTCTCTTTCCTCTCCTCTTTCCTTTATAATTTCCAGTCAGTAACCTGCCTGTGAAGCCAGTTTGTCCACACTTCCATGCCTTCTCCAGTCTTGGCACTGACCGGGAAAATTTCTGCTTTCGGATTTCTCTGATGAATATAATTCTTCACCAGTTCCATATCAAAATCAAAATACGGCAGTACATCAATCTTATTGATCAATACCGCATCACAGATTTCAAACATCAAAGGATATTTCAGTGGCTTGTCATGTCCTTCCGGAACAGACAGGATCATTACATTTTTAGAGGCACCCGTATCAAACTCTGCCGGACATACAAGATTTCCTACGTTTTCCAAAATTGCCAGATCCACATCTTCAATTCCCAGGCCTTCAATTCCCTGTTCTGTCATCTGTGCATCCAGGTGGCACATTCCACCGGTATGCAGCTGGATTGCCTTGACTCCCGTTTCAGCAATCGTCTGTGCATCTACATCTGAATCAATATCCGCCTCCATGACTCCGATGCGTAGCTCATCCTTCAGGACATTTATCGTTCCCTTCAGTGTCGTTGTCTTACCTGAACCAGGAGATGACATCAGATTCAGCAGAAACACACCTTTTTCTTTCAGTTTTTCTCTAAGTTTGTCTGCCTGTCTGTCATTGTCTGCAAACACATTTTCTTTGATTTCCAGAATTCTAACTTCTCCCACCTGCTCTAATTCCTTTCATTAAAATTTCTACCATCTGTTTCTTTGCCTGCTCATATGTCAGTTCATTCTGATACAATACATCTGTTTCCATGAAAGAATATACCGTACCCTTTACCATTGCCATCACAACTGGTATAGATACTTCTCTTATCAGTCCTGCCTCCATACCTTCTTTCAGATATTTCTGTGCCTGATCCCATCCACGGTTTACTGCCCGCATCAGATGCCGATATGGTTTCGGATATTTTTCTGACAGTTCATAGATCCGGCTCAGACCGATATTGTAGTATTTTTCCGGAAGCGCACACAAAAGCTTTTCAAGTTTCTGTATGACATCCAGACTGGTATCCTCTTCCAATTCTTTCCGCATACTGTCTAAATCAGCTGTATAATAGTCAGCCACAGCAACCAGAACCGCCTGTTTGCTTTCAAAGACGGTATATATTGTCTTTTTGCTGATTCCCAGCTGCTTCGCCAGATCATTCATTGTGAATTTCAAACCATTCTTTGAAAATTCTCTGATTGTTGCCTCAATGATTTTTTCTCTCATTTTTCCTCCGCCTGGAAACTCGGAAACTCTTTTCGGTTTTCTGGTTTCCATCATTGTATCATTTTGTTAATATATTTTCAATTTATATTATTAAATATTTTACCACTACACGTATCTCCTATTGAAACCCTTACACTTTCGTGATAGTATATCCCATTAGACATTACCATATATAGAAATTCAAGAAACAAAACAGGAGGAAGTATGAATCAAAAAAGTACATCTGCTCCCGTAGCAGAAAACAAAATGGGCACCATGCCTGTAGGGAAGCTTGTTCTAAACATGTCTCTGCCAATGATGATCTCCATGCTGGTACAGGCATTGTATAACATTGTTGACAGTATCTTTGTGGCCATGCTGTCAGAGAACGCGCTGACTGCCGTTTCCATGGCATTCCCTTTGCAGACACTTCTCATTGCGGTAGGTGCAGGAACCGGAGTCGGTATGAACGCACTGGTTTCCAAATCTCTTGGTGAGAAAAACTTTGAAAAAGCCAACCGTACAGCCGAAAATGCAGCTTTTCTGTACGGCTTAAGTTATCTGGTATTTCTGGTACTCGGACTTACTGTTGTAAGGCCTTTTTATGCAAGTCAGCTCCATGGTTCCGATCCTGAGATCATGAAATTCGGAATCGAATATCTCAGTACCGTTATGATATTTTCCTTTGGTCTTTTCGGACAGTTTTTCTTTGAGCGACTGCTTACATCCACAGGAAAAACCATTTTCAGCATGACTTCCCAGTTATGCGGAGCCATCACAAATATCATTCTTGACCCGATCCTGATCTTCGGTCTTCTTGGCGCACCGAAAATGGGCGTGACCGGTGCAGCTGTTGCTACAGTGATCGGTCAGTGTGTGGCCTGCATCGTTGCCGGGCTCTGCAACCACAGATTCAATCATGAAGTCCGGTTAAATTTCAGAGGTTTCCGTCCGGAGCCACAGATCATCGGACATATTTATGCAGTAGGTATCCCGTCCATTATCATGCAATCCATCAGCTCTGTCATGACCTACTCCATGAATCTGATTCTTGTAAACTTTACAGTTACAGCAACTGCTGTATTTGGTGTGTATTTCAAACTGCAGAGCTTTTTCTTCATGCCTGTATTCGGGCTGAACAACGGAATCACACCGATCATTGCATACAACTACGGTGCCCGCCATCGAAAACGTATGCTCAAAACGGTTAAGGTCAGCATGTTCATTGCATTCTGTTTTACTTTTGTAGGCTTCCTTGCCTTTGAGTTTATCCCGAAAACTCTTCTGGGACTTTTCAGTGCTTCTGATGATATGCTCTCTATCGGTGTTCCTGCACTTCGCATCATTGGAATCCATTATCTGATCGCATGGTTCTGTATCATCGCAGGAACTGTATTCCAGGCACTGGGAAAAGCTGTATTCAGCATGATCGTTTCTATTATGCGTCAGCTCTTTGTACTGATACCTGCTGCCTATATTCTTGCTTCCGTTGGCGGACTCCACGCAGTATGGTGGGCATTCCCGATCGCAGAGGTTATTTCACTGATCGTATCAGTAACTTTCCTGATGATCATAAACAAAAATATCATTCAGAAAATTCCGGAAGCATAAAAGCTTCTCATATTTCTCACCACACAGAAGCAGCCTGTATTTTCCATCTGAACAACGGAAAATACAGGCTGTTTGTTATTATAATGCTATTTTTACAGTTCTTTCAGCATTTCAGCAAGCTCTTTCATATACTTTGGAATCAAAAAGCTCTGCGGGCAGTGGTCTGTACAGGCTTTGCATCCGATACATGCAGAAGGAAGTTTCTCTTCCGGAAGCGCTTTCAGATGTGAAAGTCTCCATGTGCCACCAATTTTTGCCTCATTATAATTCTTAAGAAGGAATGGAATATCCAACCCTTTTGGACAGTTCGGTGTACAGTAACGACATCCTGTACAGGCAACTGCAACGGATTCTCTCTGGATCTTAGCTGCTTTTCGGATCAGCTTCTGATCATCCTCTGATAATATCCGATTCTCTGAAAATGTACGGATATTGTCATCTACCTGACCTTCTTCTGACATTCCGCTTAAGACTACCTGAACCTGATCAAGGCTCATTACCCAACGCATAGCCCAAGATGCAAGTGATGCTTCCGGTTCTGCTGCTTTGAGCTCTTTTGCAGCTTCTTCCGTAAGATTTGCAAGAAGACCTCCATGCACCGGCTCCATAACCATCGCCGGGATATCTGCTTCTTTGAGAATCTCATAAAGCTCCTTTGCATCGCCATAATACCAGTCATAATAGTTCAACTGGATCTGCACGAAATCCCAATCATATAATTTAAGAGCCTTTTTCAGTGTTTCCGCACTTCCATGGAAAGAAAATCCCAGATACCGGATCTGTCCACTTTTCTTTTTTTCATCGAAAAATTCCACACATCCACTTTTCAGCATTTCATCTGCAAAATGATCCTGAATTCCATGAAGCAGATAAAAATCGATCCGGTCCATATTCATGCGCTTCAGCTGTGTATCAAACTGTTTCCGGTAATCCGGTTCTGCCTGGAAATTAAACTTATCCGTAACATAATAGCTGTCTCTTGGATACTCTGCCAGTGCTTTTCCAAGAAATTCCTCAGACTTGCCGCCATGATAAATATAAGCTGTGTCATAATAATTGACCCCCTGCGCCATACATTTATCAATCAGTTTTTTTGCGGCATCATAATCAATACAGGAATCATTTCCTTCCTGCACCGGAAGTCTCATTGCTCCCATTCCCAAACGGGAAAGCTTGATTCCATCTTTAAATTCTTTATACTGCATATGTTCCGCCTCCGTTCGAAGTTGTTTCAATCATTCTGCTGTTTCAAAAATCATTGCATATAATTATACAGAATTATATAAAGTTCAGCTATGACTTGATAAAATCAAATAAATCGACTTCATTTAATCTTATTCTGTTTGTCAAAACACTCATCCACCATAGCAACAATGTCTGCGTCAAGCCATCCTTTTTCTGCCATATCCTTCAAAATGCCGTAAGCTTTTTCATGCGGCATTCCCTGCTTATAAGGCCGGCTTTCTGTCAAAGCCTGATAAATATCCACACACGCCATGATGCGTTCCTGTGTATTCAGCTCAGAGGACTTTTTCCCAAAGGGATAACCTGTACCATCAAGACGTTCATGGTGAAATGCAGCCCAGTCGCGTATTTCTTCAAAATCATCAATTTCAGACAGGATATAATATGTATATGCTGCATGATGTTTCATAACGGCAAATTCTTCATCTGTCAGCCGCCCTGGTTTTTCCATGATTTCATTTCCAATGGCAATCTTTCCGATGTCGTGCAGTGCCTTGATCTCGTCAAAGCTTAACTCCTGTTTTTTCCCTGGTACAGATATTCTGTGCTGTTTTCACCCCAGGTCTTTGAAATTTCTTTAAAAAAATCCTCCACATATTCAGCCGGAGCAGAAAGCCCTATGCGGGACTGAATCTTGTGCTCTCCATCTCTGTTATCCGTGCGCGGTTTTAATAATACAGCATACTGCCCTCTCTCTTCGTAGTTGTAACGGACCATCAGAATATTGGCAGATTTCGAGCTGCCCATCGCCCCGTATCGGAAATAAAATTTTGCCATTTTTATTGTTTCTCCGTTGTTTTTTATTTTATCTTATCTTCTTCATCCCCCACAAAAACCCCTTCCCGCACCGTACATCCACATCCCGGAAGTGATTTCCTTCATTCCATTCCAGCGTGCAGTCGATTTTTTCATTTGTGATGTACCAATCACTGGCCTCCCTGATGCAGTTTCCCACCTGTGCCATCACTGCATTCCGTGTCTTTTCTTCACGGTCTCCAAGACTTAAATAAATATGTCCTGTTCTGATCGGATTTCGCTTCATATAGTCCAGCCATTCCGGAAACCAGACGGAAGGTGACATGGCTGCAATTGCGGAAAATTTCGTAGAAAGTTCTGGCTGGTATGCGCTCCACAGAACAAACAGTCCGGCCAGAGAATATCCGCCCAGAATAACCGGAATATCTGGATTATTTTCTTCCAGATTATATTTTCTTTTCATTTCCGGTATCAGAGTTTTTTCTATAAATAAAAGTGTCTCCCCGGCACCATTTCCGAAACTTTCTTTTCCAAATACAGCCGGTGCGTGCCAGGGTGAAAGATCATGATTCCAGTCCTTTACCAGAAAGGAAACCAGAAGAAAACTTTTTTCTGTATGAGATTCCATAAACTGAACCTGCTGTTCCAGCATCTGCGCGTGGGGCTCATTGACCGGCTGGATCAGCAGATACTTCGGATTCTTTTTCTCATATATGTAGCAGGAAATTCCGTTGATCATACAAATTTCTCTTTCCATAAAATCTGATTTCCTTTCCCTTTTTCGCAGCCAAGCAGGCTTTACCTCTGATTCAGTGCTCTCCACCTCTGAATCCGGAGATCACCTCCAGCATCCGATCCATATCCTGTGGTTTCTCGATAAATCCGTTCATTCCTGCTTCTGTGCTTAAGTCTCTCGCTTCCTGGGATACACAGGCTGTCATGGCTATGATCGGAACGGTTTCTGCATCTGATTTTCCGGATAGACGGATGCCCCTGGCAGCATCGTATCCGTTCATCACAGGCATCATAAGATCCATACGGATCACATCATAGGTTCTCTCAGGTGCATCCGTGAATTTCTTTACAGCCTGCTGCACAGCCGCTCCTGCTTTTTTTCTGTTTTCTTCCAGAATCTGCGGATCCTGACATTTCCGGTTCATTTCTAGAATTCCCATGATTCCGTTTAATGGTGTCCGCATGTCGTGAGACATGTTATTGAGAAAAATCTGTTTGGCGCGTCCTGCCTGATGTGCTTTTTTCAGAGCTTCCTGCTCTTTTTCAAGTGCCTGCTGAAGTTTCTCGCTATGCTCAGTTTCCAGTCTGGTCTGTTTCTTCATTGACATATATCTCGTAACAAAGATTGCCACGATCAGAAGTCCGAATAACACTGCCGCACCATAAACCAACTCTTTGTGACTTCGCAGAAAATCGTCGGTGGTGTAGACAACAATATCTCCCATATATTTGTAAGAGTAATTAATGCCGTATTCTTCTCCCAGCATACTGATTCCCTGGTTTAATACCCAGAGAAGATCACTGTTTCCGAAATTCACACCAAAACAGATCCTGTTTCCTTCGGCCATAGGAAGAAGGGTAAGCTTTTTATCTTCTCCCACAAGCTTTACCGACCGGAGTGCATCCATAACTGTACTGGAAGCCTCGCCCTTTTTTACTTTACGAATACATTCCTCCGTACTGTCGCAGAGAATGATATCTGCCTCCGGAAAATGCTCGATCGTATAATAATACTGCAGCTGATTGTTCTCGTTCACTGCGATTCTGGAATTTTTCTCTTCACTGTATTTTCCTGTGTAGACCAGATCGATCGCAGAATTCATGATAGCCGTGCTCTGCTGAAAACCGTTTTTTTCCGCATAATTTGTCTCTTCGCCCACAGGAAATACCATATCGATCTCATTATTTTTTAATGCTTCGATCATTTTTTCCTGATTGTCGAAGCTCTGGTAAACAATCTCCGGTTTATAATCTCCGGGCAGCACATTAAAGAGCTCTTCCAGGATATCTTTTATGACACCGGTCACTTCACCACTTTTGCCGGTATCGCTGTACGGCAGATAATGATTCAGATAACCGACTGAGATCTTCTTGTGTGCATCCAGCCATTCTTTTTCCTGCTTGGAAAGAAATTTACCAATGGAGGAATCTGCCATATATTTACTCCGAAGCGAATCCAGATAAAGGGAATCCTGGCTGTTTATAATAGACAGAGCCTCATTCAGCTCCACTAAAAGATCCTGGCGTCCTTTGGAAACACACAGATAGTACGGGCATTTGCCTATCATCTCGATCGGAGCAATACCGGAGTAGGAGGATACGATATTGTCCGCGCTGACAAAACCATCAATCTTTCCCTGATTAAAATCCTTTGAGCATTCTTCCAGATTTTTGTAGCTGACAACCTCTATATCTGCCTGTGTTTTCCCCATCCATTCGTCCAGTGCAGCTTTCATTTTTAAGTCATCTGTGATACCGATCTTTTTTCCGCTGTAAGAAGAAATATCTCCGCCTGTTATAGACGTATCCCGGCTGTCCACATAAATATAAAAAGTCTCCTTCAGCATTTCGTACTGCGGATACAGAACCTTATCTTTCCGATCCGTTTCATAGGAAACACCTGCCAGCAGATCAATCTCCCCATTTAAAAGCTTCTCATAAAGCTCCTCCCATGTGCCTGGAACATACTGATATTTCCAGCCTGTATAGGAAGAAACCTTCTGTATATACTCATAAGCATAGCCTTTCCGAAGAGAAGTATCTCCATCACCTTCCTGAAAATTCTCTGCCTGATAATAGCCGATCTTTACTGTCTGCGAAGGATCTTCGGAAGCATTTACTGTTTTCACGAAAAATCCCTCAAAGGCCAGAAGCCCGGTCAGTACAAATAAGCACAGCCACAGAAATCCGGCTCCCTTAAAATCTATTTCTCTGAATCTTTTCTTTTGCACATTCATACGCACATACCCCCTGCGTTTCGATACTCAGCATCCCCTGTTATCTTCATCCGGATCTCGCGGATAAAATCTTCCATATACTTTTGCTGTTCTTTTTTGTAGTACTCCAATTAATCAGGTCTACTCTCTATAATAGTTAGCTTCTTATTATATCATGCGAACCGCAAAAATTAACAAATTTTATCAAAAAAATCTCCCAGTATTTTCTTTTTTTATTGCGTCACAAGAAAGTTTCCTGTATAATCAACGTAATAATTATAATAACGCAAAGTACAAAGGCGTACAGCACACATATCCCGTGTCTGTACGCCTTTGTGTCTGGTAAGAGTTCACTTAAGGAAAAGGAGGAGTTACTATGATAAATGCAATCGGAAATGTAATCAGCCAGATTGACAGTCTGGTATGGGGCTGGTGGATGATCATCCTGCTTCTTGGCACCCACATTTTCATGACCATCCGTACCGGAGTGATCCAGCGAAAGATCGGTACTGCTATCCGTCTCTCCGTTACCAAAGACACCGGCGCGGAAGGTGAGGTCAGCCAGTTCGGTGCTCTGACAACTGCCCTAGCTTCTACCATTGGAACCGGAAACATCATTGGCGTGGGAACTGCCATTGCCCTCGGCGGTCCCGGTGCAGTCCTCTGGTGCTGGCTTACCGGTGTATTCGGAATCGCCACAAAATACAGTGAATCCCTTATCGCTGTAAAATATCGTGTCAAAACCAAAGACGGCCGTATGCAAGGTGGTGCCATGTATGCGCTGGAACGAGGACTTCACATGCGCTGGCTGGGGCTGCTCTTTGCGTTCTTCGGCGGATTTGCCTCCTTTGGAATCGGATGTGCCACACAGGTCAATGCCATTGCCACTGTATGCAATGAAAATCTCCATATCCCGCCTGCAGTCATCGGTGTTGCTGTTGCAGTTCTCACTGCTCTCGTTATCTTTGGCGGCATCAAATCCATCGCAAATGTCTGCGAACGCCTTGTTCCATTTATGGCATTTTTCTATGTGATCGGATGCATCATCATACTTGGTATTAATTTTGATCTTATCATTCCTGCCGTAAAAACCATCTGCAGGCTTGCATTTACCCCGGGAGCCGCTGCAGGCGGTCTTGTGGGACGCGGTATTATGATAGCTATGCAGTATGGAATCGCCAGAGGACTTTTTTCCAATGAATCCGGTATGGGTTCTGCTCCTATCGCTGCTGCCGCCGCTCAGACAAGAAACCCGGTACGTCAGGCACTCGTTTCCAGTACCGGTACTTTCTGGGACACTGTTGTGGTATGTCTGATGACCGGTCTTGTTCTTGTAACCAGCATTATGAAAAATCCTTCTATCGACATGGGAAATATCACCGACGGCGGCGTTCTTACCACCCTTGCTTTTCAACAGATCCCGGTTCTCGGCCCTGTGATCCTGGTTGTCGGAATCATTTCCTTTGCCTATTCCACGGTTCTTGGGTGGGCCTATTACGGTGAACGATGTGTGGAATATTTTTCCGGCAAAAAAGGACTCATTCCTTATCGTATCCTGTACGTTCTGGTAGCTGCCATTGCACCTGTGATCTCCCTGAATCTGGTATGGACCATAGCTGATATCCTGAATGCCCTGATGGCGATTCCCAACCTGATCGCCGTGCTGCTCCTGTCCAATGTGATCGTCAGTGAAACAAAGAAATATATTCATGATCTTGATGCCCGGGACGATACACCGATTGAAATAATCGATAAATAAATTATTCAAAAAAATAACAGCTTCTTTCTCTGCTGCGTTTCATGCAATCAGTAAAAAAGCTGTTATTTTTATTATAAGATACCCTGATTTTTCATCTCTTCCGATACAGCAAGATATTCTTTGCTGTTTTCCAGAATACCAAGTTTTTCTTCCCAGGTAAGGTTGCGTTTGATCCTGGCCGGACTGCCCATAACCAGGGAGCCATCCGGAACTACCGTATTCTTGGTGACAAGGCTTCCTGCTCCTATGATACAGTCATTACCGATCTTCGCTCCGTCAAGGATCACTGCTCCCATTCCGATCAGAGTCCGGTCACCAATGGAACATCCGTGAATCACAGCGTTATGTCCTACTGTGACATTATTTCCGATGTGAACCGGCATACCGTGACTCACATGAACGGTACAGTTCTCCTGAATATTCGTCTCCTCGCCGATCACAACCGGAGCATCATCACCACGGATCACGGCATAATACAGCACACAGCTGTCACGGCCAATCGTCACATCTCCTACGATCACAGACTGCCGGGCGATTCTGGCACCCTCTGCGATCTTTACATCTTTATAGTTCATTTCGATTTTCCTCTAGTTCAGAAGCTCTCTTACCATATCCGGGGTAAAGGTCACTGCTTTTACATGATCTACCTCGATCTGATACAGTGCATTGGCTGCAATATGCTCTGCTGCCTGCTCCAGATCACGGATTCCTGTGGTATCTGCAAATTTCTCGATCACTGCATCCAGCGCTTCGTCTGTCACAATACATTCTTCCGGTTTCAGGCTCATGCGTTTGAGAACCTTCGGAAGCGCAAATCTTGAGAAGATGATCTTCTTTTCTTCCGGTGTATAATCCGGGATATCGATCACTGCAAAACGGGACATCAAAGGAGCGCTGATCTGTGACTTATCATTGGCTGTTGCGATCGGATAAACACCAACAGTCGGAACCATACATTCCATATAGTTGTCAGTAAATCCAAGATTATCCAGAAGAGTCAGAAGTACATCTGCCGGATTTCCGTTGCCTTTGCCTGAGGCTGCCTTATCAAGCTCGTTGATGATAAATACCAGGTTGGATTCTCCTGCCATGGAAAAAGCCTCCATGATGATTCCAGGTTTCGCGTTGGCATAAACACGTGAGCTTCCGGTAAGCTGTTCCGGATCATTGATGGAGCTCATATCCAGTGTGGTCCACGGCATCTTCAGGATTCTCGCAACTGCATAGGCGATCTGGGATTTACCGGTACCTGCCGGTCCCACAAGAAGAAGTCCGTAAGCCGGAAGTGTATGGGTACGATTGATCTGAATAATCGTCTCGATGATTCTCTGTTTTACACGCTCCATTCCATAAAGCTCTTCATCCAGGATACGGCGTGCTTCCTTCGGGTCAATAGATTCAAAGTAATTATGCTTCCACTGAATGTTCATCATAATGGAAAGCGCTCTCTGTGCATGGCGTCTCTCCTCCTGGGAAACCTCGTGGGAGCGGGCCACTGCCAGATTTCGTCTTGCCCAGAGGCGGATATTATCCGGCATGGTTTTTCCTGCACAGGTCATAAAGTCCGTAATACTCTGGATGCTGGTCAGCTTCATATCGTCGCCGTCCTCATCCTCGTCTTCATCCTCATTTACTTCTGCCGGTGCGCTGCTTGCAAAAAGACGGTCGATCATAAACTGGAGAAAACCATCCTCTGCTGAAAGCTTGGTTCCGCCACCGAATGCGATCTCACGGATCTTGTAAACGGCATAGCCCTCTTCTGTATTCTTTCCGGAAAGACGGATATTGATATGATTCTCTCCGAGCCATTTGATCAGGCTTGTAAAACGGGAATCGATCTTCAGGATGTCTGCCGGAAAAACACCGTCCTCTTCCTTAAATTCAAATGCGGTCTGTTTCGCAGGATTGGAAAAATATCCGCAGGAATGATGCTTCCATTCTCTTCTGCTGTTGTCAAGGATCAGTACCGGTTTCTCCGGTGTGGCTTCTGTCTCGTTAGAACGGAATGTTGTA
The DNA here is from genome assembly GCF_040096615.1 of Blautia aquisgranensis. Classification (NCBI taxonomy): domain Bacteria; kingdom Bacillati; phylum Bacillota; class Clostridia; order Lachnospirales; family Lachnospiraceae; genus Blautia; species Blautia aquisgranensis. The sequence continues at coordinate 312,587 of NZ_JBBMEJ010000001.1, forward strand.
TATGTACACTGGCTCTTCGTCTCATTCTTATCTGCCGGTGCTGCGCTGAAATCAAAAACTGGCATATTTTTTACTCCTCTTTCTCTGAAAAATATCTTTATCCAGTTTATCACGGATTGGAGATCTCAACAACTGCTGTTATGATTTTTTATGCATTTTTTTGCATAAAATTTCTGCTATACGTTGTACAGCTTCCTGAACCTCGATAATTTCTTTCTTCGTGATCCCATCTTTGTGAAAACCACCCGTGCAGATAACTCTCCGATCCAGACTAGCGGCAATCTTTTCTGACAGCCACCTGCATATCGCCTCATCTTTATGTCCCGGAAAATTCAGGACAGAGGATGTCGCACTTACTGAACCGTCTCCTGTGAGGGATTTCCTGGGTTCTGTCTGAACCACACAGCCCAGGTGCGGCCGGTCACCGCCCTGCAGGCAGATGAGTACATCTTCCCCAGCAAATCCGGCGCTGACCTCAAACCGGCAACCGGCTGCTTCCGTCTGTTCTGTTACAGTCCATTCCATCTTCGGTACTCCTTTGCCTCTATGCCAAATGGCTCCAGAAGCTTCGCCGCAATGTGATATGTCATGTCGTCGATCGTCTCCGGTTTATGATAAAAGGTCATCATCGGTGGAATGATCCGTACCCCCGGAAGCATGGACAGTTCGTAAAGGTTCCGAAGATGTATCCCGCTTAAAGGCGTTTCCCTGGCGGCCAGCACCAGGGTTCTCTGTTCCTTGATCGTCACATCTGCCGCGCGTAAGATCAGATTGTCCGCATATCCGCTGTGGATTCCGGCAATAGTCTTCATGCTGCAGGGAACTATGAGCATACCTTCTGCCTTAAAAGAGCCGCTGGCCGGTTTTGCCCCGATCTCTTCCGGATTGAATACATGATCAGCCAGTTTCTTCACCTCTTCCGGTGTCCAGGTGGTTTCCTGCTTAAGTGTCAGCTCTGCACTGGGACTCATGATAAGACCGGATTCATACTCCGGATTCTCCCGGATGATCTCCAGACATTTTATGAGGAGGGGCAGACCACTTGCACCTGTCGCCCCCACTACGATTCTTTTTTTCATTTTTTCAGCCATCTTTCCGGATCCAGCTCCATAAAACGTGCTCTGTGAAAACGGTCTTTCAGATCATAAGGTACGGTGCAGTCAAAAATTGTTTTGCATGCAATTCCGTGATCCCGGATGCTCGTAGAAAATGCCGGATCATTGGAAGGATCAAGAGGATGGCATCTTACCCCTGGGATCGTAACTACATCCACATCACCCTGGAATCTCGTATTCATAGCCCAGAGTACATCGTTCATGTCAAAACAGTCCACATCTTCATCAACCAGGAACACATTTTTCAGCTCACTGAACGCAGAAAATGCCAGAAGTGCTGCTTGGCGCTGTCTTCCTTCATCACTTGGTGAAAGCTTCTTAAACTGCAGGACTGCCATATATTTTCCGCCGCCTGCACTGCTGCAGTAAACATTCTGGAGTCTTCCGGGCATTGCTTTTTCCACCATGCCGTAAATGCTGGCTTCTGTAGGGATTCCTGCCATGGATACATGCTCTTCACTTGGTCCGATGCAGGTCTGCATGATCGGATTTTCACGGTGTGTCACTGCTGTTACTTTGATCAGCCAGCACTGGTCACTTGCAGGTCCTGTGTATCCCGGAAATTCCGGCATCGCATATCCGGTGTTGCTGTTCTGGTCTTCTTTTACACGGACTCCCGGAATCACTTCACCTTCAATAACATATTCCGCATTGGCAATGGCTTTTTCTTTTACTGTCACACATTCGCAAAGCTCTACCGGCTCTCCACGCAGCGCACCTGCTACAGACAGCTCATCATATCCAAGTGGTGTTGTCGGTGGCTCAAAACAGGAACCGATCTCAATAGCCGGATCCACACCTATGCTGATAGAGATCGGAAGCTTTTGCTCAAGCTGTTCCGCACGCTCTGCCATGGCTCCGATATGTCTTGCTCCCGGAGTAAAAAAAATCGAGAGCTCGTCTTTTCCCTGAATGCAGAGACGGTGAATAGTTACATCATGCACACCGGTATCCGGATGGGTTGCATAGCACATGCCAAGTGTGATATACGGGCCTGCATCATCCGGCGTATTGGTCGGTGCCGGAACAAGATTATAGAGATCAAAATCCGGATCTGTTGCTTTGTGCACGATCTGCTGGCACGGTGCTGCTCCTTTGAAATCTACAGGTGGAATAGGATTTTCCACACTTTTGCAAAGCATCTTTCCCAGATTTTCCGGCTCAGTGTCCAGCAAAGCTGCCACTCTTTTTCTGCTCGCCAGAAGTCCGATGGCTACTTTTGCTCCCGGATGTCCTTTCACATTATTAAAGATCATGGCCGGTCCTTCTTTTGTCGGACGCTTTACTGTTCCGCCTGCGCCTACATAACGGTAAACACCTGCAAGCTCCGCCATCGGATCTACTTCCACATCTGTATCAATAAACTGATCTGGCATCTCACGCAAAAGTGCCAGTGCGCTTCTTAAGTCTTTTACTTTCTCTGCCATTAAAAAAACCTCCTCTGATTTTCTTATATTTATTTTATCTCCTTTGAGCATAGCGAATCAATTCTTTCTATGGTATAATTGTTTCCATATTGGAATGAATTGTGTTATTCATACTTGAAAGGCAGGTATTTTTCATGACCTTTGAACAGATTGATCTTTTTATCTGTGCAGCTCAGTCTACAACTTTTTTTGATGCTGCGGAAGCTATGCATACTTCCCAGTCTGCCCTTTCCAAACAGATCATGAAACTGGAGAAGGAACTTGAGACCACTTTATGGGATCGGAGCCGACGCCGTGCAGTCCTTACTCCCGCCGGAGAGTTTTTTTATAAGGAGGCTTTAAAAATATCCGGACAGTACCATCGTTCCCTGGAGTCACTGTCCCATTTTAAGGACAGTAAAGAACATGGGCTTCGGATTGGTACACTTCCGTTTCTTTCCCAGTATCATCTTACTTCACAGATCCACCGCTTCTGTGCAGAGCATCCCGAAATTCCTTTTTCTCTGAAAGAGGTAGAGGATCAGGAGCTTCTGTCCGGACTTGAAGATGAACAGTTTGACCTGATCCTTGCAAGAAAAAATATGCTGGATCTGAAACTCTGCCATTTCTGCCTTCTCACAGAGGACCGGATTTCTGCTGTATTTCCCACCTCACATTCCCTTGCAGAAAAAGAATCCGTTTCCCTGAAAGAGCTTTCTGGAGAGACCTTTATTCTGATGCCCCCTCATACTTCCATATACAGGCTTTGTATGCAGAGCTTTCACAAGGAGAACCTTCATCCACAGATCGTCCGGACTGCACGTGCAGAATCTATTGTCAGTGCTGTGGAAGCCGGAGAAGGAATCAGCCTCCTTACAGAAAGCAGCTTTCGTCTGTTCCGTCAGCCATTGCTTACTGCTGTCCCGGTTAAAGGGCTGGAAAAATTGTCGATTGGAATTGCATACAAAAAAAAGAGACCTGTTTCGGTCTCTGCAAAAACTTTTCTTGATTTTATGTCTGGAGCGCAGCAATAGTGCTGCGCCCCGATCCGATCAAAATCCCAGCAGCATTCCCACTGTATGTACAAGAAATGCTACCACCCAGGCTGTTGCACACTGCAAAAATGCAATGCCCACGGCAGCACGCACAGTTCCCATCTCTCTTCGCACGGTTGCGATTGCTGCAACACATGGGGTATACAGAAGTGTAAAGATCAGGAATACGTATGCGGTAAATGGCGTGAACAACGTAGTCAGAAGCGCTGTTTTTCCGCCAAGGAGAACAGTCAGCGTGGACACAACGCTCTCTTTTGCCATAAAGCCTGTGATCAGCGCTGTGGAAACTCTCCAGTCACCAAATCCCAAAGGTGCAAAAATCGGTGCTACAACACTGCCGATCATAGCCAGAAGACTCTGATCTGTGCTGGATACCAGGCGCAGTCCTGCACCGAAATTCTCCAGGAACCATACGATCAGTGTTGCCGCAAAAATAATAGTAAATGCCTTCTGGATAAAGCCTTTCGCTTTTTCCCAGATCAGCTGTCCGACACTCTTGGCAGAAGGCAGACGATAGTTTGGAAGCTCCATAACAAAAGGTACCGGTTCCCCTTTGAACTTCGTTTTTTTCAGAACCAGCGCATACAGGATTCCACAGATGATTCCTGCAAAATACAGGCTGATCATTACAACACCTCTCCACTGCTTCGGGAAAAAGGCGCTGGTAAGGAGTCCATAGATTGGAAGCTTCGCACTGCAGCTCATAAACGGTGTCAGAAGGATCGTCATCTTCCTGTCACGCTCACTTGACAGTGTCCGTGTTGCCATGATTGCCGGTACCGAGCATCCAAAGCCGACCAGCATCGGCACAAAGCTTCGTCCGGAAAGTCCGATCTTACGAAGAAGCTTATCCATCACAAAGGCCACACGAGCCATATATCCGGTGTCTTCCAGGATCGACAGAAAGAAAAACAGGGTAACGATCGTCGGAAGAAATCCGATCACGCTTCCGATACCGCTTAAGATTCCGTCAACAACAAGGGAATGCAGTACCGGGCTGACACCAGCCGCTGTAAGTCCCTTACCGATAAGAGCGATCACCCAGTCTACACCCATCGTCATCCAGTCCGAAAGCCATGCTCCCAGATAATTGAAGGTCATCACAAATACAAATGCCATGATTCCTATAAAGCAAGGGATCGCTGTATATTTACCGGTAAGTATACGGTCAATCGCCACACTACGTTTATGCTCCCGGCTCTCGGCAGGTTTTACTACGGTTTTGTCACAAAGCTTCTCGATAAAATTAAAACGCATATTCGCAAGAGCAGCTTCTCTGTCAAGTCCGCCCTCCTTCTCCATAACGGATACCAGCTCATTGAGAACCTTTTTTTCGCCCTCAGGCAGTGCCAGCCGTTCCTCGATCAGACGATCCTTTTCCACGATCTTAGTGGCTGCAAAACGCACAGGCAGATCGGCTTTCTTCGCATAGGGCTCGATCAGATGAACCGTTGCATGAATACACCTGTGAACCGATCCCACAGGATCCTGCGGTGACTGGTTATCTGTACAGAAATCAATTCTTCCCGGTGCCTCTCTGTGCCGCGCCACGTGCATCGCGTGATCGATCAGTTCATCAATTCCCTCATTCTTCACAGCTGAGATCGGAACCACCGGAATTCCAAGAATTTCCTCCAGCTCATTGATACGCACAGAACCGCCGTTGGCCCGCACCTCATCCATCATGTTCAAAGCCAGAACCATGGGAATTCCAAGCTCCATCAGCTGCATGGTCAGATAAAGATTCCTCTCAATATTGGAAGCATCTACAATATTGATAATTCCCGAAGGCTTCTCATTCAAAAGAAAATCTCTCGTTACAATCTCCTCATTGGAATACGGAGAAAGCGAATAAATCCCGGGAAGATCCGTCACCACAGCCTCCGGATGCCGCCGGATCGTTCCCTGCTTCTTATCCACAGTCACACCCGGGAAATTGCCTACATGCTGATTAGAACCTGTAAGCTGATTGAAAAGCGTCGTCTTACCACAGTTCTGATTACCCGCCAGAGCAAAGCTGACCGGTTCCCCACGGGGAATCGTATCACCGATCTTGTTCCGTCTGTAATCTCCAGCCTTTCCAAGCTCACCCACGCCCGGATGCGCGATCGGCTGATGCCGTTCACTCCCCCGGGGCTCCTCACGGACATTCTCCGTCTCCACGATCTCAATCTTCGCAGCCTCCGCAAGCCTCAACGTCAGTTCATACCCCCTAAGCTCCAGCTGAACCGGATCCCCCATAGGAGCCCTCTTCCGAAGAGCCACCTCCGTCCCAGGCGTAAGTCCCATATCCAGAAGATGATGCCTAAGCTCACCCTCCCCATGGACACTGATAATTCTGCCACACTTACCCGTCTTTAATTCATCCAGTGTCATATCTTCACCTCATCATAAGTACAATCTACATGGTCAATACCCATATACGTATCACCACTGCTATAAATGTATCACACTTCAAGTTATTTGACAATAACCGAATATTTCCGATAAGTTTATTAAATAAAACACTATTTTATATGTTATTCTAATTTAACAATGATATTCTTTCTCATTAAAACACAAATCAATCGAATATTATTTTTCAGCCAATCAAACTCAATCCACTTCCACCACACAGACACACAAATATCTCATAAATTCCAGGGAACAGGCATGCAAAATTCGAACCAAACTCAGAGAACAGGCATGCAAAATCCACTTCAAATCCAGACAACAAGCATACAAAATTCACACAAAATCCAGGGAACAAGCATACAAAATTCACACAAAATCCAGGGAACAGGCATGCAAAGCATGCCGCCTTCCCGTCCCCACACAAAAAAAGACACAGACGACAAAAAAATCATCGTCTGCGTCAACAAATTGCTTCTAGCGTGCCCGGAAAAGGGGAGCGCGAGGGGGAAAAACGGGCTTCGCAACTGTGAGTGCTTTCCCCCTCGCAATGCTTTCCCCCTCGCATCATCACTCCCCAATCAACCAATTATACATCTCTTCATACTGCCTAGCAGAATTACTCCATGAGAAGTCCGCTGCCATAGCACGGTCAACCATCTTATTCCACTCACGCTTCTTATCATAATATACACTCTCTGCATAACGAACCGTTGCAAGCATCTCATGTGCATTATAATTCACAAAGGAAAATCCTGTTCCGGTTCCCTCGAATTCATTATACGGAATAACCGTATCCTTCAAACCACCTGTCTCTCTGACGATCGGAAGTGTTCCGTAACGAAGGCTCATCAGCTGGCTTAAGCCACATGGCTCAAACAGTGACGGCATCAGGAACGCATCAGATGCAGCATAGATTCTGTGAGACATTGCCTCATCATAATAGATCTGTGCGGAAACCTTGCCGTGATATTTCCAGTCAAAGTGGCGGAACATATTCTCGTAACGCTCCTCACCTGTACCGAGAGCAACGATCTGTACAGCATCCTGGCAGAGCTCATCCATAACATATGCGATCAGGTCAAATCCCTTCTGATCTGTCAGTCGTGATACGATACCGATCATCATAGCCTTCGGATCCTGCTCAAGTCCCAGATCCTTCTGCAGCTGGATCTTATTCTTGATCTTCTCCTTACGGAAGTTTCTTGCATTGTAATTTCTGGTGATATTCGGATCTGTCTCTGGGTTGAATTCATTATAATCAATGCCATTTACAATACCACGAAGACTATTAGCCCTGGCATTAAGAAGTCCGTCAAGCTTCTCACCATAGAACGGGGTCTTGATCTCCTCAGCGTAGGTATTACTTACTGTGGTGATCGCATCTGCAAATACCATACCACCTTTCAGGAAGTTGGCATCCTTATATGCTTCCAGCTTATCCGGTGCAAAATAATAATCAGAAAGTCCTGTGATATCCTTAACAGTCTTAACGTCCCATACACCCTGGAATTTCAGGTTATGTATTGTCATGATCGTCTTGATTCCACGGAAGAATTCATTCTGCTGGAATGAATCATGAAGATATACCGGCACAAGACCTGTCTGCCAGTCATGGCAGTGAATGATATCCGGTCTGAATCCGATCACCGGAAGCACCGATAATACAGCCTTGGAAAAGAAAGCGAATTTCTCAAGATCCCACGGTGCACTGTCATACGGTTTCGGACCGCTGAAATAATATTCATTGTCAATAAAGTAAAACTGGATTCCGTCATATTCCATCTGCATGATTCCGACATAACAGTTCTTAAATCCAAGATCCATATAGAAATGAGTCACATACTCCATTTTATCTTTCCATTCCTGTTTCATACAGGCATATTTCGGTAAGATCACGCGGATATCAAAATATTTTTTGTCAAAGCACTTAGGCAGTGAGCCGGCAACATCAGCAAGTCCTCCTGTTTTGATAAAAGGCACAGCCTCTGATGTAGCAAACAGAATTTTTTTCATCTGTATTCCCCTCCCTGGGTACACCCGTTTTTATTTATAATTATACTCCAAAATTCGCTTAATTAAAAGACTGATTTTTATATTCCAGTCTGATTTTATCTGCGATCAGTGCTATAAATTCTGAATTTGTGGGTTTACCCTTGCCGGTGCTTACTGTATATCCGAACAGTGCATCGATGGTATCCATTTTTCCGCGACTCCATGCAACTTCGATAGCATGACGGATCGCACGTTCCACCCTGCTTGGTGTTGTCTGATGGCGTTTCGCGATCGTCGGATACAGAACTTTGGTGATAGAATTCAGCATTTCCATATCATTGACGGACAGAATGATCGCATCCCGCAGGTACTGATAACCTTTAATATGCGCCGGAACACCGATCTCATGAATGATGTTCGTTACGTCTGTTTCCAGATTTGTTTCCGGCCCTGGCTGTCTCTTCTCTGTCATATTCGGTCTTGCGATCTCCCTCACTCTTCTGTCCCCGGTCTTACGGATATGTTTGATACGGTTTATAAGTGTGGTATTGTCAAAAGGTTTCAACACATAGTAGTCTGCTCCAAGACTGAACGCATCCTCTGTGATTCTCTCCTGTCCAACTGCGGATACTACGATAAATACCGGCACTTTTTTGACGTCTGCATCGTGGGAAAACTTCTCCATAACGGAGAGTCCGTCCATCTTCGGCATGATGATGTCGAGAATTACCACATCCGGCTCCTTGTCTTTTATAATGTTACATATTTCTTCTCCGTTATGTGCTTTTCCGACCAGTTCAAGGTCTTTATCCTGTTCGATCATCTGACCCAGCATATCTGCCATTTTCGCGTTATCGTCTGCAATTGCAACATTTAATTTGTCCATGAGGACCCTCCTAACTTCTGCTCTTGGGTTTCCAGACGTACCCCCAATGTCACCTTGTCAGCAGCCGACACCATTCGCTGCCTGCGTTTTTCTTTCCCCCTCCGCCGGTGACAAATTTATTATAGTGTAAATCCTATGGCGAAATCAAGATGAAAGTGTGTATTTTCTCCCACTTTCGTGCGATATTTTTCGACAATTTATTCGGTTTTTATGACGAAATTCACCTATAAACTCATTTTCTACCATCTTTTGAGTCTTTTTGAGATTATCTTCATTCTGCGTATTTCATCATATTCTCGATAAATATCCCATACCCGCCCGTCGCATCCTGAACAAAAACATGCGTCACAGCACCAAAAAGTTTTCCGTTCTGGATCACAGGACTTCCCGACATTCCCTGCACGATCCCGCCTGTTTTTTCCAGAAGCTCTTTATCTGTCACCTGGATTACAAAGCTTTTGTTGGTATCCTCATGATTCATGTCAATTCTTGTGATCTCTGCCGCATATTCTTTTACCTCTCCATCTGTTGAACACAAAATAGACGCCGGACCTGTTTTCAGATCCTGCTTGTAGCCGATAGAGATTTTTTCCAGATTCATGGCTTCCAGCTGGTCTGCCCGAAATGTTCCGAAAATTCCATTTTTACTGTTTTCGGATATGTTGCCAAGAATATTTTCTGAGTCATAGCGAATCAGCCCGGAAATCTCTCCGGGATTTCCTTTTTCGCCTTTTCGTACACCAAGAATCCGGGCATTATAAAGTTTTCCGTCTGCAATGCTTAAAAGCTCTCCGGTGTCCACATCACTGATTCCATGTCCAAGAGCTCCGTATCTTCCGTTTTCATCCACAAAAGTCAGCGTTCCGATTCCCTGTGTGTCATCTCTCACCCAGATTCCCAGCTTGTATTCCCCGTCTTTATCTTTTACCGGAGTCACAGAAAGCGGAATGGTTTCTTTGCCCCGACGCACCTTTAGCGTAACTTCTTTTTCATCAAGCTCTGCCAGCTCATCCAGAAGATCCTGTTTGCACTTTATCTTATCCTGATTGAAGGCTACGATATAATCTCCGGGCTTCACAATATCTCTGGCCGGCGTTTCTTTTTCACCGTTTTCCGAAAGGATCTCGCCGGTGTCAATGATCAGAACACCCTTTGTCTGCATATAGATTCCCACAGCTTCTCCACTTACATACACCTCTTTTGCCGAAGTGTTTTTTACCTTTACATCCTTAAAAGGAATCACACCCAGAACACGACAATGCAGGGTATAGCTGTCTTTTCCGGAAACCGTGATCGCATCATCAAACGTAACAAACGGCTGTTTTAAAAGTTTCGTCACTTCCTGGCTATCCTCATGATCCACCAGTATTTGATCCGGAATCTTACGGTCCAGAAGACGATATCCCATCCATCCCATCAGTGCCAGATCCAGAATCAAAAACATAAGGATCAGACACCGGTATTTTCCTTTTCTGCTCATCTTACGTCACATCCTTTGTAATTAATGATCATCCACTTTGCATAAAAAAAGAGAAGACTTGACCTTCACGGCCGGTCGTCCTCTCTTAGTATGTAACGTATGAATTATTTCAGTCTTGTATTTTTTTGCTGTTGTGCCAATTCTTTCATTTCTCTCGCGTTTTCAAGAACAGCCGGTGTGATCTCGGCTCCTCCCAAAAGTCTTGCAAGCTCCCTCACAACAGCCTCCCCGGAAAGCGGGTGGATCTGTGTGATGGTTTCCGTTCCTTCCACATGTTTTTCAATCTCGAAATGCGTATCTGCCATCGCTGCGATCTGTGGCAGATGTGTGATACATAAGACCTGCCTGTGCTGTCCGATGACTGCCATTTTTTCGGACACCTTCTGTGCGGTACGTCCGCTGATTCCGGTATCGATCTCATCAAAGATCAGAGTATCGATCTGATCCTTATCTGCAAGGATCGCCTTGATCGCGAGCATGATTCTGGAAAGCTCACCTCCGGATACGATCTGCCCCAGCGGTTTCCTGCTCTCGCCTGGATTCGTGGATATCTCATATTCCACCGTATCATACCCATTATCTGTATAATTTTTCCGGCGGTCAAAACGGATAGCAAAATCCACGTCCGCAAAATTCAGCTCTTTTAATCCTTCGATGATCTTTTCATCCAGCTGTTTACTGTATTCTTTCCTGATCTCGGACAGTTCATACGAAGCTTTTTCAAGGATTTTTTCTGAATTGGCAAGTTTTTCTTTCAGAAGCTGGAAATTTTCTTCAAATTTTTGAAGTTTTTCCAGTTTTTTCTGCTGTTCCTTCTGATAAGACAAAATCTCCTCTATTGTCTGACCATATTTCGCCTTCAGGCCATTGATGTGATCCAGTCTCTTCTCTGTCTCAAAAAAAATTTCCTCATCGAAGGTAAGGCTGTCAATGTAAGAGGAAAGTTCTCTACTAAAATCGCCAAGAAGCGAATCGATCTCTGTAAGCGTCTCCATAAGAGGTGCCAGCTCTTTATCATAATCGGAAACCCTGGAAAATTCTTTCAGAGCATTTCCTGTCATATCAGCCGCACCCCTGTCATAGCCTGTCATTTCGTGTACATTCTGTACGGATTCCATGATCTTTCTGGCATTGCTGAGCTTACGGTAACGCTCCTCCAGCGTTTCATCCTCGCCCAAAATGAGAGCTGCTTCTTCGATCTCATTGATCTCAAACTCGAGAAATGCTTTTTCGCGGTTGCGCTGTTCCTCATCCATATCCAGAGCATTCAGCTCATTCAGGCATCCCCTGTATTCTTTATAAGCATTCTTCACTTTTTCTCTTGCCGGAAGAATGCGCTCTTTTCCGTATACATCCAGAATCGCAAGCTGTTTGTCTCCATACAGGAGTGACTGATGCTCATGCTGCCCGTGGATGTCCAGAAGACAGGCTGCTGCCGCCTTCATCTGGCTGACCGTACTTGTCTCTCCGTTGATCTTGTTGATACTTCTGCCGTCCATGATCTTGCGTGACATCAACACCTGTCCGTCCTCCGGATAGATATCGAGTGCAGCAAGGGACTCCCTGGCTTTTGTGTTTTCGACCTGAAATAACAGCTCCACCAGAGCGTAAGAAGCATTCTCACGGATCATGCTTCGGGAAGTTTTTCCGCCCAGGATGAGCTGTATGGATCCTAACAGGATGGATTTTCCGGCACCGGTCTCACCGGTAAGAATATTTAAGCCCGGTCCGAATTCCACCTCTGTTTCCTCTATCAGTGCAAGATTTTTTACATGCAGATGTACTAACATTCGTTTCCTTTCTGTTCAAAATATTCTGTCGTTTTTATTTTCTTCCGGACAAAATCCCACTAAGCTTCTGGACTACGCCCGGTGCCTGCTCGGAGGTCTTTACCACACACATAATGGTATCGTCGCCTGCAATGCAGCCCAGGATCTCCGGCCACTTCATAGCATCCAGCGCCGCTGCTGCCGCCATCGCCATTCCGGGAATGGTTTTTACCACTACGATGTTCTGTCCGATATTCATGGACACCACCGCATCCTTCAGAACTCTGGCATATTTGTCACTTAAAAGATCCGGTGTATGCTCTTCCAGGATCGCATACCGGGATTTTCCGTTGCTGCCTGCAACCTTGGTCATTTTCAGGGCACGGATATCCCTGGAAACCGTTGCCTGTGTTACCCTGAACCCGGCTTCATTAAGCCTGGCCGCAAGCTCCTCCTGTGTATCGATCTCATACTGTCGGATCAGTTCGATTATTTTTTCATGTCTCGCTACTTTCACAATTGAACCTCCTGCATCAGCTGTTGCTCATTTTCTGTCTCAGAACCTCCACAAAGCTCAGATGATTCAGCTTAAGGATCTTCGTTCTGGCTGTGGCCTTGCGGATCACGATCCGGTCACCTGTAACCATGGATATCTGGGTATCTCCGTCAAAAGAAGCCACTGCATTCTCAATGGTATTATGTCTTCCCTCTCCGATCTCCACAGTGACTTCCTCTTCCTCTGAAAGAATAATGCTTCTTGTATTCATGGTATGAGGCGCGATGGGCGTCATGATCATCATACTGGCACTTGGAGATACCACAGGTCCTCCTGCTGACAGGCTGTAGCCTGTGGAACCAGTAGGCGTGGAAATGATGATTCCATCCGCATTATAGGAATTCATATACGCATCATTGACATAATTTTTGAACCGGATCACACGAAGGTGTCCCTCTCGTCCGATGACAATATCATTTAATGCAATATCCTTTCCGATAAGTTCTTCACCACGATAGATTCTGCCCTCCAGCATCATCCGCTCTTCCAACTCATAATCATCCGTAAGCAGACGTTCCAGTGCCGGATATATGGAATTCTTGTCAACCTCTGCCAGAAATCCCAGGGTTCCCAGGTTGATTCCGATAAGAGGAATATCTTTGTGCACCACATCACGGGCAGCCTGAAGAAGTGTTCCGTCACCACCCAGAACAATGATACACTGAGTATCTTCGGGAATTCCGTCCGGGTCTGTATAATGGTATGGACCCTCCATCTTCTCCGTGATCTGCTGTACATGACATCTAGCTCCTCTTTGTTCCAGATACCCAATGATCCTGTTGGAAAATGCCAGAGACGGATCCTTTGCACTGTTTGGAATTATATAAAATCTGTCCATTTTTGCTTCAGTCCTTTCCAAACATCAGTCCAGCTGGCCGTGAGCTTCCTTTACAACGTCCTCTACAGATACCTCAAGACTCATAGGTACTTCTGTTCCTTCCGGATGTTTCTTAAGATGAAGAAGGTATTCTATATTTCCCTCTGGTCCCTTGATCGGGGAGAAAGAAAGATGGCAGGGCTCCATGGCAATGCTCATGGCATAGTCTCTGACCTTCTCAATGACCTCCTGGTGAACTGCCGGATCACGTACAACACCCTTCTTGCCCACCTTCTCTCTGCCAGCCTCAAACTGCGGTTTGATAAGGCAGACGATCTCGCCATCTTCTGTGAGAAGATTTCTCACCGGAAGAAGAACCTTTGTCAGAGAAATAAAGGAAACGTCGATGGAAGAAAAAGCTGCCGGGCCTTCCAGATCCTCCGGTACCACATACCGGATATTGGTCTTTTCCATGCATACGACTCTCGGATCGTTCCGAAGCTTCCAGTCCAGCTGGCCATATCCCACATCAATGGAATACACCTTCACTGCCCCGTTCTGAAGCATGCAGTCTGTAAATCCACCGGTGGACGCACCTACATCCATGCATACCTTATCCTTCAGTGTCACGCCGAAATTTTTCATCGCTTTTTCAAGCTTCAGACCGCCTCTGCTTACATAAGGCAGTGTCTTTCCTCTTACTTCCAGCTTCGCAGTCTCCGGAAACATGGATCCCGCCTTGTCTTCTTTCTGTCCGTTGACATATACTTCTCCGGACATGATATATGCTTTCGCTTTTTCACGTGACGGTGCAAGTCCCTGCTCCACCATCATGATGTCAAGTCTTTTTTTCATGCTATCCTCCAACAGCCCGGCTCTTGATCGCCGGGCTGTAAAACGCCGCTCAGGTTTTTACTTCCTGCAAAGGCCACATTTTTTATTTTCTTTTATCCTCAAGATCTGTCCGGCACTGTTCAACAGCCTCCAGGATTCCCTGCACATTCAGACCGGTTTTTGCCCGCTGGCTTCCCACGGTTCCGTGCTCAATAAAGCGGTCTCCGATTGCCAGTGGCAGTACTCTTACTTCCGGATGACAGGCCTCCATGTAGGCTGATACATGTTCTCCGAATCCACCGCTTTTTACATTCTCCTCCACAGTTACCAGAAGGCTGTGATTTCTGGAAAGCTCATCAAGAAGGCTGGTATCCAGCGGTTTTACAAAACGTGCATTAACAAGAGTCGCCTCTGCCAAGCCCTGATCTTTCAGTTCCTCACAGACTTTCTGACAGACAGAAACCATACTGCCCACGCCAAGAACAGCAATATCGCTTCCCCGGGTGATGACCTCACTTCTGCCCTTCTCTAACGGCTCATTATAGTCTTCCATCTCCGTGCAGACAGCACCCTTCGGATAGCGGATCGCACAGGGGCCGTCAAGCTCCACTGCGTACTTCAGCATATCCGCCAGTTCTTTTCCGTTCTTCGGTGCCATAACTGTCATATTAGGGATCATGGACAAATACGAAAGATCAAAGCATCCATGATGGGTTTCTCCGTCTGCTCCCACAAACCCTGCACGGTCAATGGCAAAGATCACATGCAGATTCTGCATACATACATCATGAACGATCTGATCAAAGCCTCTCTGCAGGAAAGAAGAATAAACGGCAAATACCGGGATCATTCCACCAAGTGCCAGACCTGCCGCAAAGGTTACTGCATGCTCCTCCGCAATTCCTACGTCAAAAAATCTCTCCGGAAATTTCTTCTGGAAACGGCTGAGCCCGGTTCCGTCCGGCATGGCTGCCGTGATCGCAACTACCTTTGGATTCTTTTCCGCTACGGAGCACAGTGCTCTGGAAAAACAGTCTGTATAACAGGGAACTGTTTTTTCGGCAAGAGTCTTACCGCTCTGAATATCAAATGGGCCCGTTCCGTGGAAACGCTCCGGATGCATGGATGCCGGTCCGTAGCCTCTTCCCTTTTCGGTAAGCACATGTACCACTACAGGTCCTTCCACACGCTTGGCCTCATTAAAAAGCTTCATCATCTGACGCATATTGTGACCATCCACAGGACCCAGATAAGTCAGTCCCATGTTCTCAAAGAGCATTCCCGGTATGATCAGCTGCTTGATACTGCTCTTCGTTTTCCGCACAGTATCTACCACAGCTGTTCCCACATGAGGAATCTTTTTCAGGGTCTTTGTAACCCCCAGTTTCATACCTGTGTAAACCTCTGCAGTACGCAGAACACTTAAATATGTGGACATTCCGCCTACATTCTTGGAAATGGACATATTGTTATCATTGATAATAATGATAAAATTCGTCTTCAGCTCTGCCGCATTATTCAACGCTTCATACGCCATTCCACCAGTAAGTGCACCATCTCCGATCACGGAAACTACGTTGTATTTTTCTCCCAGGAGATCTCTTGCACGGACATAGCCAAGTCCTGCGGAAATGGAATTGGAACTGTGTCCTGTATCAAAAGAATCACAGTCGCTCTCATTTCTCTTCGGGAAGCCGCTTAAGCCACCTTCTTTTCGCAGTTCCTTAAAGCCATCCTTTCTTCCTGTAAGGATCTTATGTGTATAAGCCTGATGTCCCACATCCCAGATCAGCTTATCCTGTGGAAAATCAAGCACATTGTGCAAGGCAAGTGTCAGCTCTACCACACCCAGATTGGATGCCAGATGTCCGCCTGTCTCACTTACTGTCTGGATCAAAAAGCTCCTGATTTCCTCGGCAAGGCGTGGAAAATCCTCCAACGAAACTTTATGAATATCATTTGGCTTTTTAATTTTTTCCAGAATCATTCGTATCCTTCCTTTGTTCTTTCTATTTCCTGCGGCTTACAAGGCTTTCCACAAGAAGCTCCAGAAACTCATTCTTCCGTGAAAGCCCCGCAAGAAGCTCTACCGCATGATCAGAAAGTTCTTTTACCTTTCCGGCTGCCGCCGCGCTCCCCATAAGGCTCACATACGTGACCTTATTGTTCTTCTCATCACTGTGGATCGGTTTTCCAAGTTCCTCCTGGGTGCTTGTCACATCCAGAATATCATCCTGGATCTGGAAAGCCAGTCCGATCTCTCCGGCAGCCTGCTCCACAGTCCTGATCTCCGCTTCCGATGCACCTGCCAGAACAGCACCTGTCATCATGGAAGCCTCAATCAGCGCGGAGGTCTTATTCTTATATATATAATCCAGCATTTCCCGCCTCAGAGGCTTGCCATCGTTCTCAACATCCACACTCTGGCCACCCAGCATTCCGTTAATGCCGGTCTTACCTGCCATGATCTGCATGGCTTTTATCACACGTTCCTTATCCTCTGTCAAATCAAAAGCTGTGAGCATGACTTCATACGCACGGTTCAGAAGTGCCACTCCACTTAAAACACCCATGGCTTCACCGTACACCTTATGAGTCGTCAGTCTGCCACGGCGGTAATCATCGTTATCCAGTGCCGGAAGATCGTCATGAATAAGAGAATGTGTATGTATCATCTCCATGGCCGCCATAAAAGGCTCGCAAAGCTCTCCCTCACCTCCAAAAAGGCGGTAAGTCTCCCGGATCAGGATCGGGCGGAGTCTTTTTCCGCCGGCTGTCATGCTGTAATTCATAGCCTCTGCCATTGTTCTGGCAAAGCCTTTCTCCTCCGGAAGATATTTGCGGATCACGCTTTCTGCATCTTCCGTTCTTTTTTTGAGTTCTTCTTTAAAATTCACGAAATGTCCCATCCTCATTCATCTGAAGCATCTTTTTTTCTACTGTGTCAAGCCTTCCGCTCAGATCCTTAAGAAGCTCCATACCCTGTCTGTAGAGACGGAAAGATTCCTCAAGAGGCGTATCCCTGTCTTCCAGCTTCTGTGCCAGCAGATCAAGCTCGCCAAAAGTCTCCTCTATGGATCTCGCTTCTTTTTTTTCTTCTGTCTCTGCCATTATCGTTCTTCCCTTCTGCTGCTGTCCGCAACTGCTTCTATCACTCCGTCTGTCACTGCAATGGAAAGCCGGTCACCTTTTTTTACCTGGGTAATGCTGGTTATAGCATGTCCGTCTGCGCCAGACACAAAAGAATACCCGCCATTCAGTTTACGCAAAGGGGAAAGTCCCTCAAACCGTTGGATCCATACAGCCAGCTCATGGCGCTTCTCTGTAAGCTTACGCTCTATAGCCGCGTTAAGTCTCTCTTCCATATCTGCCGCATAGATACGTTTCTCCCGAAGCATGGACTCCGGATTTAAATACTTAAATTTCAGTTCAAAAGCCCGCAGCCTCTCGGCAAAAAGCTCCACCTTACTGTCCATACCTCGCTGCAGACGTTCCCTGTATATGCGGAAGCTTTCCATAACACTGCGGAAATCATCCACCGCAAGCTCTGTCGCTGCAGACGGCGTAGGTGCCCGCAGATCAGCCACAAAATCCGCAATGGTAAAATCGGTTTCATGACCTACAGCCGAGATCACCGGTGTCCTGCACTCAAAAATAGCCCTGGCCACAATCTCCTCATTGAAAGCCCAGAGGTCTTCAATGGAACCACCGCCACGACCTACAATGATCACATCCACGCCTGCTTCATCCAGCATGCGGATGCCTTTTACAATGCTCTCAGCCGCACCGTCTCCCTGGACAAGTGCCGGATAGAGAATGATCTGCAGATACGGATTCCTTCTTCCTGCAATATTGCGAATATCCTGTATTGCCGCACCGGTAGGTGCTGTCACAACTCCCAGAGTATGAATAAAATGCGGAATCGGCTGCTTGTACTCCCGGGCAAACATACCCATATCCTCAAGTTCCTGCTTCAGTGCCAGATACCTCTCATAAAGTGCTCCTGCACCTTCCAGAGTGATCTCCTTTGCATAAAGCTGATATCGTCCATCTCTTTCATAAACGTCTACCGTTCCGCCTACGACTACCTTATCTCCGTCTTTCATGCGGAAAGCCAGACCCCGGCGCTGACCGGCAAACATCACGCAGCTTAAGGTTCCTGTCTCATCTTTCAGTGAAAAGTAAACATGGCCGCTTGTATGATATTTACAGTTAGACACTTCCCCCTTCACATAAACCTTCCGGAGAAAGTAATCCTGGGTAAACATATTTTTGACGTAGTGATTTACCTGGCCGACAGAATAGACGTTTTTCATTCTTCCGATGCGATTTTTCCGAGGACTCCGTTTACAAAGGAGCCGGAAGCATCACCGCCAAAATTCTTGGCAAGCTCTACAGCCTCATTGATAGCAACTCCTGTAGGCACATCTTCATCGTACTTCATCTCATATACAGCAAGACGAAGCGCGGTAAGATCCACACGGCTCATTCGTTTGGTCTTCCAGCCGTTACTTGCGCCATTTAAAAGTGCATCAATATCCTCCAGATGCTCTTTTACATGTGCATATTTTTTCTTCATATATTCCTGGTCCTGCTCAGAAAGCTCGCCCAGACTCTCAAAGTAAAGAGAAAGCTGTTCTGTCATCTCTTCCTCTGAATTAAACTCTGTCATGAACAGAAGCTTAAATATGTGTTCTCTCTGTTCTCTTCTTCTCATAATTTCCTCCTAAGACGGAAAAAAGGAAAGGGTTACTTTCCTTTTTCGTTCTCCATATCCACGCTGGCAATGTGAATGTTTACATCTGCAACCTCAAGTCCTGTCATATTCTCAATAGCGGCTTTTACCTTCTCCTGAACCTTCTTGCTTGTCTCAAGAATGTTTCTGCCAAACTCGATGTTCAGTGACAGATCTACAGTTACCACACCTTCCAGAATCGTTACCGTAACACCCTTGGACAGGTTCTTCTTGCCAAGCTTGCTTACCAGCTCGTTGGTAATGTTTCCTGCCATGGAAGCAACGCCGTCAACATCAGTTGCAGCAAGTCCTGCGATAATGGCAACGACTTCATCTGCAATGTGAACCTCACCGATTCCGCCCAGATCCTGTATCTTATATGTTGTTCTTTTTTCTGCCATGGAAAACCCTCCTACAGATATAATATTTTGTTCGTAATTTTATACTATTATACCAAAAAATGTATCAGAATAAAAGGGCTTATTTACTGAATTCTGTCAGTACAAGATCCGGGTTCCTGTCTTCTACCATGCCAACGCTCCATGCGTTGATAAAGAGCAGCAGCGGATTTCCTTTAAGGTCTGTAACCTTCTTCATATCAGAGGTTCCCACGATCTTATCTACCTTCACTGCTTCCTTGTTTGCAATCCAGCGGATATGCTCATACGGAAGCGGCTCCAGACGGATCTCCACATTATATTCATTCTCCAGACGGTACTTCAGAACATCAAACTGCAGCACACCTACAACACCTACGATGATCTCCTCCATACCGGTGTTGAATTCCTGGAAAATCTGAATAGCACCTTCCTGTGCGATCTGGTTGATACCTTTTACAAACTGCTTACGCTTCATGGTATCGATCTGGCGCACACGTGCAAAATGCTCCGGTGCAAAGGTCGGAATTCCTTCAAACGCAAATTTCTTTCCTGGTGCACAGATGGTATCTCCGATGGAAAAAATACCTGGGTCAAACACACCGATGATATCTCCTGCATAAGCCTCGTTTACAACATGACGGGATTCTGCCATCATCTGCTGTGGCTGGAGAAGTCTCATCTTCTTGTCGCCCTGTACATGATATACCTCTTTTGTGGCGTCAAACTTGCCGGAACAGATTCTCATAAACGCGATACGGTCTCTGTGGGCTTTGTTCATATTCGCCTGGATCTTAAATACAAAGGCAGAAAAATCATCGCTCATAGGATCTACCGGACCACAGTCAGCAGTTCTCGGAAGCGGAGATGTTGTCATCTTAAGGAAATGCTCAAGGAAAGTCTCCACACCAAAGTTGGTAAGAGCTGAACCGAAAAATACCGGTGTCAGCTGACCTTTACTGACTTCTTCCTGGGAAAACTCTGCGCTCGCACCATCCAGAAGCTCGATTTCTTCCATCAGCTGCTCTTTCTGCTCCGGATCCATCACTTCGTCTGCATGCGGATCATCAATATCGATCTCCTCGATCACACCTTCCTTGGTACCCTTCTGTGTATCAGAGAAAGTAAGGATCTTCTTTGTATTGCGGTCAAAAACTCCACGGAATTTCTTACCGGAACCGATCGGCCAGTTGATCGGGCAGGTAGCAATGCCAAGCTCTTTCTCGATCTCGTCCAGAAGATCGAAGGTATCATTGGCATCCCTGTCCATCTTATTGATAAAGGTAAAGATCGGGATATGTCTCATAACACAGACTTTGAAAAGTTTTCGGGTCTGCGCCTCAACACCCTTGGACCCGTCAATGACCATGACCGCAGAATCTGCTGCCATCAGGGTACGGTAGGTATCCTCGGAGAAATCCTGGTGTCCCGGTGTATCCAGAATGTTGATACAATATCCGTCATAATGGAACTGAAGGACTGAAGAAGTAACGGAAATACCTCTCTCCTTCTCGATCTCCATCCAGTCAGACACTGCATGGCGGGCCGTAGCCTTACCTTTTACGCTTCCGGCCAGGTTGATGGCCCCTCCATACAGCAGGAATTTTTCAGTTAATGTTGTTTTACCGGCATCCGGATGGGAGATAATGGCAAATGTTCTTCTTTTTTCTATTTCTTTCGTATACTTCGACACGTGAGCCTCCTGTATATTCTCTTATATCTGATTTTTATACAACCTTTCCTATTCTAGTATAGACAAGGCTTTGCTGTCAAGGCAATTCAATCGTAAATTCCCTCTGTATCAATTGTGGACGCATCCTCTGCAGCTGCGGAGGTTTCCGTATCCTCTCCAGCTGTGGAATCGCTCTCATCCGCTGTTCCAGTATCCTGTTCTGTCTGTTCTTCCGAACCGGCATCTGCTTCTGTTCCATCGGATGTGTCTGCAGACTCTTCTGCCGTGGTTTTACTCTGACTTAAAGGCGTGATCACAATGCTCTCTGCTGCCACACCTGTTTTCCGCTTTACGATATCCTCGATCTGTGCCCGCTTTGCATCCTCAAGTTCTGTATCCGGAACCACTACATCTGCTGTTTCTCCTGTAAGATTCACGATTACATTTTCAAACCCTTTTGCCTCCAGAAGAAGCTCTGCTGCCGCTTCTTTTTCCGTAAGATCTGTCATGGATACCATGGTATTGATGGCGTTCTGCTTTTCCTCATCGCTGATATCTTTGTTGCTGATGATAGATTGCAGGTCCGCTTTGTTCTGTGAGCGTACCTGTTCCCTGCTCACCTTCGCCTGTGCCGCAAAATCCGATGCTCCCGTAAGTACGGCTTCTCCCGGTGATGCGGTATCCATGATCTCCGTCTGGGAGGTGCCATCTGCCCCGTTCTCATCCAGAAGGGCTGTTTCATCTGTCAGATCATACTCCACATCATCCAGGATACTGCTGCTGTCTGTGCTTGCCTCCTTATCCTTAAAACCCAGATCTACGTCTGCGAAATTCAGATATCCGGCCACTGCGATCAGAATGGCCAGTGAGGTGATGATTACCTGGTTTTTCTTCATGATCTTCTTCACTTCTACTCTCCTCATTTCATTTTCATCACTCTAATTTTATTAGCGTCAATCTGAAATAATGCCATAATTGCCTGCTGAATATTCTGGACAGTCACAGCACTTCCTGCTCCCTGGGCTGCCACCAGTACTCCTGTCACCTCCATCTGGCTGCTCATGGAAAAACCGCTCTCGTTTCCTTCCGTTCCGGTCATAATGATCACTTCCACATTTCCAACTCCTTCCACCCTGGAAAGAAGCTCCTCAAGACGGCATTCCAGCCTGGTTTTCTCAGAACTCTGCACCACCGTGGAGTTACTGTTCTTTTTTGATACCGGAAGTCCCGCCACCAGAAGAAGGATTCCCAGCAGCAGGACGATTCCCCACTCCTTCCAGCCCATTGACAGGATCTTCGATCTGATACTGGTCTTCTTCCAGTCCGCAGCTTCTTTTGAGTCCATCCTTCACCGCCTCCTTCTGCTCCTTTGTTAAATCTCTTTGGAGCTTTATTTTTATGAGCACTGTTTTTGTTTTTTCTGGAGCCGTTTCTTCACTGCTGACTTCTGCATCTGTGATCCCGGCATCATTAAGAACATCCCGTACCTGTTTCACCAGTTCATTTTTGTAAGCTTCTTTCAAAAAAGCCTCCTGAATCCCTTCTGCTTCATTTTTCATCCGCTCCTGTTCTTCTTCCCCGTAATATTTCTGGAATCCATCCAGAAGCTCGCTGCTTTTCCCGAAAAAAGCAAACACAGGAGAAATAATAAGCAATACCAGCAGCAGTCCCAGGAACAGACGGATATACTGCTCGTACCTTTTATCCGGCAGGATATGCAGAATCGCTGTTCCAAGCACATGAAAAAAAGCCAGATTTTTCATCCACTGATAAAGCTCCATCCGCATTTTATCGTCCTCCAGCCATGAGAATCAGAAACGTCAGCATGCACAGCACTTCCGCCGTAAAAAGTATCCGCATCAGAAGTGCACAGCCCTCCCCCATAGTACTGAACGCTTCCACAAGTCTTTTGTCTGAAACTGGCTGTGCCACAGCTGCCAGAAAGCGGTAGATCAGCGATAATAACCCATAACGGATCACAGGTCCCGCACCTGCTGCCACGACCACCAGAAGCAATACAACTCCCAGACTGTTCCGTACAAGAACTGCCGTCGTAAGAACCAGCTCTGTCACTGCGTTCACCGCGTTTCCAACTCCCGGAAGGGCACCGGCTGTTTTTCCTAATGCACTTCTTTTCAGAGAATCCATCACCGGTGCCACCAGCCCCCTTACTACCTGAAGTCCGGCCACCAGACCAAGCAGTGACTTTAAGCCCCAGGAGATCAGCGTCTCAATAAGCTCCGCCATTTTTCCCAGCATTTCCTCCCTGGAAAGATGATTGACAAACTTTAAAAGAATATAAAGGCTGACTCCCGGCAGCAGTATATTTTCCAGGAGCCATTGAAACAGCCACACAAGAAGAATCACTCCCTGATAAAAAACAGCCGCGCTTGATGCCCCGGACGCTGCCGCTACCGCCATGAAATATACCGGTGAAAGCTCCTTCATAAACTCCGTCAGCCACCCCAGAACACCGGACAGAGACTGGCTGAGACCTGAAAAGCTGTTCATAAGAAGGGTAAACACCAGAAGATACACCACATAAAAGCTGATTTCCCCGATCTGCCCATTGTCAAATGCGCCTGCGAATCCGGAAAAGGCAGCTGCAAATAATAACAGCAGCAGCAGTTTTGCGATCAGTCCTTTTTCCCGCTCAAAACCAGAAAAAAGGAGACTGTGCAGAAATTCCTGCACACTCTCCTCTGAGATCACATCCTCCCCTGACAGAAGTCTGTGAAAGGTATCTGTAACAGAAAAGCTGTTCTCACCAAGCATGGCATCTACCATATCCTGAAGGTCTGTAAGCTCCAGCTGACCGGTGAGCTGTTTTTCAGCACTTGTCATCTCTTCCTGCGAAGTCTCTTCTGATGAGGTTTCCGGCACTTTTTCCGAAGCCGCCTTCACACAGACAGAATTACAGAAAACAGGATTCCAAAAGGCTTCCCACAGAAACAGCACTGCCAGAACAGTCAACAGCCATCGGCCAATTCCATTTATTTTCATGTGAGGAACCCCTGTATCGTATCCAGAAGCGCCAGCAGCACCGGCATACTTAGCACCATCACAGACAACCTGCAGAACAGCTCAATCTGCGTCCCTGTGGAGCCATACCCCGCATCCTTACATATTCCAGATGCAAATTGTCCGATATATGTGATCCCAATCATTTTCAGCAGAGTTGTAACGTAGCTTCCGTCAACCGGCAGGCTTTCCCTGAGCTGTTCCAGGGAATCAAAAAGATATCCGATCTTTCCCACAGCAAGTCCCAGAATCACAAGACCGATCCCCAGAGAAATCAGACTGACATACTCCGGTGCGCGGTCTTTCAGAAATATCGCCAGCAGCACACCACTCACTCCAAGAACTGAGATCCGCAAGATATCCAAAGTCATCCTCCTCCCTACAGAACAAAAAGCCGCTGAATATTTTCGAAAAGCTCATAAATGTACGGTACGATCCAGAACAACACGACCAGAAGACCGGAAAGACTTACCAGAAAAGCCTGCTCCTCTCTCCCGCTGTGTTTCAAAATCTGAGAGAGAACAGAGACCAGAATTCCTACTGCTCCGATCTTAAATATAATACTGACCTCCAAAAAATCCCTCCCTTTTCACACAAGGAGCACCGCCATCAACAGCCCTCCAAGGACACCTAAGCTCCGGTACAGCTTCTTTTTTCCCCGGGCTTCTTCTTTCAGCTGTGCAATCTCTTCTTCCATAGCTTTTTCATATAACGACAGCTGTCTCCCCTGCATCTCCAGATTCAGATATCCCAGATATTCCCCGACAGAAAAAAAAGCGTCCTTTTCCCGTTGGGTAAGGCAGCTTTTTTTCAGGGATGCTTCCGCACATTCCCTGCATATCTGTGAGAGTTTTTCTCCATTTCCCGCTTTCATCCTGTCCGCGGCATTTACAAGAAATTCTCTGTATTTTCCATTCATTCTTCCGGCCACTCCGTAAAAAGCATCCGGAAGCGATGCATTTCCTCCCGTGATCTCTCCTTTCAGGCAGATCACTATCTGAAGCAGCATCTCAAGTGTATGTATTCTCTCCGAAAGCCTCATGCTCTGGGAAAATCCCATACCGGCTCCTGCAGTTACTACAAGAATAAAGCCTACAATTCTGTACATAGACATTTCCCATTTCCGTCATAGATTCCTTCTACGATTCCGGCGCGGTCATGTCTGCCCAGAAAAATATATCTCTGAAATACTTTTGCTTCCCAGAGCTTCCGGAAAAAAGGCTGGCTCAAAGTCTCTTCCACGGAATCACCGTGAGCCGTTGCGATCAGACGGCAGCCACAGTGGATTACCGACTCCACAGCCTTAAAATCCTCTTCTTTTCCAAGCTCGTCCACAGCCACCACGACCGGAGACATGGAACGGATCAGCATCTGCATTCCCTCAGCTTTCGGGCAACCGTCCAGAATATCTGTCCGCATTCCCAGATCATTCTGCGGTATCCCCTGGTAGCAGCCGGCAAGCTCACTGCGCTCGTCCACAACTCCCACTGTGACACCGGAAATATTCCCCCAGCCATTACTCATCTGCCGGATAATGTCTCGAAGAAGCGTTGTTTTTCCGCATCTTGGTGGCGAAACGATCAGGGTATGCATGATCTGTTCTCTCGTCTGTATATAAGGCATCACAGCCTCCGCGCAGCCCTTGATCTCATGGGCCAGACGCACATTGATGCAGGAAATGTATTTCATCCCCCGGATCCGGTTTCCGTCCAGGATCACCTTTCCGGTAACTCCCACACGATGTCCTCCCTGTACGCTCAGAAAGCCCTGGCGTATCTCATCTTCATAGGCATACAGAGAATAACCGCTGACATACTCCAGAGTCTCTTTCAGATCCTCCCGTGTCACCAGGTAAGGCTCCGTGTCTTTCTGTCTTAAGAAGCACTCGCCTCCGTCATAGGTAAGGAACAGAGGTCTTCCTACCCGGAGACGTATCTCATACAGTTTATCATAATCAAGATCCGCATCTATCAGAAGCTGGCGGACATTGCTGGCAAACAGGTTCTGAATCTGGTTTGCGTCCATTTTTTCACCTCTTACACTTAAATATATTGCGGATGTCCCTGATTTAGTACCCTCTGTATCACAGCATTTCCTGTTTCTCTGTTATTCTGTCAGGAAAAACAGGCTCTCACTTTCTCCCTCATCATAGGTTTCCATCTTGGGGAGACTCAGCTTCAGTACCCTGTCCACAATATTTACAGAAGACGCACGGTATGCATAGGCACAGGATTCAAACATCACATAGAGATTATCACCCTCTACCACGATCTGTTCCAGCCGTTCCGGAAACCGGTAAGTCCTGGCAGAATTCTCATTTACATACAAACGCTTATCTGACTGCTCGTAAACCACCAGCCTTGATGGCAGGATTCCAAAGGAATGGGAGATCAGAAGCTTGTCATTATAAAAAGCCATTCCCTGAGCCTGTTCTGATATGGTCGAGTAATCCAGGGGAACTGCCATCTCAAAATTCATGCCCAGCTCTTCATCCATGGTATTGATCAGATTTCCGTCTGCGTCAACTCCGTATCGTGCAATTACACTTTCGTTATATTTTTCAAAGCAGCCTACATACAGACATCCTTCATAAAAAGTCATAAAGGAATCCCTTACGATTCCATAAAGGCTGACCGTCTGGAATGTATCCACCGGCATATGGCTCTCGTCATAATCGTAGGCTTCTATTGTATCCATTTTTATACTGACTGCCTGTGCGATCCCATTAATATTGGAAGAGTACCACAGAACCTTATGTTTCGAATCGTAGGCAAGTCCTCCCACATGAGGCTGTCCAGGCAGTATCACTTCTTTTAAAAAATTATGTGTTTCCTTGTCGATCACGTAAATGACCGAGTTATGCTTCTGTGTACTGCAGTATGCACTGACCAGCACATAATCCTCGGTAACTGCCAGTCCCTGCGGCGTCATGGACGTACACATAGCCGGTGTTGCACCCTTCGCCGTAAGCAGCGTTCTGGTGTTTTTCAGTCCCGGGATCGCATAGGTTCCGTATTCTTTCTCCTTTTCGCGCCCGTCAAAGGCATAATAAGAAAAAGCTTCCTTCTGGGAAAGCATCTGTATCTGTCCCCACAGTGTATACACAGCAGAAGCTCTGTTTGTTACCACAGCCTTCGTCGGCAGCTCTGTCCTGGCTCTGTAGACAAACGCATATAAAAAATAACACATAGCCAGCACAAAAACAACTGCCAGTATCTTCAAAATAAAAAGCCGGAAGCTGCGTTTCATCTCTTTGTTCATTTTTTAAGTTTCTCTATTCGTTATTTCAGTATGATATCTTCATATTCAAAACGCAGTTCCAGACTGTCTCTGGACCACACTGCGCCACTGTATCCCGGCTCCATCTCCAACATCATATAATTTCCCCTATCCATAGGAATAGTCCTAAGATCTCTGGAAAGTCCCTCCCCGGTCCATTTAATATATGCCTCCCGAAGAACCCACTGGGCAAAAAAAGCTTTCTCCACATCGTCTGCTTCCAGAATCTCTCTTACCATATCTGTCGGCACAAGCCTTTCAAGAATACGCTCATAGTTCACTTTTTTATGAATCTGTATATCGATTCCCACCTCTTCACCTGCAAACAGACACATTACATATTTCCCTGAGTGAGTAATGTTATAATGTATCTTCGGAAGCAGGGTAAAAAACGGTTTCCCATGTTCCCCCTTGGAGCGTGGTTCAAACGCAAGCTTCCTGCCGAACTCTCTCTCTAGCCCAATCCCCAGAAGCTTTTCCCCGATCATATGCTCCATATTCTTGTTGTCGTATTCGTCTCTGATTTTCGTGTAATATATGATCCCATTCATAATCCGGCCTCCTCAAGAAAACGGGATGGTTCCCGTTCTTTATCATACTGTTGTCTCACATAGCACAGGCAGAGTTTTTTTCTTGCCCGTGTCATCCCAACGTAGAAAAGTCTCCGTTCTTCCTCGAGATGCGCCTCCAGAACAGCTTTCCGGTAAGGCATACTGCCTTCATTAACATTCATGATGTAGACTCTGTCATACTCCAGGCCTTTTACTGCATGAAGAGTGGATATCACAGCACCTTCTCTTTTTATGTCCTGCTTCTTCGCCTGTTCTTCAAGCTTCCTGGTATATTCATCCATGTAAGCCAGCCACTCCTCCAGTGTTTTCATCCCTCTGGCACTTTCGTGAATCCTGTCAAGTGTTTCGCGGAGCTCCTCTGGCTTTATTTTACGATACCTCGCGTATTCCTGCAAGTATTCTTCGTATCCCATTCCATTTCGAATGAAATTGATGGCCGCATAGGGAGCCATGGTTCTGAGGATTCTGAGATGCGTTTCCATAGTCGTGATCCGGTCACACATCCAGTCCTTGTCCTTATAATACTCACCCAGCTTCTTAAAATCTACCGTCTTTTCAGCGAGGGCATCTCTGGATATGTAACGGTTCGGCCGGTTCATGATCTCCAGAAAAGTGCTTCTGCTCCGGTCTCCCTGCGCCATTTTGAGATAGGCAATCATATTTCTGCAGATCCAGTGTCGGAACAGGTTGGGCAGTTTTTCCTTCATGGTAAAAGGAACTCCGTACTCCATCAGAGCAACTACCAGTCCCTCTGCCTCCTGATTCGTGCGGAAAAGAAAAGCTGTGTCCTCGATACTTTCGCCGTTTTCCATACGATTTTTCAGAGTTCCTGCTACTGCCATATATTCATCTCTTGGATTTCGAAATTCCAGAACCTTCACCGGCTCTCCCATCTCATTGGGAGTAGAGAGTTTTTTCACATAACGGTTTTCGTTATTATCGATCACCTTTATTGCGGTGTTTAAAATATTTCCACTGCAACGGTAATTAATGTTCAGAAGCACAGTTTCCGCATTCTTAAAATCTTCCGGAAAATTCAGCATGATCTCCGGACGGGCTCCACGGAAATGATAGATCGACTGGTCATCATCCCCCACCACAAACAGATTATTCTCCGGCGCAGCCAGCATTTTTACAATATCGTACTGAAGCTGATTGATGTCCTGAAACTCATCTACCAGAATGTAGCGAAATTTTTTCTGCCAGGCTGCCAGAATATCCTTTCTCTTCCGGAGCAGCTCATAGCAGCTTAAAAGCATATCATCAAAATCAAGCTTTCTTCTTTCGTTGAGGACTCTTCTATATCCCCGAAAGATCTGGCGGAACACTTCATCCGGGCAGCAGGAGGAATAATAATGCTCCAGGGCGATCCTTCCACCTTTTACAACGCTGATCTCCTTTGCCACATCCTCCACAAAATCCCCTTCCTGGGGCTGTTCCGCAGCACAGCTTACGACCAGTTCCCTGAGAATCGCATATTTCTCTTCTTCCGAGAGAATATTTCCTCCATCCAGACCATAAGCCTGTTTCAGGATTCCATAAAATACTCCGTGAAAGGTTCCAAAAGTTACACCGGTTCTCTGAACACCGGTAAATTTCAGAAACCGTTCTTTCATTTCTACTGCTGCAGCTCTGGAAAAAGTCACAACAAGAACAGAGGAAGCCGGTATCTTCCCCTCCTGTATCATATGTGCTGTTCTCTCTACAATGACGGAGGTTTTCCCCGAACCGGGGCCTGCCAGAACCATCATAGGCCCTGACAGGTGGGCGATCGCCCTTTTTTGAGATGGATTTCGTTTCATGTCTGAATTATTTTTCAAGCTTTTCGATTGCTGCATGAACACGTTTCAGTGTCTCTTCCTTGCCGATAATCTCCATGATCTCTGTAGCACCGGCCGGTGTCATCTGCTTGCCGGACACAGCGGTTCTAAGCGGCCACATTACATATCCGTTCTTATAGCCATGCTCTTTCACAAACACACTTAAAGAAGCATACAGTGGATCATTGGTGTAATCCTCCTGTGCCTCAAGCACCGGAAGTACTTCCTTCAGTACTGCAAGAGAAGTCTCCTCTGTTGTTTTCATTTTTTTGTGGCAGTACATTGCACTGTCATACTCCGGAACTGCCTCAAAGAAATCTACGAGAGCCGGAATCTCCGGAAATACCTCGATTCTTGTCTGAACCATTCCTGCGATTTTTTTAAGATTGAAGTCTTTTGTGAGGGCTTCCTTCAGATACGGAAGTGCTCTCTCATAGAAAGCTTCCGGATCCATCTTCTTGATGTACTCACCGTTCATCCATTTCAGTTTGGCAATATCAAAAACTGCCGGTGATTTATTGATATGATGATAATCAAATGCCTCCACAAGCTCCGGAAGCGTAAAGATCTCACGGTTATCTGCCGGGCTCCATCCAAGGAGTGCAACATAATTGATCACTGCCTCGGAAACAAATCCCTGATCGATCAGATCCTCATAGGAGGAATGTCCACATCTCTTGGAAAGCTTCTGATGTGTCTCGTCTGTGATCAGCGGACAGTGAACATAAACCGGAATATCCCATCCAAATGCCTCATAAATACGGTTGTATTTCGGTGCGGAGGAAAGATACTCGTTTCCTCTTACTACATGCGTGATTCCCATAAGATGGTCATCAATAACATTTGCAAAATTATAAGTCGGATATCCGTCGGATTTAATCAGGATCAGATCCTCCATCTCCTCATTATTGACTGTGATATCTCCGTAGATCACATCATGGAATGTAGTAGTTCCCTCTGTTGGCATATTGAAACGGATAACATGCGGCTCTCCTGCATCCAGACGGCGCTGAACCTCTTCCTTGGAAAGATTCAGACATCTCTTATCGTAGATAGAAATCTCCTTGCCTGCAACAGTACGCTTCATGCTCTCCAGCTCTTCCTTTCCACAGAAACAGTAATATGCATCCCCCTGCTCGATCAGCTGTTTCGCATATTTCAGATACATACCGGACGCCTGACGCTCACTCTGTACATAAGGACCGACGCCTCCGTCCTTGTCCGGACCCTCATCATGAAGAAGTCCTGTCTTCTCAAGAGTACGGTAGATGATATCTACAGCTCCCTCAACGTAACGTTCCTGGTCTGTATCTTCAATACGGAGGATGAAATCTCCGCCTTCATGTTTCGCGATCAAATAAGCGTAAAGAGCTGTTCTTAAGTTACCCACATGCATTCTTCCTGTAGGGCTCGGTGCAAATCTTGTTCTGATCTTTGTCATTTCTTTTCTCCTCGTTTTTGTTGATTCTCATTATAGATGCTATTATATACCTAAATCCTTCAAAATGTCCATAGAAAATCCCTAATAGCCATAATGCAAAAAAGATCCCCTGAGACATCACCGTCCCAGAGGATCCCGTATCATTCCTCTTATGCTTCAATTCCTTTATTCTTAAGGTACTCGATCACATCTCCGACAGTATTCAGATCTGTAAGCTCCTCTGCCGGAATCTCAACATTGTACTCATCCTCAAGAGCCATAACCAGCTCAAACAGATCGAGGGAGTCAGCTCCAAGATCATCTTTAAAAGATGTCTCCGGTGTAATTGTAGATGCCTCACAGTTTAACTGCTCTGCAAGCAGTTCTTTCATTCTTTCTAACATATCGTATTTTCTCCTTTAATCATCATTACAGAACGAATCTGTTTCCTCTTTTTGAGCAAAGTATATAGTCTGCAAAAACAGTTGTCAAGAGGATTTTCCCAAAAAATGGCTATATAGCAAAAATATTTTGATTTTAAAACTATTTTACTCTTGAAATTTTATCTGACGGGCCACACTGAGGGCAATTGCCATCTCCAGCATCAGGAACACAATAGATGTTCCCCCGTAACTGATAAAGGGCAAAGTAACACCTGTGTTGGGCATCAGATTCAGTACAACAGCAATGTTTAAAATCACCTGCAGGGCAATATGTATAAAGATTCCCGTAACGATCAGTGAGCCAAACAGATCCGGTGCATTCTGTGCAATAAAAAACAGTCTGTACAGAAGATATCCAAATAAGATCAGAACAAAAATCCCTCCGAAGATTCCAAGTTCCTCACAGATGATAGAAAAGATCATATCATTCTGTGCCTCCGGCACGCTTCCAAGCTTCTGGATACTGTTTCCAAGTCCTCTGCCGAAAAGCCCTCCGGAACCGATGGCATACAGTGCCTGCAGAGTCTGATATCCGCCCTCATCGGAATACTTCTCCGGCTGGAGCCATACCAAAATTCGCGTGATACGGAAACTGCTGCTGTCCTTTGTTGTCGTTGTTGCAGCAATAAAAAGCACAGCTACTACAATCAAAGCTACTCCTACCACTACCATGATAATAAACGGACGCATATCCGGATGTGCCACAAAGATCATTCCTACTGTGATTCCAAGGATGATCATGGCTGTACTTAAGTTATCGGTAAGCACATAAGCCGCCAGTGCAAGGCCTGCCCCAGGAAGTCCCAGGATCATGCAGCTCTTTAAGGTTTTGACCTTACGGCCCATTTTTCCGATCATGTAGGCCATCATGATGATCACTGCGATCTTGGCTACTTCTGCCGGCTGAAAGTTAATTGGGCCGATGTAGAGCCATCTGGTCGCACCATGGGAAGAATGTCCCAAAGGGGTACGTACCAGCCCCATAAGAATCAGAGACGCCACATACATAGCTGTCGTAAACGGCAGAAGAATATGATAATCTACTATTTTTGAAAGAACCAGTGCACCAATCAGACAGGCTGCACTGATCAATGCCTGTTTTTTGAAATAAAACATATCGTTGCCGTAATTTATCTCTGCCATATAGGAACTGGTACTGTAAAGCATGACTAGGCCAAAACATACCAGCAATACAATGACAGCAACAAGATTATAATCGTAATAATCGGACCTTGATTTCTGCTTCTGTTTCTTAAGCAGAGATTTTTTCATTTTATCACCATCGCTTTCTCTTTCTGCGAAAAAGTTGTGAAAGTAAAAAAAATTCCCGGAAAGCCGCATAAATGCTGTCTTTCCGGGACGTTCCATAAATGGACCTGAGGGGAATCGAACCCCTGTCCGAAAGCCTATCCCTTAAGGCATCTCCCATCACAGTCGCTGTTTTAACATTCCCTCGGCAGCACGCCCACCGACAGGCTTACCACTTCAGTAGCTTCATGATACATCTACCGGGGCAAAGCTTACCCGGCAAGGTTTCTCACATGGTCGACGCCAGGTTCCCGACGTGTGAGTGCAACGGGGCTGACGAGCAGCTTAGGCTGCTAACGCTAACTTTTCGTCTGCGTTTATATTTAGGTTCCCGGTTGGTACGCAGTCCAGGAGTCTGCGGATGGCTTCCCTAACTTCAAAGCCCCCGTCGAAACCAGTACAAGCCCTGAAAATAAGACTTCCTGCAACCGAATTTTCATTGGTCGCTTCTGGTGGACAGACGAAC
Source organism: Blautia aquisgranensis (assembly GCF_040096615.1). Lineage (NCBI taxonomy): Bacteria > Bacillati > Bacillota > Clostridia > Lachnospirales > Lachnospiraceae > Blautia > Blautia aquisgranensis. The sequence goes on from NZ_JBBMEJ010000001.1 coordinate 346,004, forward strand.
TTTAACAAGTCAGTTATTTTTTGACTGGATTTAATTATACCAGAATGATTTTTTGTGTCAAGGAATTTTGCAAAAAATCTGATAGGTACAGCCCTTTTCTGTTTCCAGAATATATCGTCCTTTTTCATCTTTTCGTGCCGTTATCAGTTCATCATCCCGGAAAAATTTCAGCCCCTGCGAACAGCGCAGAACTGCTTTCCCGCCATGCTTTGAAAGAATACGCCCTTTCACAAGCTTTCCGTTCTTCCATTCCAAATCCAGTTCAAATCCTCCCTCTGCACAAAGCCCTGTAACACTTCCCTCACTCCAGTTTACAGGTAGCGCAGGCAGCAGAAATATCTCATCCAGATGGCTTTGTAATAGCATCTATGCTATTCCACATGTGCCGCCAAAATTTCCGTCAATCTGGAATACCCACGGAATTCCGGATATCCTCTCCAGCGGCGGATGCAGATCAAAAAGATTCGGTGCTGTCAGCTTGTCAAGAAGATAATAGATATATTTTTCAGCTTTATCTCCTTCCTGCAGTCTTGCATAAAGATTGAGCAGCCATGCACAGCTCCAGCCTGTATGTCCTCCACCGGCTTCCATACGTCTCTCCAGCGATCTTTCACACGCTTTTACAAGCTCCGGTGTTTCATACTCATTGATCTGATTTGACGGAAACAATGGATACAGGTGTGAAAAGTGCCGGTGTCCAGGTTCCCATTCCTCATAATCTTCCCTCCATTCCAGAAGCTGTCCATATTTTCCGATCCTGTAAGAAGGAAGCTTCCGGGAAATCTCCCGTACCCACTCTTCCAGATCTCCTTTTTTTCCAAGAATGCGGTTACCTTCCAAATAGGCATAAAAAATATCTCTTAAAATTCCCGTATCCATCGTGCATCCTGCACATGCACTTCCCACGGTTCCATCCGCCTGATAATACGTATTTTCCGGTGAAACAGAAGGACACACGATCAATTCTCCCTGATCCTCGATCATAAAATCCTTAAAAAACAGCACACACTCTTCCAGCACAGGCATCATACATTTAAGAAACTCTGTATCCATTGTGTAGCGATAATGTTTCCAGATGTGTGTGGCGATCCATGCGCCGCCCATCACCCAGTAGGACGCTGCAATCGCCAGATCCTGAGGAGCTGTATCTGCCCAGATATCCGTGTTATGGTGTGCCACAAATCCCCTGCATCCATACATCTTCTGTGCCGTCTTTTTCCCATTTTCTACCATACGCTCCAGCAGATCAAAAAGGGGTTCATGACACATGGAAAGATTACAGATCTCTGCAGGCCAGTAATTCATCTCCGTATTGATATTGATGGTATATTTGGAATCCCAGATCGGTTCCAGCTTTTCGCACCAAATTCCCTGCAGATTCGCCGGAAGCCCGCCCGGGCGGCTGCTTGCCATAAGCAGATATCTTCCATATTCGTAATACAAAGCAGCAAACCCCGGATCTTTTTTTCCTTGGTGAATTCTCTGCAGACGCTGATCTGTAGTCAGCTGCTCCAGCTTCGGATCGCAGGAAAGCTTCAGAACAGATCGGTCAAAAATCTCACTGTGCGATTTTTCATGATCCACCAGTATCTTGTCAAAATCCTTAGCACTATAAGCAGACAGCTGTTTTTTCAGATATTGTGCCGGATCTGAGATTTTCTTTTTCCGATACGGAAATGTAGTCACACCGTTTATGTAAAAGATCACCCTGGAAGCATTTCGTATCACCAGATGCTCTCCGATCGTCTCAACCTTTCCATTCTCAACAACAGCACGCGCCTGAATACAGAATTCACTTCCACCTTTTCCAAGATCGCCGTCAATGTAGATACTGTCCTCCCCTGCTTTTTCCGCGCAGTTATAGAATCGTCCTCGTGTGATATGAACAGACATACAAAGGCCATCTTCCCGGTCTGTCTGAAATTCCGCAACCAGCAGATCCTCCTTCTCAGATATCAGAGCGCGCATCCGATATTTCGCTCCATTATGCAAAAAGCTGGTCTCTGCCACACCTTTTTCCAGATCCAGCTGTCTTCGGTAAGACTGTATCTCTCCCTCTTCATGGTCAATTCGGTAATTCACATCACACATGGTCTGATACGGTCGTTCACTCTGCGGAGTTCCGGACAACGCCAAAAGCTCCAATTGCTGCGCTTCCTGGATTTTCCCCTCCAACACCAGTTCCCGGATCTTTGGAAAATATTTTTTCGCATCTGAATTGATACGGTCAAGTGGACCTCCATAAACCATGCTCTCTTCATTCATCTGAATATGTCCGCAAAAAGGTGCTCCGGATATCATTGCTCCTAATCTTCCATTTCCAAGAGGCAATGCTTCGATCCAGTTTTCTGCCGGTTTTTCATACCATAAACTCTCCATTTTTTCTCCCCAACATTTTTTATTTTATGATAGCACAGATCCTGTACATTCCATATGGAAAAAAGATGTCTCTGATATGGATTTTTTTGAGATTTTGGCATAAAAAAGGACCCACCTGTATGGTGGATCCCATTCTTCCTAGTTTTATCTCTAGTGGATATTCAATTATACCCTGGAGAGATACTCTCCGGTTCTTGTATCGATCTTCAGCTTGTCTCCCTGGTTTACGAACAGCGGAACCTGAACCTGTGCACCTGTCTCAACAGTTGCCGGTTTGGTAGCACCCTGTGCTGTATTTCCAGCGAATCCTGGCTCTGTCTCAATAACCTCAAGCTCAACAAAAAGAGGTGGCTCGATAGCGAATACCTCGCCGTTATGAGAGCAAACCTTAACCATCTCGTTATCCTTAACGAATTTCAGAGAATCGCCAACCTGCTCCTCTGTAAGGCCAACCTGGTCATATGTCTCTGTGTTCATGAAGTAGTATAAACCACCATCCTGATACAGATACTGCATATCTACACGCTCAATACGTGCTGCCGGGAACTTCTCTGTAGGACGGAAAGATTTCTCCACTACAGATCCTGTGATGATGTTTTTGTATTTTGTTCTTACAAAGGCTGCGCCTTTTCCTGGTTTTACATGCTGGAATTCAACGATCTGACATACGTTTCCATCAATTTCAAGTGTGATACCATTTTTGAAATCACCTGCTGAAATCATAAATATTTCCTCCTTAAATATATGCGCTTCTTTTCGCTATGAATTATTCTATAATACCTTTTGTCATTTTTCAACTGTTTTTTTGCTTATGACTCTAATTTTTCTTCAATTTCAGCAATAAGCTCATCAAAAGGCTTCACTCCTGTAACCACCTTGATGTCTGCAAACTTCTCATAAACAGGATCTCTCTGCTTGAGCAGCTTCTTGATCTTGTCCTCTTTGTTTTCAGCACCTTCCAGTGTTGGATTGTTGCTTCCTTCCAGTCGTTTGATCAGTGTTGCCGCTGATCCTTTCAGATAGATGATGGTTCCCATATTCTGGAGATACTTCTGGTTCTGCTCCTGAAGAGGCAGTCCCGCACTTACGGAGATCACCTTACGCTCACTGTCTGTAGACAGCTCTTTCACTGCCATTGTCTCAAGTGCACGGTAAAATGGTTCTCCGAAACGTTCAAATACCTCCTTTACCGACATGTTCATTTTTTTCACGATCAGTCTGTCCACGTCAATAAACGGAAGCCCTAGGTCCTTCGCCAGCCGCTTTCCTACTCGTGTCTTTCCTGAACCCATAAAGCCGATAATTACAATATGGTTCATGAATTCTTCCCCTCCTCTTTTCGGTAAAAATGTAATACTATTTTTTCCAGATAGCGCTTCAGCACGATCTGGATCTCTTCTTTTGGATGAATCGGTTTCACAAGGATCGTCCGGATCCCGGCCCGTTTCGCTCCATAAATATCCGTAAACAGCTGATCTCCTACAAAAATCGTTCTGTCCAGATCTGTTCCGATCACCTGACAGGCCTTTCTGTAGTTCTTCACAGCCGGTTTATGGGCATTTTCTATAAATTCTCCCTCCACAGCACGGGCAAACGACTCCACGCGTGGCTTCTGATTATTGGATACAAAGCAATAATGAAAGCCTATCTCACGGAGTCTCTTAAATAATGCCTTCGCCCGCTCATCCGCTGGTGCTCCATGGGGTACTATGGTATTGTCGATATCAAAAAGAAGCCCCCGGTATCCTTCTCTGTAAAGCTTCTCATAATCGATCACATATGCAGAATCCAGATATTCATCCGGAAAAAAACTTCTGAACATCTATTCCACCTCAGTTTTCTTTCTCCAGGTAATCATAAAGCTCACCCAGATGATCTTTCATTACTTCATAGCCATGATTATAAAAGCCTTTCAGGGCTTCCACATTCTGTTCCGTACGGGACACCGTCTCAATCTCCGGACGGATCACAAAGATATGACCTTCCTTTTCCCATTTTTCGATCAGATCCAGTGTTTTATTATAAACCTGGTAGCGATTGAGCAACGTGTTGAGAAGATTCGGATATTTCTTGAAAGCAGCCACATAGACCGCTTTGCTCTTTCCTGGTTTCTTTTTGCGGTAACCCTGGTTTCTGGTGAGGATTACCACGTTTTTACGGTGTCCTTTTTTCATGGCATGGATCAATGGTATGGAATCCGCTGACCCGCCATCCAGGCATGGATTGCCGTCTATCATCACCATCGGACTCATTCCCGGAATACTGCTGGATGCTCTGCAGATATCCATAAGCCGCTTTCTGTCCTGATTCTCAGAAAGATATTCCGCCTCTCCGGTAAGACAGTTCGTTACGACCATCTCACATTCAATATCTGAACGAAAATACTCTTCAAAATCAAACGGAAAGATCTCATTTGGATACCTGTCAAAGATCATATCCATATCAAACAGGCTTCGGTTATCCACCACGTTCTTAAGGCTGATATAACGGTATTCCTTATTCTCGACGATCATGCAGCGTCTGGTCCGCCCGATCTGACCGGAAACATAGTCCATAGCATTACAGGCACCAGCAGACACTCCCACTACATATGGAAGCTTCACCTTCTGTTCCATAAGATAATCCAGTACTCCTGCAGTAAAAACACCACGGTTTCCGCCGCCTTCCAGTACCAGTGCTGTCTCGTTGTTTTCTGTCATTGTCTTTTACCTTTCTTACCGATCTGCAAGAGGAATGTATTCTGCCTCCGGAAGTACATTCTTGTAAGCCGGACGGATGATCTTGTCTACATTGATCAGCTCCTCCATACGGTGGGCGCTCCAGCCGACAATACGTGCAATCGCAAACATCGGCGTATACAGCTCCAGCGGCAGATCCAGCATGCTGTAAACAAAGCCGCTGTAAAAGTCCACATTGGCACTGACACCCTTGTAGATCTTGCGCTCTTCTGCGATAACCTGTGGTGCAAGACGCTCCACTGCTTCATACAGCTGATAATCCTTCATCCTGCCCTTCTCTCTGGCAAGCTGCTCTACATAGCCTTTAAATACTTCCGCACGTGGGTCGGAAACAGAATAGATCGCATGTCCCATACCATAGATAAGGCCCCTTTTGTCAAAAGCTTCCTTGTGCAAAAGCTTCCTGAGGTATGTACGCACCTCATCCTCATCACTGTAGTCATGCACATGTTTTCGCATATCATTGAACATCTTCACTACCTTGATATTGGCACCACCATGCTTCGGTCCTTTCAGGGAACCAAGTGCTGCTGCGATCGCTGAATACGTATCTGTTCCGGAGGAAGAAACTACGTGAGTGGTAAAGGTAGAGTTGTTACCACCGCCATGCTCCATATGAAGGATCAGGGCAATATCAAGGATCTCCGCTTCCAGAGCCGTATACTTCTTATCCGGTCTTAAAAGGCGCAGGATATTCTCTGCTGTGGAAAGCTCTCTCTTAGGCTGATGGATATAAAGGCTTTTGCCCTTCTCATAATGGTTGTAGGCCTGATAAGCATAAACAGATAACAGTGGGAAAACACTGATAAGATTAATGCACTGACGAAGCACATTATCAAGCTGGATATTGTCCGGATCCTTATCATAAGAATAAAGTGTAAGGACACTTCTGGACAAAGCATTCATAATATCCCTGGACGGTGCTTTCATAATGACATCTCTCACAAAATTTCTCGGCAATGTCCTCTGATCGGCCAGAATACCGGAAAACTCATTCAGTTCTTCCTGGTTTGGCAGCTTGCCGAAAAGAAGCAGATAAGTCACTTCTTCGAAACCGAACCGTCTGTCATTGATAAATCCCCTGGTCAGATCCTTGATATCATATCCTCTGTAGGAAAGCTTGCCCGCACAGGGAACTTCCTTTCCGTCTACGATCTTCGTAGCCTGTACATTGGAGATCTGGGTCAGTCCCGCAAGAACGCCCTTTCCATTAAGGTCACGCAGGCCTCGTTTGACATCATATTTACCATAAAGGGATAAATCCAGTTTATCATTCTCCAGACAGATCTGGGTCAGTTTCTCAATCTCAGGTGTCACTTTCATGTTAAATCTGCTCATTAATAAATTCCCCTTTCGCTTTCTGTTTATTGCTGTTCGATAGCGGTCCCTCCTCATTCCCCTCTCAAGCAATTCTTATGCTGCTGTTCACTCCATGGACATGAATGGCAGCATTTCTGGTCTTATTCCACATATCCCGGCATAACCGGCCGGGATATTTCATAAATGATTATAACATTTTTTTCGCTATTGGTCTATGATGAAAATTCTATTGATGATCACCTCTGCTTATATGTAGCAAAGAACTCTTTCATCTTTTTCATGGCTTTATCCAGCTGGCGGATATCCGGCAGATATACAATACGGAAATGATCCGGCTGATGCCAGTTGAATCCTTTTCCCGGAACGATAAGAACCTGTTTATCATGCAGGAAATCCAGTGCAAACTGTTCATCATTGAAGATATTGAATTTTTCTGTATCGATCTTCGGGAAGATATAGAATGCCGCACGTGGCTTCACTGCTGAAATTCCCGGAATATCATTAAGAGCCTTATAAATAAAATCTCTCTGCTCATACACACGTCCGCCCGGCTGGATATATTCATTGACGCTCTGATATCCACCCAGTGCAGTCTGTACGATAGACTGTGCCGGAACATTGGAACACAGACGCATGGAAGAAAGCATGTTGATTCCCTCAATATAACCTTTTGCCTTATTCTTTGCACCACTTAAGATCATCCAGCCGATACGGAATCCCGCAATCATATGGGACTTGGACAGTCCGGAAAAAGTAACACAGAATACATCCGGTGCAAGAGATGCAATAGATGTATGTTTATATCCATCCATAACAAGACGGTCATAGATCTCATCAGAAAAGATGATCAGTTCATGTTCTCTTGCAATATCTGCGATCTGCTCCAGGATCTCCTTCGGATATACTGCACCTGTAGGATTATTCGGGTTAATGATAACGATCGCCTTGGTCCTTGGTGTGATCTTGCTCTTGATATCCTCAATATCCGGATACCAGTCAGACTGTTCATCACAGATATAATGAACTACATTTCCGCCTGCCAGTGTTGCAGTAGCTGTCCACAACGGATAATCGGGCGCCGGGATCAGGATCTCATCCCCGTTATCAAGCAGTGCCTGCATACAAAGGTTGATCAGCTCACTGACACCATTTCCTGTATAAATATCATTAATGGTAACTCCCGGGATCCCGCGAAGCTGTGCATACTGCATGATCGCCTTCCTTGCGGAAAAAATACCCTTGGAATCAGAATATCCCTGGGACGTACGTACATTGCTCAGCATATCAAGAATGACTTCCTGCGGTGCAGAAAATCCAAAAGGATACGGATTACCTATATTAAGCTTCAGGATCTCCATTCCGTCCTCTTCCATTCTGGCCGCCTCATCTACAACCGGTCCTCGCACGTCATACAGTACGTTGTCAAGCTTTGATGATTTCCCGAATGTTCTCATAAAAACCACTCCTTTACCTATTTTCACTATTATTTTAACTTTTTGTGTTCATAGTCAAAAAATATTTATTTCTATATCTTCTCACATTTGCTCCCTCAACGCAAGAAATAAAAATTTAAAAAATTTTATTTTAGCACTTCCCTTTTTTAGCATGTTAATGTATAATAGCACTCGAATTTAGTTTTCAACGCAATTTAATATGTGATGAGGAGGAAACAACAATGTCTTACACAGAAGAAGTTTATGAAAGAGTTGTAGCACAGAATCCTGGCGAGCCAGAATTCCATCAGGCAGTTAAGGAAGTTCTCGATTCCCTTAAAGTCGTAATTGACAAAAATGAGGAAGAGTATCGTAAACTTTCCATCCTTGAGCGTCTTGTAGAGCCAGAGAGGATTATCTCCTTCAAAGTACCGTGGATCGATGATAACGGAACTGTACAGGTTAACAAGGGATATCGTGTTCAGTTCAACAGTGCGATCGGACCATACAAGGGCGGCTTAAGATTCCATCCTTCTGTAAATCAGGGTATCCTGAAATTCCTTGGTTTTGAGCAGACCTTTAAAAACTCTCTTACAGGCCTTCCGATCGGCGGCGGAAAAGGTGGTTCCAACTTCGATCCTAAAGGTAAATCTGACAGAGAGGTTATGGCATTCTGCCAGAGCTTTATGACAGAGCTTTGCAAATATATCGGTGCAGACACAGATGTACCGGCTGGTGATATCGGTGTTGGCGGACGTGAGATCGGATATCTCTTCGGACAGTACAAGAGAATCCGCGGACTCTATGAGGGTGTACTCACAGGTAAAGGTCTCTCCTTCGGCGGTTCTCTGATCCGTACAGAGGCTACCGGTTACGGTGTTGTATACATGCTCAACGAGATTGCTAAGGCTCACAATGATTCCGTAGAAGGAAAAACAATCGTTGTAACAGGTTCCGGTAACGTAGCTATCTACGCTGTTGAAAAAGCTACACAGCTTGGTGCCAAAGTTGTTGCAATGAACGACTCAAACGGATATATCTATGATCCGAACGGAATCAACCTTGACGTAGTAAAAGACATTAAAGAAGTTAAACGTGGACGTATCAAAGAGTACGCTGACCGTGTTGAGGGTGCTACTTACACAGAGGGACTTGGCATCTGGAACATCAAGTGTGATATCTATCTTCCATGCGCTACGCAGAACGAGCTTGGCCTTGACGGAGCTAAAACACTTGTTGCAAACGGCTGCAAGTATGTAGTTGAGGGTGCTAACATGCCTACTACTCTTGATGCAACAACATACCTTCAGGAGAACGGCGTTCTCTTCATGCCTGGCAAAGCCGCAAACGCTGGCGGTGTTGCTACATCCGCACTTGAGATGAGCCAGAACTCCATGAGACTTTCCTGGACAAGAGAAGAAGTTGATGAGAAACTTCACAACATCATGATCGACATCTTCCACAAAGCTGATGACGCTGCTAAACGTTACGGCATGGAAGACAACTATGTTGTAGGTGCTAACATCGCCGGCTTCGAAAAAGTTGTCGATGCTATGAAAGCTCAGGGCATTGTTTAATTTCAAGTTTCCTGACTCTTTAACGTGAGATCATATAACCGGACCGCAGAGGTTTTTCCCTGCGATCCGGTTTTTTATTTCTTTGAAACATTGCAGAACAATTTTCCATAACAAAAAAACCAGCCGTCGCAAAGGACAGCCAGTTCTCTTTCTTCTATATATTATTCACGATCATCTTGCAGCTTCTCTGCAAATATAAATGTCTGAGAGCAACATCAGTTTATCAGTTTCTTCAGTTCATCCATAAAAGTGCTGACATCTTTAAATTCCCTGTAAACCGATGCAAAGCGCACATAAGCTACTGCATCCAGATCTTTCAGATGTTCCATGACGATCTCTCCGATCTTGGTACTGCTGATCTCACGATCCTCTGAGCGGAAGATATCTCCCTCTATGGAATCGATCATCTCCTCTACTCGCTCAATGGGAATGGGGCGTTTATAGCACGCACGCAGAACACCATCCTGAATCTTGGATCTCTTATAGCTCTCACGATTCTGATCCTTCTTGATCACAGTCAGCGGAATCGTCTCCACTTTCTCATAGGTTGTAAATCTCTTCCCGCAGGCATCGCAGAGACGGCGGCGGCGGATAGAATTGGTATCCTCCACAGGTCTGGAATCCACAACTCTTGTATTATCCTGGTTACAGAACGGACATCTCACAAAACTCTCCCCTTTCCGGATCAATATTTATTTTTATTATAAAATATTTGCATATAATGTGTCAATAATTGGACTTGCATAAATTTTACAGATTTTCCATAAAATCATATCAGGTGATGAATTTATGCGTATCTGCGAACTGAAACAGAAAGAAGTGATCAATATCCACACCTGCAGAAGCCTTGGCTGTCCCATAGATGTGGAATTCTGCTGCGAAACATCCCGTCTGAAAGCTCTGGTCATGCCTGAGCCCGGAAAATTCTGCTGGTGTTTTTCCAAAGGAGGCGAATGTATCATTCCCTGGGACTGTATCCGTCAGATCGGAGAAGATATCATTCTTGTAGATTTCCGGAGCGAAAAACATCTCCCCGGAGAATAAAAATCCACCATTTGTCAAGGTCTATTATTTTTATTATTTTCACCGGAAAAGTATATTTCATCCGCCCTCTGAGAATCATCTTAATGTACCGACAAGACAAGGAGGATTCTAAGATGGCACTGAATAAAGTGGAAATATGCGGAGTAAATACCTCAACTCTTCCTGTTCTGAATCAGGAGGAAAAAGAGGAACTCTTCAAAAAAATCAAAGCTGGCGATGAGAAAGCCAGAGAATTGTACATCAAAGGTAATCTGCGGCTTGTTTTAAGCGTGATCCGGCGTTTCCAGAACAGCAACGAAAACCCAGATGACCTTTTTCAGATCGGCTGTATCGGCCTGATCAAAGCAATCGACAATTTCGACACTACCCTTCAGGTAAAATTTTCAACCTATGCTGTTCCCATGATTATCGGCGAGATCCGTCGCTATCTCCGGGATAACAACAGCATACGAGTCAGCCGTTCTCTGCGGGATATCGCCTACAAAACCATTTACACTAGGGAAAATTATATGCGACAGCACTTAAAGGAACCAACCATCGCCGAGATCGCAGATGAAATCGGCATTGACAAAGAGATGATCGTCTATGCAATGGATGCGATCCAGAGTCCTGTCAGCCTTTTTGAGCCTGTATATTCCGAAGGCGGGGATACTCTTTATGTAATGGATCAGATCAGTGACCGAAAAAACAAAGAAGAAAACTGGGTCGAAGGTATTTCCCTGAGAGATGCCATGAACCGTCTTGGACAGCGGGAACGCCATATCATTGAACTCCGCTTCTACGAAGGAAAAACCCAGATGGAGGTTGCCGATGAGATCGGTATTTCCCAGGCCCAGGTCAGCCGCCTGGAAAAAAATGCTCTTCGAAGCATGCGGAATTACCTGCGTAATTAACTCCTGTTTCCCGTTTTTCTTACAGCTTTGGTTTTTACAGCTTTCGTTTGCCGGAAAAATATTACGGCAGACTGCATGATTCCGCAGCTTTCCATTCGTTTATGGCACGGATATCATTTTACAGTCTGCCGTCATACATATGATTATATTATTTCAGTGCTTTTTCAATCTCATCAATCACGATCCGAAGTGCTTTCAGTCTTGCATATTTCTTATCTACAGATTCCAGGATATGCCACGGTGCATAGGTTGTGCTCGTCTTCTGAAGCATCTCATCCACTGCTCCCTCATACTGATCCCATTTCTCACGGTTTCTCCAGTCCTCGTCTGTGATCTTCCAGCGCTTCTCCGGATTGTTCTGCCTGTCATTGAATCTGGCAAGCTGTGTATCCTTGTCTATCTGCACCCAAAATTTCACGATCACAGCTCCCCAGTCAGAAAGCTCCTTCTCAAATTCATTGATCTCATTGTAAGCACGTCTCCAGTCATTCTCACTGCAGAATCCTTCCAGGCGTTCCACCATAACTCTTCCATACCAGGTTCTGTCAAAAATAGCGATATGTCCATCCTTGGGAAGTCTTGTCCAGAATCGCCACAGATAATGTCTTGCCTTCTCATGAGGTTCCGGGCTTGCAATCGGATGCACCTCAAAGCCACGGGGATCCAGTGCTTCGGCAATACGTTTGATGTTGCCGCCTTTTCCTGCTGCATCCCATCCTTCATAGGTAATGATCACAGGTACTCTCTTCCTGTACAGACGGTTGTGAAGACTTCCAAGCTTCGCCTGGAGTTCCTTGAGTTCTGTTTTATACTGCTCATCATCCACTTCTTTTCCGTCCAGTGGAATCTCATCAAGTTTTGGCATCTCCACCATCGGAAAAACATTCTGCAGGATTGGAACCGAATGCTTGCTGTTCTCCATGGCAATCTCAATATTGCTGATCATCGTCTCCAGCACCTGAAGCTCTGCCCATTTCCGGTCGCTGGCATCTATGATATACCACGGTGCCGAAGATGTATTGGTATCACGCATATACTGATCAAAAACCTTCCGGCATTTCTTATAATGATCGTTCTGCCAGAGATCATAGTCATTGATCCTCCAGCAGGTATCCTTGCTCTCCAGAAGAACGCCCATACGTTTCTCCTGTTCCTTACGGTCGATCTGCATAAAGAATTTCAGAAGGACATAGCCATTATCTGTGAGCTGCCGCTCAAATCTCCGGATACTGTCGATACGCTTTACGTAAATCTCGCCTTTCAGATTTTTGTCCATTCGGTCACGGCAGGTCTGGTCCATCCATCCGGAATCCAGAAATGTGAACTTGCCTGCCTCCGGAATTTCCTTAAAATACCGGTAAAGAAATGGTCTTCGCAAATCTTCTTCTGTAGGCGCAGACATAGTCGCAACTTTGAAAAAACGGGGATCAATGTTCTTGATCACCTTACTTATGGTGCTGCCTTTTCCGGAGGCACCCCAGCCTTCAAACAGCACGATCACCGGAATCTTATGCTCCTTCAGTGCCATCTGAAGTTCATACAGTTTCGTCCTTGCAGTAACAAGCCGTTCCTTGATATCTTCTTTTTCCGGAATCAGTTCCGGGTTCCAGTTTTTTAACATCTGCATCGTCCTTCCTGAATTTTTTGAATATTCATATTATATCACATTTATAGATATTTTACGATAAACTTTACATAAATTTTACAGACAGATAATCTCTTTGGAATCTTCAGATTTTCTTTATAAATCCTGGTAAAATAATCAAAAAATATTTCACCCTCTTGACAATTCTTCTTCCGCTACATACAATATATGCGCTGATCGTTATATTTTTAACCGGCAAACTGCAAAGCAGTTATCTGGTACAAAGTTACATAGCTCTGCACCGGATGAATTTTAAAATTTGTTTCAAGGAGCATATCATGAAACTTACAGAAGAACTTCTTAAAAAAATGGAAGAAAAAAAAGAGCTGTATGCAGACGGCATCATCATGCCGGACGGAGATTACCGCCTTATTACTGACGGACATCTGAAAACTCTTATGGCTCTTTTACCATATACAGAACATGAGATCTGGAAAATGATCCCGGAGGATGATTCCGCTCTCTTCTGGCTTGTGGAAAAAACAGGCTGTGTACTGACAGATGTGAATTCTACTATCGGAATGGAAATGACCCCTGCACAGGAAAAAACCTACAAGGCTCTTTCCGGCAGAGGCATCGTTTCATCTGAATATTATGATCTTACCAGACAACGTGAGAAATTCAGAGAACAGCATTAAGATTCTCAGTCATCATACCCTTCCAGGAATGAATGTTTTACGCCATCCTTCTTATATGCGATTACCGTATGAAGATTGACATTCTCCACACTTCGGAAAATGTTGCTCTCAATATGTGGGTTTACTTTTTTAAGCTCTGCGATCAGATTCTTGATCTCCATACGTTTGGAAACACTGGTCCCGTCTGTACGGCAGGTGGTACATGTATCTGTAAATTTGCATGCACACTGGATAAAATGAAGATCATTGTAATCTCTCCAGTGCTTGATATCTGCCTCGCGGATCAGATACATCGGGCGGATCAGCTGCATTCCCTCAAAGTTTGTACTGTGAAGCTTCGGCATCATGGTCTGTACCTGTGCACCGTAAAGCATTCCCATAAGGATCGTCTCGATCACATCATCGTAATGATGTCCCAGTGCGATCTTATTGCAGCCCAGCTCTTTTGCTTTGCTGTAGAGATAGCCTCTTCGCATTCTCGCACAGAGATAGCACGGAGATTTTTCAACATTGTAAACTGCGTCAAAGATCTCTGTCTCAAAAACCGTGATCGGAATTCCAAGGATCTTTGCATTGTGCTCGATCAGTGCACGGTTGGCTTCGTTATATCCCGGATCCATCACGAGAAATACCAGCTCAAACGGAAATTTGTTGTGACGCTTCAGTTCCTGGAACAGCTTGGCCATCAGCATGGAATCTTTACCGCCGGAAATACAGACTGCGATCTTATCTCCAGGCTTCACCAGCTCATAATCATTGATTCCTCTGGCAAATCTGGAAAACAGCTGTTTATGGAATTTCTTGCGGATACTGAGTTCAATATCCCTCTGGCGCTGTTCCTGTGCCTCATTTTTTTCCTCCGCACTGTCCTCTTTATTGGACATTTCCTTCTGCATCTGCTGCAGGATCCAGCCTGTATAGCCGCCCTTAAGGCTCAGTGCAGGAATTCCCTGCTCGCTTAACATCTGTGCTGCTTCCTTGCTGAAAAGTCCTCTGGTACAATAGAGAACCGGAATCCTGTCCCCTTTCAGCTCATCGATCCGTCCCTCAAGCTCCTGCTCCGGAATGGATACTGCTCCCGGGATCATTCCATATTCAACTGTTACTTTATCACGGGTATCTACCAGAAGATATTTTTCCCGTTCTTTCTCCACCTGGTCAAAAGAAATCTCCAGTGTTTCTTCTATCATGCTGTTTTTATTCCTTTCCTTACAGCGCCTCTTTGATCATACCATCACAGGCGATCGTCACAACCTGCCACGGAATTATCTTCCCGCTTTTTTGCATGGCGCGGACCACTGCGTTCTCAATGCCTCCGCAACAGGGAACTTCCATGCGTACAACACGGATACTGCGAATCGAATTGTTCCGTATGATCTCCGTAAGCTTGTCAGCATAATCTCCCTCATCCAGCTTTGGGCATCCGATCAGCGTCACATGGCCTTTCATAAATTTCTCATGAAAACCTGCATAGGCATAGGCTGTACAATCTGCTGCGATCAGAAGCTGTGCATTTTCAAAATATGGTGCATTCACAGGAACAAGGTTAATCTGTACCGGCCACTGGGCAAGACAGCTCTCAGATGCTGTTCCGGCAGCCGGATTCTCCCGGTTCTCTCTTTTGGGAACCGGCTGTTCCTGTTTCAGGCTTCTTGCCATGCTTCCGGGACACACGTGAGGCGTTCCCTTGGCTGCAAAATCCCTTGTATTTTTAAGCTTCATCCTTTTTTCCACGGCGTCTGCATCATAATCTGCTGCTTCACGTTCTATGATACGGATCGCATCTGTCGGGCAGGCGGGAAGACAGTCTCCCAGTCCGTCACAGTAGTCATCCCGGATCAGCTTTGCCTTGCCGTCAATCATGGCAATCGCGCCCTCATGGCAGGCTGCTGCACAGGCACCACAACCGTTACATTTCTCTTCATTAATATGAACGATCTTTCTTATCATCATTTATCTCTCCCTGAACTTTATATTTTCTGTAGCTGTTTTCTTATTTACAGCCATATCATACAAAGTTCTGTAGAATATTTCGGTAACATATGTTACACCTCAGAGATAATATTCCAGTTTTTCCTGATCTTTCACGAGAATCTGACGTCTGCCAAACTCTATGATCCCTTCTTCCTGCATTTTTCCAAGCTCTCTGGAAAGAGATGGCCTTGTAATATTCAGATAATCTGCCATCGCTTCTCTGGAGAGCTTCATACGAATCTCTCCGTTGCTGTCCTGACATTCCACAAGAAACCGGACGATCCTCTCCCGCAGACTGCCGCTTCCCAGGATTCGAAGCTTCTGGTTCATATTGTAAGCCTTCTCCGCAAAAACCTCAAGAAGATTTTCTCTCAGTTTTCTGCCAAGGTCATCCCCTTCCTGCTCTGTAAAAATCCGGCTGTCCATGACCAGCACCTTCGTCTTCTCTGCCGCTTCCACATACATATCATAAAAAGCCTTTTCCATAAAAGCATAAACTTCTCCGAATAATACGCCAGGTTCCTCCAGCTGAGTCAGAAGAATCCTTTTTCCGGAAAAGGTTTCTTTTGCAATGAACACACTTCCTTCAAGAAGCATATAGACTGCATCCGGCCGGTCCATCTCCTGAAAGATTCTTTCTCCTCTGGAAAAAATCTTTATCGTTCCCTTCTGCTTCAGAAGGCTTTTGATTTCTTTTTCACCAAGCCTTCTGCACAGCCTGCTGCCTTTCAAAACTTTCAACAGTTTTTTCTTTTCTTTGTCTTCCATTTTTTCACCTCGTCTTATACTGGTTTTTATCATATTTCTATATTATCTGTCAACTTTCCCTGCCGCAGCCTGTACTTTTTTCTGAAAATACGTTATAATATTTTTTGTTGTGACTATTTGACAGATATTCTTCTGTCAGACATCAGAGCATTATCTCTTTTTTACAAATATATGATTACCAAGGAGGACACCGGAAATGCAAACACAGAATCAGACTCTTCTTTCTGAGAGCACACTGACATCCCGGCCAACTGATATCATTGCGGGATTTCCTGTACGTCCCGGTTTTTTTGAATTAAATGGAGCAACTCCTCTTTCCAACGGAGTAAACTTTACTGCACATACCCGCCACGGCAGATCCTGCGAGCTTCTTCTTTTTCATTCCGGTGAGGAAGAACCTTTCGCAGTTCTTCCTTTCCCCAATGCCTGTCGTATCGGTGATGTCTATTCCATGATCGTCATGGGACTGGATATTGAGGATCTGGAATACGGCTACCGCATTGACGGACCATATGAGCCGGAAAAAGGCCATATTTTTGACAAGACCAAGGTTCTTCTCGATCCTTACGCCAAGGCCGTTGCCGGTCAGCGTGAATGGGGTCAGAAAAAGGTGGGCAGCTATCACGCCCGCGTGGTACGTGATACTTTTGACTGGGAAGATATGCCTCAGTCTACCCGCAAGATCAGCGATCTTATCATCTACGAGCTTCATGTCCGTGGTTTTACACAGGATCCATCCTCTGGTGTTATCCATCCCGGAACCTTTGCCGGACTTCGTGAAAAGATTCCTTACCTTAAGGAACTTGGCATCAATGCCGTAGAACTGATGCCAATCTTTGAGTTCGATGAGAACATGAACGCCCGAACTGTAAACGGCAAATGCCTCCTGGAATACTGGGGGTACAACTCCGTTAATTTCTTTTCCCCAAATACCAGCTATGCCTCCAAAACCGAGCATAACTGTGAGGGAACGGAACTTAAGGAACTGATCCGTGAACTTCACGAAAACGGAATCGAGGTCATTCTTGACGTTGTGTTCAACCATACAGCCGAAGGTAACGAACTGGGAAAAACCTTCTGCTTCAAGGGCTTTGACAACAAGGTCTATTATATGCTTACCCCGGAAGGAAATTATTATAACTTCAGTGGCTGCGGAAACACACTGAACTGTAACCATCCGATCGTCAGACAGATGATCCTGGAATGCCTTCGCTACTGGACTATCAATTACCGTGTGGACGGTTTCCGTTTCGACCTGGCAAGTATCCTGGGAAGACATGAGGACGGTTCTCCGCTTAACAATCCACCGCTTCTGGAGCTTCTGGCCTACGATCCGGTTCTTCGAAACGTCAAGCTGATCGCCGAAGCCTGGGATGCCGGTGGATTATACCAGGTAGGTTCTTTCCCGGCCAGCCGCCGCTGGGCTGAGTGGAACGGCCGTTACCGTGACTGTCTCCGTTCCTTCCTGAAAGGCGATTTCTGGAATGCCTGGGACGCTGCCTGGAGTATTTCCGGATCCGGTGATCTCTACGGTGGTTTTTATTCTGATCATAGCGACAACTACGCAGGCTACAATTCCTGTGTCAATTTCCTTACCTGCCATGACGGCTTCACCATGTACGACCTTTATTCCTACAATGAGAAGCATAACGAGGCAAACGGCTGGAACAATACCGACGGCTCCAATGATAACCGCAGCTGGAACTGTGGTGAAGAAGGAGATTCCACTAATCCGGAGGTTCTTTCTCTCCGTTTCCGTATGATCCGAAATGCCTGTGCAGTACTGATGTCCAGCCGCGGAACTCCGATGTTTCTTGCAGGTGATGAATTCGGAAATACCAAACACGGCAACAATAATACTTACTGTCAGGATAACGAAACTTCCTGGATCAACTGGAATCTTCTGGAGAAAAATCACGATCTTTTTGAATTTTTCAAATTTATGATCAAATTCCGTAAGAATCATCCGGTTATCTCCCGTAAGCTTCCGAATGCAGTCTGTGGCATGGAAAATATTCATACCCACAATATTGATGCAAAGGATGTGACCATTCCACGAGACGCCCACACTTTCGCCGTAAGCTTTGCAGGCTACGACAAGACCAAAGGCGCCGATGATCTGATCTACATTGCCATCAACGCTTACTGGGAAGATGTAACGATCACACTTCCGGAACTTGCACGTCCTGGTGCATGGTATCTCTGCGTGAATACCTTCGGCGACGGAGACGGCCGCTATTTCTACGAAGAAGGCCAGGAGCCACGCATTGAGCACGATTTCTGCATGCGTCCCAGATCTGTGGCTATCTTTACAGGACGTAATTATTAACAGAAACAACAGAAATGGAGTATTTTAAATGGAATTAAAAAACAGAACCCTGTCTAATTTTGCAGAGCTTGTAGCGACAGGTGAATGCAAAAAATTTCGTGGGCGGCTGAAAACAGGCATTGACCTTGGTACTGCCAACACGGTTCTTGCTGTTGTTGACCGCAACAACCGTCCCATCGCCGGAATTTCCGCCCCGTCCCACGCTATTCAGGACGGCGTTATCGTCAATTATTACGAATCCGTCCAACTTGTGACCAGACTGAAAGCTGAACTGGAAGAAAAGCTCGGCACAGAATTGCTCTACGGAGCTGCTGCTATCCCTCCCGGAGTTTCCGAGGGCAGTGTAAAAAGCATCGGCTATGTTATGGAAGGTGCAGGCTTTGAAGTCACCAATATTGTAGATGAACCAACGGCTGCTGCCTCTGTTCTTAAGATCACAGATGGCGCTGTTGTCGATGTAGGTGGCGGAACAACAGGTATCAGTATCCTGAAAGACGGAAAAGTGATCTATACCGACGACGAGGCTACCGGCGGAAGCCACATGACCATGACCGTTGCCGGACATTATAAGATTCCTTACGAAGAAGCCGAGGTTCTCAAAACCACTCCGGAAAAAGAGGACGAGATTTTTCCGGTGATCAAGGCTACAATCGAAAAAATGGCTGTCATCACAGAGAAATTTCTGAACGGTTACCAGGTTCCTGCTGTTTATGTAGTCGGCGGTTCCTGTATGTTCAAAGAATTTACCACTGTTTTCGAAAAGAAGTTAAAACTTCCTGTATACAGACCGGTACATTCTCTTCTTGTCACGCCGCTTGGCATCGCATATAACTGCGAACTCCCGAAAGTCTGAAATAAAAAAACAGCTGCTGTCAGATCATCTTACCTATCCCGATGATCCGCAGCAGTTGTTTTTTATTTCACGATCTTATTTGCCAGATATTTTTTCATGGTGTCTGTAACCTTTTTTCCATCCAGTGGTTTGATCAGGTGTTCATTCATTCCTGCTTTCAGACTCTTCTCGATATCCTCCTCAAATGCATTGGCTGTCATCGCAAGGATCGGGATATTCGCTTTCTCCTGATCTTCCAGACTGCGGATCCTCTTTGTTGCACCGTAGCCGTCCAGCTTCGGCATCTGAATATCCATAAGGATCAGATCATAAAAAGTGGTTCCTTTTCCAAGCTCACTCTCTGCCTCAATGGTTCCTCCCATCAGATCCACAAGACGTTTGACGATTGGCATTCCAAGTCCGGTGCCTTCGATCTTATTCTCCGTGACCGTATGCTCACGGGAAAATATTTCACATTCCAGTTCTCTTGTGATTACGGAAATCTTTCCACCTTTATTTGTATATTTATATGCATTGGAAATAATGTTAAGGAATATCTCACTAACCTTAACCCTATCTCCGTAATAATACTCTGTTTCAATATCAATATCTGCTGTAAAAGCAATTCCTTTTTGTTCCATCAGTTCTGCATACACGGAAATAACCTGTTCCATCAGATCTTTTGTGTTACAGATTTCTTCCTTAAGAACAACTTTTCCGCTTTCAATACGAGCCATTTCCAGAACATTATTTACCAGGGATAGCAGAAAGCCACTGGATTTTTTATCTTATCCAGATAATCCCTGCATTTCGCCCGATCAGCGGAATTAGCGCTTTCCGCCCGCAAAAGCGCTGTTTCCAGTTCCTGATGGCTCTCCTGTAATTTCCGGTTCAGCTCCTTTGCCTGCCTTGCCGCCTGTTTTGCCTTCGCCTCTGCTTCTCTTGCTTTTCTGAGAAAACTTAATACTACAAGAAGAATCACAATAAATATTGTGGCAAATACAGTCGCAGCCACTGCAAGATTATCTTTTATGAAATCTACAATTGTAACCTTATCCGCTGCATTATCATACATGGACAGGGCACCGGTAAGACTGGAGGATGACATCGCCTTCAATGTCTTATTGAGGATTGAAAGCAGCATGGCATTTCCTCTGGTGACTGCAAAGGCTGCATTACATGGCTGCATCAGTACCACGCTGTAAAGCTTGTTTTCGTTGGCGTATTTTATTCCCTGATCTTCCACTTGGGATAGTAGATTCATAGTCCAGCCTGTATAACCAGCCACTGACTGCTCGTATTCATAACCATATCCGCTTCTCTCACCATTCGCTCCGGCAATATGATAAGAATCCTCATACCATCCTACCCGAATCGTTTCTCCGTCAGTAACAGTTTTCTCCGATGCAAAAATCGAAACCGGAAGCAGCGATATCAGCAAAAAAATACATAATAAGAAGCATCCACCTCTTCGGAAAATCTGCCTGTTTTTCTTCATGCCTTCCTCTCCAAAATGTTATGCTATCATTCTATCATATCTGACGAATTTTATCGATTATCATTTCATTTTCGGTCTGGTTCTGCGATTGCAGAGAAGGGTCACGACTTCTACTGAATCCGTAACCGGGAACATATCTACAGGCTGCATTTTTTTTACCTGGTAATCTCTTCTGGTAAGATACTCAAGATCTCTGGCCAGCGTTTCCGGATTGCAGGACACATAGACGATCTTTTCCGGAGAAAGATTTAGAAGGGAGTGAAGGAATTTCCGGTCACTTCCTGCACGCGGAGGATCCATAAGAACAACATCCACCTTTTCTCCCTCTGCTGCCATTCCTTCCATAAACCAGCCTGCATCCCCCGGT
The DNA here is from genome assembly GCF_040096615.1 of Blautia aquisgranensis. Taxonomy (NCBI): domain Bacteria; kingdom Bacillati; phylum Bacillota; class Clostridia; order Lachnospirales; family Lachnospiraceae; genus Blautia; species Blautia aquisgranensis. The sequence goes on from NZ_JBBMEJ010000001.1 coordinate 367,439, forward strand.
ACAAACCGTACATTCCGGATATGGTTCTCTCTGGCGTTCATTCTGGCATCACGGATCGCATCGCGGTTCAACTCCACACCGATTACATCTCTTGCTTTTTTGGAGGCAATGATCCCGATGGTTCCCGTTCCGCAATAGGCATCAATCACGCGCTCATGTCCTGTCATTGCTGCAAATTCCATAGCTTTTCCATAAAGCTTTTCTGTCTGTACCGGATTTACCTGATAGAAAGATGACGGAGAAATACGGAATGTCAGTCCCATAAGACGGTCTTTGATGAATCCAGGTCCGTAAAGAACAATATTCCGTTCTCCAAGAACCATGCTCGTCTGTCTGTCATTGATATTAAGAACCACTGTCGTGATCTCCGGATGTTCCTTACGCAGTGCCTTCACAAAATTATTCTTGGACGGAAAGATCGGTGAAACTGTAACCAGCACCACCATGATCTCTCCTGTGGAAAAGCCTCTCCTCACAAGTACATGGCGGAGAAGTCCATACCCGGTATCTTCGTCATAAGTCTTGATCTTAAAAGATTTCAGCATTCCCCGAATCGTGCGGATGATCTCCTGGCTCTTTTTATCCTCGATCATACAGTCATCTACGGAAACAATACGATGGCTTTTTTCCTCATAAATACCGGAAATAACATTTCCCTTTCTGTCACGCCCGAAAGCCGCATGAACCTTGTTTCTGTAATAGTACGGATCCTCCATACCGATGATCGGTTCAACCTTGCCGAATTTTTTCAGAAGTCCTTCTGTGTATCTCTGTTTTTTGCGAAGCTGTTCTTCATACGGCACACCCTGATAGCGGCAACCGCCACATTTCTTCGCTACTGAACAGATATTTTCTTTCTGCTCCATAATTGTACTCTCTCCTTTTTTCAGTTCCTGGACTGCATGACCTGATGGTATGCTTCTTTATATGATATTCCTGTTTTTTCGCAGAGCCTTTTTACACTCTCATATTCCGGGTAAAAATATTCTTCTCCTTCAAAAGTACAGACTTTTACCTCTGCTTCTCCCAAAGGCGTGGCAACCGTTCTTTTTTCTCTTTTCAGAATGGTGCGCTCCATTTCCTGACGACGGATCCCGATAGTCGTAGTTTCCTTAAAGATGATCCGTTCCATTTCCGTAATCTGTTCTTTCTTACAGATCACTGTGAGAAGCCAGGCCGGACGGTTTTTCTTCATAAATACAGGCATATAATTTACTTCTCTGGCACCTGCCCCGTAAAGACATTCCATTACATAACCAAGTGTCTCTCCTGTACAATCATCAATATTGGATTCCAGCTTGATAATCGTATTTGTCTCTTTATCCGATTCCCGGATCAGCATTGCACGAAGGATTCCCGGACACTCATACTGACGCTTGCCGGCTCCGATGCCGATTTTCTCCACTGTAAAATCCTCCGGAAGCTCCTCCCCGGTACAAAACGCAGCTGCTATGGCAGCCCCGGTAGGTGTAACCAGTTCCCCCTGCACCTCTGTGATATGCAGTTTCAGGTGATAGGTACTTACAATATTACTTACTGCCGGAACAGGAACCGGCAGGATTCCATGCTGACAGCGAATCGTTCCACTTCCCTCGCAAAGCTTCGGAATGATCACTTCCTCAACGTCCAGATCATCCATACACACCGCAACAGAAAGAATATCCACAATAGAATCCACTGCTCCTATCTCATGAAAATGCACCTGATCTGCCGGTACATTATGCGCCTTCGCCTCTGCCTGGGCGAGAATTGTAAATATTCTTCTTGCATAATCTTTTGCACGAAGTGTCATATCTGCGTGATCGATGATCTCCATAATCTCATTCAGCCCACGATGTTCATGATGGTGATGTCCATGATCTCCATGAGAATGCTGATGCGTTTCATTTTCATGCACATGCCCGTGAAGATACTCCATATCATGATCATGATTCTCATGATCCTTATCCAGTAGTACATCAAAATCGCAGGCATCAATTCCGGATTTTACCACACGGCTGATACGGATATCAAAGCCTTTTACAGGAAGACTCTCCAGAGTTTTTATAAGCTTCTCTCTGTCAGCCCCCAGATCAAGAAGTGCCGCAACCGTCATATCACCGCTGATTCCTGATGTGCACTCCAGATATAATTTATTTTTCATTTATTTTCCCTCCGCAAGCCGGTTGATCTGTGTTGCCAGATATCCGGCCCCGTATCCGTTATCAATATTTACCACTGCAATTCCGTTGGCACAGGAATTGATCATTGTCAGAAGTGCAGAAAGCCCATGGAAGCTGGCTCCATAACCCACAGATGTGGGTACTGCGATCACCGGACGTTTCACAAGGCCACCCATAACACTGGCCAGTGCACCTTCCATTCCTGCCACTGCGACTACACAGTTGGCCTTCTGGATCGTATCCAGCCTGGAAAAAAGTCTGTGCATGCCGCTGACACCCACATCATAGATCCGCTCTACATGAGTTCCAAAATACTCTGCCGTCTGTGCAGCTTCTTCTGCCACGGAAATATCCGCAGTTCCGGCTGTACAGACAGCAACTTTTCCGATATGTTCTTTTTCTTTCTCAATCTTCAGGATTCCGGAAACCGGATCATAAACAACCTGCGGAAGAACTTTTTTTATCAGTTCATACTGATGTTCAGAAGCTCTTGTTCCGAACACTTCCCCATCCTCTTCATAAAGTTTCTGATAAATATTTATAAGATGTTCGTCTGCTTTTCTGGCACAGTAAACTACCTCAGCAAAGCCTGTCCTCTCTTTTCTCGTTGTGTCCAGCTTCGCATAATCCATTTCTTCATAGCCTTCTTTTTTCAGAAGATTCTCTGCATGCTCCACAGAAAGCTGTCCAGCCTTTACTTCTTCAAGGATCTGCTGTAAAGTCATTTTTTACCTCCCCTGTTTTCCCTTTACTATAATAACACAATAGCCAGACATTTGCATTCTTTCCTGCAAATTGTCTGGCTATCCGCCTGACCGAATCTTATATCTGTCCGGATATTTTTACTCAATCATTTTCTCATACTGTTCTGAAATCTCATCAATATCACCATATGCAATCAGTCTGCCTTTTTCCAGGATCATTGCCTTATTGCAGAGACGCTGTACCTGCTGAAGGGAATGTGATACGAAAAGAACAGTAACTCCTTTATCGAACATGCTGAGGACTTTTTTCTCACTCTTCTTTCTGAACTTGGCATCTCCTACGGAAAGTACCTCATCCAGGATCAGAATATCCGGTGATACCAGTGTGGCAATGGAAAATCCAAGTCTCGCTTTCATACCGGAAGAATAATTTTTAATCGGCACGTCAATAAAATCTTTCAATTCTGAAAATTCAACGATTTCATCAAATTTCTTTTCAATAAATTTTCTGGAATATCCAAGCATGGCACCATAGAGGTAAATATTCTCACGTCCGGTATACTGAGAATCAAAACCTGCTCCAAGTTCAAGAAGAGGTACCAGTCTTCCGTTCTTAATAACTTTTCCTTCTGTTGGTTTAAAAACTCCTGCGATTACTTTAAGCAGAGTACTTTTTCCGGCTCCATTCAAGCCAAGAATACCAACCCGGTCTCCTTTCTGAACCTCAAAATTCACATTCTGAAGTGCCCAGAACTCATTATATTTAATTTCTTTTTTTATAAATTTAATCAGATAGTCTTTCAGGTTATCAACCTTTTCCTTACTGAGATTAAATTTCATGCTTACATTGTCTACTACAACTGCCGGTTTGTCCATTTTTCTCTCCTGTAAATGCACGATTATATATAAAGTATAAATTCATCCTGCTTTTTCTTAAAGCAGATCAGACCAACTACAATCGCCGCTACACCGAAGCCAAGTGCATATTCGAAATAATGCATATTCATCATTTCTCCAAAGATTGCAGAACGGAAAATGCTGATCGTACAGTACAGCGGATTATATTTCAGTATCCATGAAAATCCACTCTTCAAAAGTCTGGACGGATAATAGAAAATCGCACAGGTATACATAATGATCATCAATGCTACTGACCACAGATACTCCATATCCCTGAAAAATACTCCGATCGTTGCCAGTATCATTCCACAGCCATATGCCTGCAATAAAAGCAGGATCAGGGCAATCGGAATCTGCACCAGATAAATCGTCGGTTCTACTCCCAGTACAACACTTACAACCGCTAGCACAATCAGTGAAATCAGAAAGATCACATAATTAAAAAGCACACTTGACAACGGATAAATATACTTCGGTACATATACTTTCTTGATCATTCCCGCATTGGCCCTGACCGATTTCAGTGCAGCCGTCGTTGCACTTGAAAAATAGCTGTAAAGAAGACGTCCCGTAAGAATATATACCGGAAATGTCTTATCTTTATTTCCGAACAGAGTGCCAAATACAATGGTAAGTACGATCATGGTAAGAAGAGGCTCCAGAAGGGACCAGATAATACCAAGATAAGAACGTCTGTACTTCAGTTTGATTCCCTTTTTTACAAGCTCTCCAAGAAGAAACCTGTAACGCATAAAAGTATTTACGTATTCTTTCATAGCATCTCCAATATTTGTTTTTTTATTTTTCACATGGCTGTAAAACATAATATACCATTTTTAAGAATCTGGCAATATTATTTTTTTCCAAAAAAAGCCGGAACCGGTACAGAATTTCTTCCATACCAGCCCCGGTGTACTCCTGGCTCTTTTATATGAAACAATTTTTCAGAAAATCTTTTTATCTTTTAATATTGAAGGCCTGAAATCCTGGATATACCGCTGCCTCTCCAAGTTCTTCTTCAATACGCAGAAGCTGATTGTATTTCGCAACACGCTCACTTCTGGACGGAGCTCCGGTCTTGATCTGGCAGGTATTCAGAGCTACTGCAAGATCCGCGATCGTTGTATCCTCTGTCTCTCCGGAGCGGTGAGAAGAAATTGCTGTATAGCCGGCCTTATGTGCCATCTTGATCGCTTCCAGGGTCTCAGATACAGAACCGATCTGATTCAGCTTGATCAGAATGGAATTTCCGCAGCCAAGGCTGATTCCTTTCTCAAGACGCTCTGTATTGGTAACAAACAGATCATCACCCACAAGCTGTACCTTTCCGCCAAGCTCCTTTGTCATGATCTGCCAGCCTTCCCAGTCTTCCTCATCAAGACCATCCTCGATAGAGTAGATCGGATATTTCTCGATCAGGTTTTTCCAGTGCTCAACAAGCTCGGCAGATGTAAATTTCTTTCCGCATTTCGGAAGAATATACTCACCCTTCTGGCTTCCCTTCCACTCGCTGGATGCGGCATCCATGGCAAGCACGAAGTCTTTTCCAGGCTCGTAGCCTGCTTTTTTTACAGCCTCAATGATATATTCGATGGCTTCCTCGTCACTTCCAAGGTCCGGAGCAAAACCGCCCTCGTCACCAACGCTTGTCGCAAGACCTTTCTCCTTCAGAAGTGCTGCAAGTGCATGGAACACCTCTGTGCACCAGCGAAGCCCCTCTTTAAAGCTCGGTGCACCGGCTGGCATGATCATAAATTCCTGCACATCTACTGTATTTGCAGCATGCGCACCACCGTTTAAAATATTCATCATCGGAACCGGAAGTCTGTTTCCATTCACACCACCAAGAAATCTGTAAAGCGGAATATCAAGTGAGATCGCAGCTGCACGTGCACACGCAATGGATACTGCAAGGATCGCATTCGCACCAAGTTTTGACTTATCCTTTGTTCCATCTGCCTTGATCATGGCCGCATCCACTGCATAAATATCAGATGCATCCATTCCTGTCAGTGCATCATTGATCACTGTATTGATATTCTCAACTGCCTTGGAAACACCTTTTCCGCCAAAACGGCTCTTATCCTGATCTCTCAGCTCAAGTGCCTCAAATTCTCCTGTAGATGCTCCGCTTGGTGCCGCTCCTCTTCCGATGGTTCCGTCTGCAAGATAAACCTCTGCCTCTACGGTCGGATTTCCTCTTGAATCAATGATCTCCCTTCCAATAACTTTCTCGATCTCTAAATATTCCATCTTAATGTATATCCTCCTGTCTGATATCAATCTCTCTGTCTGCGAATTCTGTCCGGACCGTCTGCCTGCTTCCGGAAATACCTGTTCTGAATTTCCGGAAACACGACAGATCAGGGGAAACGGCCCTTCACATTTATTCACGCAATAGTTAGAACCTGCTAACTATTTTATAGTTTATCAGAACTAACTGTTACCGTCAAGATATGCAAATACTCATTTTTTCTCATTTATATCCTGCTTCATTCTGAAATATTTTCTGAATATTATAAGAAATTATCCAAATTTTACGTATTGACAAGCCTGTATTCTCTATGGTAATATGACCGACGGAATTGAATATGGTCTATGGCAAAATCCTGTCATATTGGAAACGCACATTCTCCTGAATGATTAACGAACAACACATGCTCTATTATTTATCATTATCATTTAATAAGGAGGATTTTTTTATGCCAAAAAACAAGTTCCAGGAAGTTATTTTTACTATCATCATGGTATTTTTCATGGTTTATGCCATGATCTGCTACAATATTTCACTGAATGTCGGTGGACTTAACAACAGCGTGTTCCTCTCCGCTTTTCATGAGCTGGTGATCATGGGACCGATCGCTTTTGTCCTTGATTTCTTCATCGTATCCAAGCTTGCATTCGCATGCGCAAACCGTATGGTGGATTTCCGCAGCTGTCATCCGTTCAGCATGATCCTTGCCATCTCTGTTGCTTCTGTTGCTTTTATGTGCCCGCTTATGAGCCTTGCAGCAACCATTCTCTTTAAGAATGCAGGAAGCCAGTTCATTTCTGTATGGCTTCAGACAACAGCGTTCAACTTCCCGATGGCATTTTTCTGGCAGCTGATCTACGCAGGCCCGATCGTACGTTTCATTTTCAGACACATCTTCCCTGAAAAAGAAAACGCAAAAGAAGCTGCACCGAATATGTAATTTTATACAATATAAAAAACACGCTACTGTCATTTTTATTCACGGCAGTAACGTGTTTTTTTGTTACACGATTATATCAGGGCAGTCAGTCAATGATATCATTCTGGAAACGGGACAGATGCTCATAAGGCAGGATCATCCTTCCACGAAAAAGCCCGCATCCATCGTTAATCAGACTGTTATTCACAGCCCCGAACATATTGACGTCCAGCTTCGAAAGCTCCAGTCCCAGAAGTCTCATTCCTCTTTCATAGGCCTCATCAAAATAAATACATTCTCCCTCCGGGATCGCATCTCGCCTTTTTCGCTCACTTTCCTGTTTTTTCTCATAGCTTAAATGGTTGGCCGAACCGATCTCTGCCACATCATCCATATCCTTTGTACGCAGCTGTACCTCCATATAGCTTCTGGAGCTGTTGTCATAAAAGGTGATATGAAGCGACTGATAATCTTCCTCGCTGTTATGACAGATATAATCTCTGTAATACGGACGAACCTCCTCACTCAACAGGGGCGAGGTACTTTCCTGCACGCCTCTGGCCGGCTCTGCCGTAAACCCCCGTTCCTCAAGAAAACCAGGCAGCACATTGGCGATCTCATAAAGATGACGGAGTTCTTCCTCCCTGATGTCCTCCCCTTCTTTCAGATGGCATCTTGGCATAGCGATCACGATCCTGTATGCAATAAAATCACGGAAGCAGCTTAACCGCTCTTTAATCTGGGATACGGATGGATATCTGCCATGTTCTTTATAATAATCATATATAAATTCTACCACATAACCGTTAAATTTCTCCTCCGCACGGATCAGGGATTTGATCCTTCCTTTAAAGGTAAACGCAAGATAAGGATACTCTCCTGCCATATACTTATAAAATTCCCGTATCTTCTGGGACTGTGCTGTGAGGAAATCATTGTGCTCCAGAAGCTCCTGAATCTGGATCAGAAAATTACAGTGTACCAGGTCGATCTCATTGTGCTTCTCCTTCGCTTCTCTCCGCAAATCCGTGATATATTTTTTCAGTATCCGCAGGATCGTATCTCCGGAATACAGATAGTCGTTTAATGTTATCATTCATATCACTCCCCTGAGTTTATCTATGATCTGTATATTACTTTCTGATTTAATCATATCCAGGCATGTCTTTTCCGTCAAAAAATATTGCAAAAACATTCATAAATTCTGCATAAAAAGAGGCCGAAACCGCCATAATCATGAATCGGACTGTCTGTGTGGCCAAGAAACATGTTTGCAACTGCAACAAAGCTCTCGACCTCTGTAGTCCCCATAAGCTTTCCGACAGCTTTTCCGATCCATTTTACGATAAATCCGATCACACCCAGATAATACAGCACACTGACAAGGGCAGATACAAAAATAATATTTCCAAGACTCTTGATAATGAAAATGCTCATATCACCTGTAAAAAGGTCACCAAACACAAAAGACAGTCCTTCATTTCCACAGTTGATAACTGCAGTCAGTCCATTGGACAGTACCAGCAGAATTCCCACTACATTTAATAAAAGTTTCATACCTTTTCTCCTGTTTCACGTTCCTCTTATTTCAATTCGTCCAGAAGGGACCCTCCAATTGTTCCTTCCGGCATCTGTACCCCAAAATTATCTGCGATCGTTGCACCGATCACTGCGAAAGTATCGGAATCTGCCAGTTTTCCATACCCCTCCATGGATGGAGAATAAGCAAAAAACGGTACCTTTTCTCTTGTGTGATCCGTTCCTGTATGTGTCGGATCGTTTCCATGATCTGCAGTGATGATCAGAAGATCATCCTCTTTAAGCTCTCCGAGAAGCTCCCCAAGCTTCACATCGAATTTCTCAAGTTCTTTTGCATATCCCTCTACATTACGGCGATGTCCCCAAAGTGCATCGAAATCCACAAGGTTTACAAAGCAAAGTCCCTCGAAATCTCTTTTTGCAATATCAATAGTCTGCTCCATTCCATGAACAGAGCTCTTGGATTTGTTGGATTCTGTCAGACCCTCTCCGTCAAAAATATCAAAGATCTTTCCTACTGAGATCACATCATATCCTGCATCCTTCAGTGCATTGAGAGCTGTCCTTCCATACGGCTTCAGTGCATAGTCATGACGGTTGCTGGTACGTTTGAACTCGCCTTTTTTCTTTCCAACATAAGGTCTTGCGATAACACGGCCAACCTTCCACTCATCCTTCATGGTGATATCACGTGCGATCTCGCAGCAGCGGTACAGCTCATCCAGTCCGAATGTCTCCTCGTTTCCGCAGATCTGCAGTACGGAATCCGCAGATGTGTAAACGATCATATGACCGGTTGCGATCTCTTCCTCAGCCAGCTCATCCAGGATCTCTGTTCCACTGGCACTCTTGTTTCCGATCACCTTATGTCCGGTTCTCTTCTCAAGCTCCTCGATCAGATCTGCCGGGAAGCCTGTCTCTGTAAAGGTCTTAAACGGTTTGGTGATGTGAAGTCCCATCATCTCCCAGTGACCGGTCATAGTATCCTTGCCTGTGCTGGCCTCTCTTAAAAAGCTGTAATAGCCCATCGGTCTTTCTACTGCTGTAACCTGTTTCAGCGGATGAAGGTTTGCAATTCCAAGCTTCTGAAGATTCGGAATCGTAAATTCATTTACATTCTGGGAAATATGTCCCATTGTGTCTGTACCTTCATCGCCATACTGTGCTGCATCCGGCATTGCTCCTGCGCCGAATGAATCAATTACGATCGTAAATATTCTCTTGTATTTTTTCATAACTCATTCCCCTTTCCTCTATTCTTCCAGATATCTGCTCATTTCCAGAAACTGTTCATGGGATACGGTGATCTTTCCGTTTTCCACAGTGATCAGTTCTTCCTTTTCCAGTGCTGCGATACTTCTCTGGACACTTCTTACATTAAATCCGACCCTGTCAGACAGTTCTGCCTGCGTCCGGTTCAGCCGGAATATACCATCAGCCTTTTCTTTTTTACAGGTATAGGACTTTACAAGATACTTCATCAGGCGTTCCTTGCAGCTCATGAACATGTATTTACGGTCGTTTGCTTTTTCAGATGTCAGGATAGACATCACATTTTTTACCCGCAGAAGAAGTGCATTCTCATCATGCTGTATCCACTGCCAGTAAAGAACCGCCGGAATCGCCAGTATTTCGCAGTCCTCCGCCGCACAGATTGAAACACTGTATTCCGGATTTTCAGCAAAAACCTCAAAATCCCCTACAATGTACATCTGTGCAAAATCCATAAAATAATACACCCTGCCCAGTTTCTGATAATCCAGGCCCACGATCTCACCATTCAAAATGATATAGATCGTATCACACGGTTCTCCCGAACGTATGATAAACTGGTCTTTTTTTATCTTTCTGTATGACATGGCCCGGATAATAGCATCGGGTACGTATTTAAATAATCGTTCCAGGTAGTCGCGCTTGCTGACGTTAAGTTTACTGATTTCCTCCAAAAAAAGTTCTTTTGATTCCATCCTTATCCCTCAGAAATCCGTTTCCGTTTACAAATTTCGCGATCACATTTCTGTCATCCGCAAGATAGATCATCCGTTCCAGTCGCTCTTTTACACCAAGCTCCTGTGGATGACGCAAATTCGAATCATCAAGTACTACTGCGTCAAATTCATAGCCTTTTTCAAAAGCTCCCACCTTGCCGAAGAATTCTCCGCCACCTCTTGTAGCCAGATAAAATACCTCTTCCACTTTCAAAGGCGCCAGCTCCTGATCAGCAAGTCTCCAGCGAAGCTTGGAGCACTGGATCGCCATGGCCATTGCCTTGAACATGGACAGGGATGAACCGGCTGCCACGTCACTTCCAAGACCGATCTTCATTCCAAGCTCCAGATATTTTCTCACCGGTGCCACGCCGGAAGACAGATTGGTGTTGGATTCCGGACAATGTGCAATGAACACCTGATTCTTCTTCATCAGCTGAATCTCTTCCTCTGTGCTGTGAACACAGTGTGCCATGATCGTAGGACAGCCATTTCCAAACATTCCATATTTGTCATAAGCCTCCCCGTAAAAAGCAGTATCCGGGCAAAGCTCCTGTACCCACTGGATCTCACCAAAGTTCTCGGAAAGATGTGACTGCATCGGCAGATCATATTTCTTCTGCAGTGCAGAAAGTTTTTCCATCAGCTCATCAGAGCAGGTTGGTATAAATCTCGGTGTCAGGATCGGTTTTATATTCTCGAATTTTTCAGCCTCCTGAATCCATTTTTCTGTATCTTCAGCAGCTTTTTCCGGGCTGACTTCACAGAGATAATCCGGGCTGTTTCGGTCCATGTTTACTTTTCCCACAAATCCCTTGATTCCGGCATTTTCCAGTTTTTCCATAAGAAGAAGTGTTGCTTCATTATGAATGGTTCCGAACACACATGCTCTTGTTGTGGCACTTTTCTGCATATCCTCTGCAAAAATGTCGTAAGCTTTTTCTGCATAGGCAAGATCCTGATATTTCGCCTCCTCCACAAATGTGTGAGTGTTCAGCCAGTCCAGAAGCTCCAGATCCATTCCAAGTCCCCGGAAGGAATACTGCGGTGCATGCACATGCAGATCTGCAAATCCGGGAATGATCAGTTTATCTGTATAATCATAACAGGGAAATGTCTGATAGCATTCCGGAAGCTCCTCAAATACGCCAACGCAGATTCCGTTTTCGCAGACTGTATAGCCGTTTTCCACAATACAAAGTTCTCTGTTCTCATTGCTGTAGCAGATATTTCCCTTCATTACAAACCGTTTCATCTCGTCCTGTTTCCTTTCTGATGTCTCATTCACGGATTACATATTTACAACAACTTTTGCAACAAGCTCCTTGAAGGATTTTGCCACGCGGTCTGCTGTCTCCTGTACTTCTTTATGATCCAGTGCTTCTTTGGAGATTCCTGCTGCCATGTTTGTAATACAGGAAATTCCGCAGACTTCCATACCCATGTGACGCGCTGCCATAGCCTCACATGCTGTACTCATTCCAACTGCATCTCCACCCCAGCGCTGTGCAAGTCTTACCTCTGCCGGTGTCTCATAGTTCGGGCCTGTGAACTGTACGTAAACACCTTCCTGAAGCTTGATGTCACACTCTCCTGCACATTTGCGGATCACATCCTGAAGACGTTTGCTGTATACCTCACTCATATCCGGGAATCTTGTTCCCAGCTCATCAATGTTCGGTCCGATCAGCGGGCTTGGAACGCCTGTTGTGATATGGTCTGTGATCAGCATGAAATCTCCTGGTTTATAGGAAGGATTCGCTCCACCTGCCGCATTGGTAAGAAGAATCTTCTTTGCGCCAAGCATTCCCATAAGGCGGGTCGGAAGAACAACATCTGACATTGCATATCCTTCATAATAGTGAACACGTCCCTGCATGATAACAACCGGTGTTTTCTCCACATAACCAAATACGAAACGTCCCTTGTGACCTTTTACTGTAGATACCGGGAATCCCTCGATGTCTGTGTAATCAATAGTCTGCTCGATCTGGATCCCATCTGCAAAATTTCCAAGTCCGGAGCCAAGGATCAGTGCAACTTCCGGTTTGAAATCAACTTTCTTTCTTACGCTTTCTAGGCATGTCATTAATTTTTTGTACATAATTCTTACTTCCTTTCTTTTTATTATTTTATATTTTTGTGTCTTTATCACAATGTCTCCTGACTTAATGCTCTCTGATTATACGAAATCACTGTTTTTAAAAAAACGACATTTGTCGCGATTGTGCAAAAAAGTTTCAGAATCATTATTTTTCACAATAAGCTGTTTTTGACTTTGTATATTATGCACAACTCCTTTTGCGAAAATATCCTCGTTTTCATGATACCATGATGCCCGTTTTTTTACAATCCGATCCTGACATATCACGAATGTACCACAGAACAGAAACAGACCCTGCTTCTCAATACTTGAAAAACAGGGTCTGTTTCTGGATTTATCACGTTTATTTCAGAACTTCCGTTGACCTGGCAGCTGATCAGAAATGAATAGATTCACTCCAGTCGTCTGCGTCAAAAGCAATATTGCTTCGGATATCATCTTCATCTGAGATACTTCCGTTCTTGGCTGCTGCTGCAAGCTCATCTGCCCCAACATCATCTTCACTTGAGAATGGTGTCTGTACAAAATTGCTTCCTAGAATCTTCAGTGGTGCCCACCAGTTCGTTGTCTTAAGCTGCTCCGGAGCTACATCTCTTCTTCTCTGTTTGATGAAATATCCCTCATCCTCCAGTGTCGCACTGAGAACAGCCATGTCCTGGTAAAAATCATCTCCCACATACTCAAATGTCATCAGGATAAACTCTTCCAGCTCATAGAAAAACTGATTGCGGATTCCATGATGCCACATAAATTTACGTGTCTTCTCTGACGGATTCAGCTGCTTCGCAAGAAATGCCTCTCTCTCCTCCGGTACAACATAGATAACCTCTTCTACTCGTCTCATAATACTTCTACCTCCAAACATTATATGTTTTTGCTCACGTCCCCTTGATGCACTCAATATAACATTTTTCGGCTGCTATGACCATGCACTTTTTTGCTCAAAATGTTCAAAAAATTCACCTGTTATCCGATGTTCTCCTGAGTCCTGAAATGGTTTTTAGCTGAAGACATATTCCATCTCATTCCACTTTTCATTTCCCAGCACAGAAGCGGAAATTCCCACATATTGGAACCCCATTCTTTCGTACATTCCAACCTTAGTATCCACGCAGGTGAGGACTGCTTTTTTTCGTCCTCTTTCCTTTTCCCTGGCAAGGTATCGGGTCATCAGCTCTCTGGCAAGCCCCTGTCCACGGTGTTCCGGAAGTACCTCCAGTCCCAGCAGCATATTATTCTCACCAGCTGGTGTGCTTAAGTCCGCATTCGTAAAAAATCTGTCCTGAAAAGTCTCTTCATCTGTTGCAAAGCCGGTGAGATATCCTGCCAGCCTTCCTGTTTCCCGATCTTCCGCTACCAGAAACAGCTCCGGAATTTTTTTCACCCGGTCTATAATATCCTCTCTGCTGATCGCCTCTGCCGGCGGAAAACAGATCTGCTCGATCTCTGCTGCCTGTTCGGCCTCCTCCTCACGTATAGAACGAAATGTATATTTTTCTGATAGATTCATAATTCCTCTCCTTTGTTTTTTCCTCATCCTTATGTAATCTACCATATTATCTTCCCAGAGAGAAGCCCTTTCTTTGTATCTGACCTGCTTCCGTTGTCTTCCTAGCTCTGGTACGCACCCTTCCAGTTCTCAAAAATCTCCGAAGAGTTTTTCAAAAAATCATAGGATATGTGAATTTCACTTTCCTCAAAAGTTCTGTCGCTTTCCAGAATCGGCCATGGATTACAGCCACCCGCAGTTTCCCCGATCTGATCCATGGTAAATGAATTTCCGCAGTTCTGGCAAACCAGCTTATCTCCTTCCTGTTTGTAATAGCCGTTTCCGGAATCATAACAGATCTGGCATGTATTGAATGCAGTACGGATTGTTCCATCCGCATCTTTTAATGCAACCACTTCCATCTCTGTGCCATCTACATTTACCGGATAAAATGCAGCTTTTTCTGTCACATAAATTTTCCCCGTTTTCAAAAATATATTCCATATCAAAATCCTGCAGGAGCATCTTATAATTGCATCCGTTAATGCTGCCTTCCGGTGCCTGGATCTCCCACTTCACAGGTTCTCCTGCCTTCACTGTAATATCCGGGTACTGACCCGATTTCAGTGTACTGGAAACATACTGCACTCCATCTTTTTCTGTTGCAGTATCAGTCCTGTCATTGTTCTGCATACCATCTGCCGTTGCCTTTCCCGCTGATCTGCTTCCAAGACCTGACAGTGCACTTCCCTGTACCATCATAGACAGCCCCATAACCACTACCAGAACTGCACCAATCTTTAAGATCTGCCTTGTAAATTTTTTCCCAAGTGCGAAAAAAAAACGAACCAAACCCAAGCATCAGCGGAACCGTTCCAAGGCTGAAACACAGCATGGCAAAAGCTCCGCTTAAGACATTTCCCGAAGTCCCGGAAATATTCCCAGCATATTCACTCCCATAATTATCATGATGATTCCTGCCAGAAGCTTCAGGATTCCCTGCAATACAGAAGATGTCTGTATGTCAGCTCCAATTCCTGCCAGGCCACCCACAGCTCCAAGAAAAAACAGGGTAAGGCTATAGACATGCAACTATACCGTTCCCTGTTTTTATTCCTTGCAACTGGCTGCCATTTTACAGGCCCTTTAGCTTTGCGTCACAGCTTTTCAACTGCTTTTGACCATATATTTATTTTTTTCTTTCTTATTATTGCATACTCAGCCACAGAGGACTGTCAACCATTCTGGTCAACATTTATCAGTGCTCACTCTGAATCTGGTAACAGCTGTTTTCTTATATCTGATACCAGCGGATCTCATTAGCCTCCAGATGCAGTTCAAAGTTGCTGCCATCCCCCATGTAAACAGTGGTATCCTGCGGTTCGTATGTATTATTTACCACACAGTATTTTCCGTTCTTTACATACGCGTGAACTTCTACATTATAATTGGAAGAAAACCAGCGACAAAGCTCTTCTTCTGCGGATGATGACCACAGAACCGCACGATACAGAACACGGCTGTTCCGGAAACTGTACGGAAGTCCGCTGATATAAACGCCACGGCCTTTTCCGAAGGTCTTCACTGCCATCTGTACCTCCTGATTCTTATGGATCAGAATCTCCGTCTGTGGCAGCGCAAAGATATTCTTTTTGCCTTCGCCGAAATCTACGGTTCCGTCTGTATCTGCAAGGATAAAATGATCTCTGTGCTCATCCCAGTTGTACTTATCTGTATTAAGGTTAAATCCCCTCTCTTCCTCTACGCCCAGAATATCATCCAGCTGGAAGAATTTTCCCTGCCACTGATGAGCTCCCGGTTCTCCAACGCCGATAAAACCGCCACCATTATAGACAAATTTTCGCACAGCAGTAAGGACAGCCGGATCTGCCCAGTTTTCTCCACCGGACTGTGCTGTATCAGCATCGCCTACATTAATGACTACATCAAAATTCTTCAGGAACTCTTCATTCTCGCGAATGTCATCAAAGCTGATAAAGGAAACATCAAAAGGTGCACCGCTCAGTGCCTCTATAATCCCGAAATAGGAATAATTCTGCTTATAATAAATGGCATGATGTACCATATGATTACCCCAGGAACGCATTTTTCCCCAGCAGTTCAAAACCGCCACTCGTTTTACGCAGTACGGTGTTGTTCCCTGAATGTTGTCATACAGCACGCGGAACTCCTGGCACACCTCCTTGATATACTGCACAAAATCCGGAAATTCCAGGGCAAGCTTCAGATATCCGCCATAGCCGATCCGCTGGATCGGGCTTCGAAGGATTGCTCTTCTGGCAGTCACCCAGTTCACCTTTGCCTCTTTTACCGGATCGCCGCCTTCATGGAATGTATCCGGGAAAAAGTACGGCAGAAATCTTCCCTCTGTGTACTTTACATTTTTGATATCACTGAACAGACGCAGGGTTGCACCATTTCCCACGCTTCCGACCACTGCATCCAGCCCGATGGTGGCAAACTCATCCATAAAAGGCTCCATGCCGATCCAGTGATCTCCCAGAAACATCATGGCTTCTTTTCCATACTCATGAACAATATCCACCATTTCCTTCGCAAGGCTGGCTACCTCTCTTCTCTGGAATGCCTGAAAATCTTTAAATTCCTTTGACGGAATGCGGTACGTATTGTTCATATAGCCCTGGTCAATGATAAATTCCGGACGGAAAGGATAGCCTGCTTCTTTTTCAAACTGCTCCAGTATATAAGGGCTGACAGACGCGGAATATCCGAACCAGTCCACATATTTTTCACGCGCCAGCTCATCAAAAACCAGCGTAAACTGGTGGAAAAAGGTTGTAAAACGTACCACATCTACGTAATCATGTGTGTCAAGAAACCTGCGAAGTCGTTCCAGGGAATGCGCTCTTGTCTCAGGCTGACGTACATCAAACGTGATCTGCGGCTCCACATCCTTCCAGTCATTAACTACCGCATTGTACATATGCACAGGATCCCACATAATATACGCCAGAAAACTTACTGTATATTCATGAAACAGCTTCGCCGGCCGTATCACAACATTTCCTGTTTCTTCCTCATAGGACCATTCTTCTGTGCTGACTGTTTCACCGGTGGTACGATCAATAACCTCCCACCATCTCCGGATATCATCCCGCGTATTCACTGCAAGCATGTCCGGATACAGATGATCCATCAGATGAATTTCCAAAGTATCCGAAACTGCCGTATGAAATGATGTCATAATATACATCTGCTGGATTTCTTCCGGATGCGCCTTTGCCCAGGCATTATCCTTTCTTGTTGTGTAATATGTAGCATATATCTTTGCACCCGTCTCTCTCAATTCTGCCGGAAACTCAGTTCCGTCACAGTCACGGATCGCATCTGCTCCCCATTCTTCCAGTATATCCAAAGTCTGTGGAATCACATCCAGATCTGTGGGGATGGTTACTCTTCCTCTGTTCTTTTTCATTTCTACCTCCATTTAAACGAACATTTATTTTATCTATTCCGGCTTGTATCTGTTCACGATCTCCTGCATAATATCCCACTTCTTCTCCATATCGGAAAGTAGCTTAAATTGTGTACGGCATCGATCCAGGTTCTGTCCCTCCCAGTCTGTTTTGAAATAGTGATCTCCCTCCAGATAATCCGTCAGAAAGCGGATCCCGCATTCATAGGTCATAACCTTCGCACCCATAGGCAGCAGTTCTATTTCTTTTGGAGTCAGCTTATCGCCGCAACTCTCCAGAAAACCTTTTACATAGATCTCATACAATCCCATATCACAGGAAACCTTGCTGAGATCCTTTTCGTCTTCCAGCGCTGTGCTGGCACCAAAACGGATCGCATCTCCAAAATCATCCATAGCCAGTCCCGGCATGACTGTATCCAGGTCCACCACGCAGATACCTTTTCCTGTGAAAATATCAATCATTACATTATTAAGCTTCGTATCATTATGTGTCACTCTTAAAGGAATCTCACCCTTCTGTAAAAATTCTCCGAAAATCCCCGCCAGTTCCTCATGCTGCATGGCAAAATCAATCTCGTCCTGAACCTTTTCCGCCCGCCGGAAGCTGTCACATTCCACCGCTTTCTTCAATGTCTGAAACCGTTTTTTCGTATCATGAAATCCTTTGATAGTCTCATGCAGCGTCTCCGCCGGGTAATCCGCCAGCATTTCCTGAAACCTTCCAAAAGCAACTGCACTTTCGTAAAAATCCTCCGGTTTTTCCACAAGATCATAGCTTACTGCATCCGTGATAAAAATATAGGCTCTCCAGCATTCGCCATCCGCATCCTGCAGGTAGTTTTTTCCCTCTTTTGTGGGAATCAGGTTCAGAACCTCCCGTTCCGGATCTCCGTCATTCTCTATGATCTTCTTTTTCAGATGCTCCGTCACTCCGCTGATATTTTCCATCAGTTCGTCCGGATTCTGAAATATTTCCAGATTGATCTTCTGCAGGATCACCTTTATGGAACCCATGTTTCCGATCCTATAACGCAAAAGCCAGGTTCCGTTAATATGGCCACTTCCGCAGGGACTCCAGGAAACGAGCTCTCCTGTAAAATCAAACTGCCCTGCGATCTTCCTGATCTTCTCTTCTGATATACAACTCATTTTATCTTCTCTTTGCTGTGTTTATTTTTTCCGTTTCAGAACTCTTGTCTGCAATGGTGCCATATTCTCACTTTCTATTCCATAAAGAACTTCAAAATCTTCCGGCACAGAAACTGTTCTTGTTTCCCTTGCAAAATTCTGAACAAATAGGTACTCGATATCCTCTGTTTCTCTTGTTGTCACAGAAACTCCTTCTGGCACAAATGCAAGCGGCACCTGAATCTTTGCCTCATCAGCCACACGTCCAAGGAAATCCTCATAAAAAGCAGCTTCCATATCTGCCGCAACATAATAAATATGACCTTTTCCGTAATTTCTGTGTGTCAGGACCGGATAGCCCTGGTAAAAATCTTCACCGTAGCGCATCAGCACCTCTGCATCGGAAACCTTCGCAAGCTCACAGAGATTTTTGCAGGTGTAGGTTCCTGTAATACCAAGATGATTTCCGGTTTCCGGAATGCCATGATTCTCTTCCCAGTCATAAAGTGCATCGATCTCCTCTGTCCGGATACCTGCTGCTTCTGTGAGACCATGAGGCGTTCCTTCAAGATAACATTTGTCTGTATCATCCACAAGCCCGGACCAGTAAGAAAGCACCAATGTGCCGCCATTTTGGGCAAACGTACGAAGTTTTTCGGCATAGCCGTGATGGAACATATAGGCCATAGGTGCTGTCACCAGCTTATAATCCCACAATTCATGTTCCATTGAAATGATATCCGTGTTGCAGCCTTTTCTTCTGAGGGCACGGTACTGTTTCTGAACATTTTCCTGATAGTGCATATCTTCATTTCGTGGTCCCTGTGCATCCTTTAACGCCCAGTCATTCTCCCTGTCATAGAGAACCGCCGCCTGTGACCAGATCTCGCTTCCTAAGGTTTCCCGGATCTGCTCCAGTGCCTCGCCGACCTCTGTCACTTCACGGAAAACACGGGTATCGTCCCCGCCATAATGGTCTATCACTGCACCATGGAATTTCTCCGATGCGCCCTGGCTCTGACGAAGCTGGAAATACAGTACACTGTCTGATCCATGCGCCACAGCCTGAAGGGAAGCCGCCAGATGCATTCCCGGTTTTTTCAGTTTGTTGATCGGCTTCCAGTTCGTGGCAGACGGACAGGACTCCATAAGCAAAAACGGTGCTTTTTTTATGCTCCGCATAAGATCATGCTGCATTCCTGCATCAATTGCAGTTGCATACTCTTCTTTTTTGTGCCATCCCGGATAGTTATCCCAGGATACGATATCCAGGATATCCCGGAATTTTTTGTAATCAAGTCCGTCGTAGTCGTACATCAGATTGGCTGTCACCGGAAGCATGGAGCCACCGGCACGGATCGCTGCTGTTTCATGCTTAATAAAATCAGCAGTCCGGTCCGTAACAAAACGCTTCCAGTCCAGAGTCAGTGCATGAAGTGCATTTTCCCCCTTTGGAGACGGGCTCTCGATCTGGTCAAAGCTGTTGTAGGTATGGCTCCAGAAAGTCGTACACCAGCTGGAATTTAAATTCTCGATCGTCTTATATTTCTCTTTCAGCCACCTGCGGAATTCTGCCTGGCATAGCGGGCAGTGACACTCTCCTCCAAATTCATTGGAAATATGCCACATAAGCACTGCCGGATGTTTTCCGAAACGCTCGGAAAGTCTCTTATCGATCTCAAAAACCTTTTCGCGGTATACCGGAGATGTATAGCAGTGATTATGTCTTCCGCCAAAAAATCTTCTCGTCCGATCTGCATCCATACGAAGAACCTCTTCGTATTTATCTGCCATCCATTTCGGCCTGGCACCGGACGGAGTTGCAAGGATCGTGTGAATTCCTTCTTTATAAAGATTGTTGATGATCTCCTCCAGCCAGTCGAAATTATACTTTCCCTCCTCCGGCTCAAGCACCGCCCAGGAAAAAACCCCTACAGATACTGTATTGATATGTGCTTTCTTAAAATATTCGATATCTTTTTTCAGAATGTCCGGTCTGTCCAGCCACTGCTCGGGATTATAATCACCGCCATGCAGAAAATGGTCATATCTGATCTGCTTTGCCATTTTTTCTATCTCCTTATGATTTATAGCCTTTCTATACTTATTTCAACTTCGTAAAAAAGGATGCTGAATGATCCATTTGAAGCATATTATACAATACACCTGCATGTTTCGATAGCATCCTTTTTTTAATTAAAGTTTATTTGTTACTGTTCACTTTGTGAACAGTAACACTTATTTAACCGCACCGGTAATACCTTCTGCGAACTGTTTCTGTAATACAAAGAATACAATCATCGTCGGAATGGAACAGAACAGTACGCCGCACATCAGCATACCATAATCTGTCACATAACCGGTGATCAGATTGGCAATGAGCATTGGCATGGTCATCGCATCATTATCTGTCATGATTACCTTCGGCCACAGATAGGAGTTCCAGGCATTCATGAATGTGATAACTGCTGCTGCCGCGTAGGTAGACTTCATGGTCGGGATAAACATCTGGAAAAAGATCCTTACCTCGCTCAGACCGTCAATACGTGCAGCCTCAATGATATCGACCGGAAATGATCTCGCGTTCTGACGGAACATCATGATCATGAACGGTGTGGAAATGATCGGAAGGATAAAACCAACCGCTGTATTCAGAAGCCCTGCTTTGGAGAACATCTTAAATAACGGTACCATTGTGGCAACCTGCGGAACCATCATTGCAAGAAGCAGAATGGAGAACAGTCTGTCCTTCCATCTGTCATGGTATACCTCGAATCCATAACCTGCGATAGAGCAGATCAGAAGACAGATAACCGTAGTCAGAAGTGCATAGAACAGAGAATTTCCAAGTGCTCTCCACAGCGGCTGCTGTGCAGTCAGATTCTTGAAGTTCTGCATGAAATATGTGCCTGGAAGAAGCTTACCGCGGGATACATCTGTGGATGTATTGGTTGCAGCGGAGATCATCCAGTACAACGGGAATACAGAGATAAATGATACGATGATCAGAAAAATATATGTAGGGATCAATCTTCTCTGAATCGCAGATTTGTTCTTTTTCTCAGTCACGTGTATCACCTACTTTCAAGTTAATAAATGCCAGAATCGCTACCATGATAAATATGATAAATGACATTGCTGCCGCATATCCGAAGTTCGGCACATTGATAAAGCATGTGTTGTAAACATAGTGGGACATTGTGATCGTGCTGTTTGCCGGGCCACCCTTTGTCAGGTTGACAGACTCATCAAACAGCTGTAATGTTCCATTGATAGACATAATAAATGTCATAATGATCGTCGGTTTCAGAAGCGGCACTGTGATCTTCCAGAAGGTCTTCCAGCCGTTGGCTCCGTCGATCTTGGCCGCCTCGTATACAGAATATTCAATATTCTGAAGACCTGCCAGATAGAATACCATGTTATAACCTGTCCATCTCCAGATCAGCGCTATGATGATAACGATCTTCGCACTTGTGGAGTTACCCAGGAAGTTATAGCCTGTTGACAGAATTCCAAGCTTGATCAGAAGACTGTTGATCAGACCATCTGTTGCAAACATGGAACGGAAGATCAGGGAATAAGATACAAGAGATGTCGCACATGGAAGGAATACGCATGTACGGAAAAATCCTTTGAATTTCAGATCTTTGTTATTCAGAAGCTGTGCAAGCAGGATCGCAAGGACCAGCATGATCGGCACCTGGATAATAAGATACAGAAATGTATTGACAATGGACTGCTGGAATACCTTATCCATCATAATACGTTTATAGTTACTGAAGATCGGATCCGCAAACCTCATGTTTGCTCCGGCACCTGTCTGTAAAGAAATGATAAATGCGCGGATCATCGGATAGAAACTCATGATAGCGATCATGATCGTAGCCGGTGCCAGAAATATCCAGCCGGCTACTCTCTGTTTCGCCAGCAGAGTCATACCTTTTTTATTGGAATTCACAGGAACTCCCCCTTTCAAGCTTTAAGTCCTTTACATAAGACAAGGGACTGCATGCAGTCCCCTGCTCTGTATTTACTTATTCATTTCAAGATAAACTTTAAAATTACTCTGTCATCTTAAATGCCAGTGTATCCTGTGCTTCCTGAAGTGCAGATTCCTTGTCTGCTCCGTTTACGATATTAACAACAGCTGTGTTGATGCACTCTCTTGCCTCATAGTGGTACGGAGTCTTTGTGAATTCCGGAATATGGGAAGAATACTCTACAATTGTTGAGAAGATCGGCTGGTTGTTAAAGAACTCGTTTGGCTCATTGTAAACATCAGACTCACCAGCTGGCAGGTAGCAGGAAATCGCTCCTGTCTCCGGAAGGATCGCATCATAGAAATCTGTGCTGGAACCAAATGTGCTGGCAAGGAAGTCCTCTGCAAGCTCTACATTCTTGCAGTTGGATGTGATGTACCAGGAAGATCCGCCGTTGTTTGCATAGTTTACTGCACTGTCAACGCCGTCTACTTTCGGCATTGTTGTGATCTGCCACAGACCCTTCTGATCCTCTGTTCCCATCAGTGTAGCTGTGATCCAGTTACCATTAACAATACCGGCAGCCTCACCGCTTGTAATTGTGGAGATATACTCATCCCAGTTATTTACAAGCTTAACAACGTCGTTCTTTACAAGATCTACATAAAGATCTACACATTTCTCAGCTACATCATTACCTACGATATAAGCCTCTCCGTCATCATTTACGAAATTTGCTCCACAGGATTGGATCATCATCATCAGAGTATCGCCGCCTGTTGCCTCACTTGTGAGAAGATATTTGCCGGTTTTCTCATGGATGTCCTTACCGATCTCCATGAATTTGCTCCATGTGATATCTGTCAGATCATCAATTGTATAGCCTGCCTCATCCAGGATATCTGTACGGTAGCATGCGATAACAGCACCATTATCAAACGGCACACCGTAATGTGTATCATCTACCATGGAATAGGACTGTTTCAGTTTTCCGAAATCATCCCAGTTGATATCCATATCTTTCAGATCTGTGAAAGCGTCCGGATAGCTCTTCAGATATTTCTGATAGCTGTTGTCCTGCATCAGTACGATATCAGGAAGTGTGCTGTAATCACCTGCGTTAGCTGCTGTGGTAAGCTTGGTCTGGCAGTCATCAGAGGATGTCTCGATAACGTCAACCTTGAATCCCTCGTGATCCTTTGCATACTGCTCTCCTGCAATATTCATGGATTTGATATTAAAGTTCTGGTCCCATGCCCATACTGTCAGAGTATTATCATCGTCACCCTTTGCAGCGTAAACTGCTGTTGTTGTTGCTGCAAAAGACATTGCCATGATACCTGTCATTAAAACTGCGAGTAATTTTTTCTTCATTTACTTATCCTCCTTTTAAGCTCTTTCCGTTTGCTTGTAAAAGGATTATAGCATTCATATACCCCCTATAGTTTGCATAACCGTTCATATAATGTGCATTTTCAACCATTTTATGTGTTTTGCACTATTTTTGAAGCTTATCAGGCCATTTTTTATACATTTTTCGTGTTTCCCTGTTTTCCTTCGTCAATCTGTCAAAGAAAAGCCTTCTGTTTTGACATTTTATTAACATTTATTCGTCAAAAGAGAAGGGTTTTGTCTCTATTTCATAAACTTTCATTCTGTTTTTTATGTAATTTTCACAAAGTTTTTAATGTTTTATGCAAAATAAACCTTTTCCGGAAACTGTGTCTTCATTGTATGCAGCATTTCCTCGGTAAGATCAAGAAGAAGTTTGATCTTATGACCATCCTCCTTAATGATCATCGTATAATACGGCACATCCTCCTCATAGGAAGTATAATCATATTTTTTCAACTTCTCTGTTCCGGTGTTTTTCTTGTATTTTGCTACTTTTTCATGCCAGTGTGGTGCCGTCACTTCCATGTTCTCAAGCTTCAGCACATGTGCTGTCTTACGATATTTTTTCCCGTAAATGACGTCAATGGTCAGTTCACCATTCTCCATCGTATATTCATAATCTCTCTGGCTGAAAACATCATACACAAAATACAAAAGAGCCAGAAGAAATCCGGCCAGCATAAATGCCTGCGAGATCACAATACCAAGCAGCACAAAAAACACCGCAAAAATGATCATGATCTTTCGCAGAAACCCTGACATATGTTTCGGTTTTCGGGAGACCTGCTCCACGATTCTGTAGTCGTACATTTTTTCCTCTTTCTACCAGCCTTCTTCTGAATGAATATCAAATTTCAGAAGCTGCTGCTCATAATTTTCCGGACGTTTCCTCCATTCCAGAGGTGTCATTCCTGTGATCTGCCTGAAATTCCGGTTAAATGTGGAGTTGGTCGTAAATCCGCATTTATGCGCGATATCCGCAATGGGCTGATCGGTTTTTTTCAGGTATTCGCAGGCAGCCTGAATCCTTATCGTATTGATGTACTCCAACGGACTCATCTTCATATATGAGGTAAACATCCTGCGAAGATGTGTTTCGCTGATATGACAGAATTCAGCCAGCTCATCAATTCGCAGATCCTCCATATAATGATCGGAAATATAATCCTGGCATCTTGATATTACATCCGTGACTTTTCCCTTGTCCTCACTGTACTTCTCTTCACCGGAAATTCGGTTGATCCTTGCTGTCTCCACGAGAAGCGATGCCAGAATCCCCTTCGCCTCTTCCAGATAAAATTCCTCTCCGTAACGCATAATGTCCATGATTTTCAGAATCTTATCCGCCATGGATTTGTGCTCCGCTTCTTTCAGAAAAAGTGCTCTGGAATTGATACGCTGAACTATTTTTTCTTTTTTTACAGAATTGCTGATGAACTGATCCAGGAATCCCTCCACATCGACAAAAAGATATTCCCATCTGCTTATAGTTCCCAGATCGCTGATCGTTGTATGAGGATAGTTCGGCGGAATCAACGTAAATTCCCTGTCATGAAAACGCACCTCGTCTTCTCCAAGTACCAGCATTCCCTGACCTTCATAGCAGAAACCAATCTCAAGATAATTATGAAAATGCAGGTAATCTACATCATTTCCATAATTCTGTACCCACTTCTGTCCAAGCAGTGGAAGAATCGGACTCCCCTCCGGCATCTTGTAATACCGAAGCTCCATTTTGGGTTTTCTTTTTTTTGCCAAAAATATTCCTCCCGTGTTTCTCTGTCTTCGATTCTTCCTGTTATCTTACATCCACGGAAGGAAAAAAGCAACCTGTCTCTTATTTCTTCTCGTCCAGAAGGATAACTCCCTGTGCCGGATTCTTATCGATTGCTCCGACGACCGGATGCGGAACATACATTTCCTCCAGGTATGCGACATCTTCTGCTGACAATCTGACCTTCAATGCCTCTGCCGCATCATCCAGATATCTCGTCTTCGTAGCTCCGACGATCGGTGCTGTGACGCCTTTTGCCCACTGCCATGCAAGAGCGATCTGAGACATTTGGCAATTGTGTTTCTCAGAGAGCTCCTGTACACGCTTTACGATCTGCATATCCTGCTGCTCCATACGGTCATATTTTCCGACTGCAACCCGGTCAGTCTTTCCTCTTAAAGAGTCGGATCCCCACTGTGGTCTTGCCAGATGACCTGCTGCAAGCGGACTGTACGGCATTCTGGAAACATCCATCTGATTGCAGATTGGGATCAGTTCCCGCTCATCCTCACGATAAAGCAGATTATAATGATCTTCCATTGTGGAAAACTGTGTCCAGCCATGATCTCTGGCTGCAAGCTGCATATTATAGAACTGATAGCCATACATCGCTGATGCTCCCAGTGCGCGTACCTTTCCAGCCTTCACCAGATCATGCAATGCTTCCATGGTCTCCTCGATCGATGTCTCATAATCAAATCTGTGAATAATGTACAGATCCAGATAGTCTGTTCCAAGACGTTTCAGACTTCCGTCAATCTCCCGCATGATCGCTTTTCTAGAAAGACGCCCCTCATTAAAATAAACCTTGGAAGCGACCACGACCTTATCTCTGGCTATATTTTTTTTCAGTGCACGCCCCAGATATTCCTCGCTGGTTCCGGCAGAATATCCATTCGCTGTATCAAAAAAATTGATTCCCAGCTCCAGTGCATGACGGATCACATGCTCGCTTTCATTCTCATCCAGAGTCCAGTCATGCATGGTTCCGGCCTTGCCGAAGCTCATACAGCCTACACATATTTTTGATACTTCTATATCTGTGTTTCCAAGCTTTGCGTATTTCATAACGAATCCTCCTGTTTCAGATACAGGCTTACCTGTATATTATATATTTTTATGCTTATTGTAAAGGATTCTTTTTTGTATGTAAAATACTTCATTTTTATGGATTTTCATGCTTTTAAGGCATGGATTGTCTGTCTTTTATATATATTCTCTTCAGCACATTTTTGTCTGCACGCCTGGAGGCTCTGATCCGTTTCGTTGCCTCGATTCCGTTCATGACTGGCATCTGCATATCCATAAACACAGCAAAATATTCATTAATTTCCGACTGTTCGAATTTTTCAACAGCAATTTTTCCATTCTCAGCTAGTTCAACACTGAGTCCGATACTCTGCAGCAATTCCATCGCAATTTCAGCGTTCAGAGCATTATCCTCCACAAGAAGAACCTTTTTGCCCTTAAACTCCTCACTTACCTGATCCTGTTCCTCTTTTGGACTCATGACCAGCTCTCGTTCTCTTATGGATGGTTCATCAAAAGGAATCTCTACGATAAACGTGGAGCCCTTTCCCAGTTCACTTTCCACCTGCAGCGTTCCCCGCATCAGCTCTGTAAAACCTTTGACAACTGACATTCCAAGGCCGGTACCTTCGGTTGCTGAGATCTGGCTGTCCTCTGCTCTGCTGTAATCCTCACAGATATGCTGGAGATACTCCGGTGTCATGCCGATTCCGTTATCTGTACAGGTGAAGCGGTAACGGTTATCCGGAAGTGCCTCCAGTGTCACTTCGATCTTTCCACCGATATCTGCTGAAAATGCCAGTCTCTGCTCTTTCTTTTCTGCCAGCGGCAGCAGAATCTCCATGCTGTCCTTCATACATTCTTCAGGATTAAACGGCTTATGGATCAGTTCAATATGACCATGCTCCAGCTGATTTACATCCAGAATGGAATTGATCATCGTCAGAGGATAGTTACCTTCTGTTGTGATATTTTCCAGCGCATCATCCAGTTCTGAATTTATTCTCATCTTGATCCCCAGAGTCGATCCTGAAACGATATCAACGCTGAATCTGTTCTGTGTATCATCTCTGGCAAGCTTCTGCGCCGTGTAGCTCATCAGCAGTGCACCATCAATTTTTTCATTCATGATTCCCTGCACGCATTGCTCTGTCCCTGTCATGAGAACAGTCTCTGCATTTGGCCACACAGAAGAAATGATCTCCTTCATTGCGATCGTATCTTCCAGCACTCCGATCCTGTTCATTTTTCCGGAAGATCCTCTTCTGTGCAGAACAGACACGGTGGTAGTCAGATAAGGCTCTGTTATCTGTTTCAATAAAACTTTTTATTTCTCTAGTAGATATGGGGATTACTCCCCATACCCCTATTTAAAACCGTACGTGCGCCATTAACGCATACGGCTTTTCGCTCTATATTTCATACTCTATCTATAAAACAAACTTACTTTGATACTTGGTTCGAGTAACGGAAATGTCCTAAGTAAACCATTAAAGAAAGTACCCAGCGTGTAACTTCTTTTCTGACTTCTCCGATTGAGCCATTTAAACAATAACCATTTTGTTTGCGTCAGAAAGTTCTTCACTTCCTTTGTATTGTCGGTCACTCCATAATACTGGTAGTGTCCCCGCAGTTTCGCATTGACTGTTTTGAATATCTGCTCTAATGGCATTGTTCTGTGAATCTTTATCCATTCTTTCATTGCCTTGATTTTGCTACGGAACTTCTTCTTACTGGTCTTCACCCTACAACGGAAAAACTGCTTCTTTCCGTCCATTCCGCAATAAAACGTGAAACCAAGGAAGTCAAAAGTATCTGGTTTTCTTTCTCCTCTTGCTTTTCGGTTTTGCCTGGCAAACCTCCCAAATTCCAAAATCTTCGTCTTTTCCTCTGCCAGTTCCAGTCCATATTTCCTAAAGCGCTCTTCCAACCTCTGCCTGAATACCTGCGCTTCATATTGGTTCTGGAAACAACAGACAAAGTCATCACAATAGCGGATCAGATAACATTCGCCTTTACACTGTCTCCTTACGATTACATCAAACCAGTTATCCAGTACATAATGCAGATAGATGTTTGCAAGTACTGGACTTGCTCCGTTTCCTTGTGACGTTCCGCGTTCGCTGTTAAGCAATTTACCATTTTCCATGATTCCTGCTTTCAGAAACTTCTCGATTATCTCAAGAAATCTTCTATCTGCTATGTCATGTGACAGCATCTTCATCAGCCATTCATGGTCTACATTATCAAAGAATCCTCTGATATCTGCTTCCACTACATAGTTCGTCTTCCTATACTGCACCATCTCTATGATTTCTCTTACTGCCTGATGGCAGTTTCTGTTTGGGCGGGAACCAAAGCTTTCATTATAAAATTTCGGTTCATAAATCTGCTCCAGTATCTGTGCAATCGCATTTTCCACCAGCTTATCCTCATAACACGAGATTCCCAGTGGTCTCATTTTACCTTTTGTTTCTTTTGGGATATAGACTCGCCTTATTGGATTCGGTCGATAACTTCCACTTTTCATTCGTTTTACAAGATTCGCGAGGTTTTCCTCAAGATTCTGTTCATAATCTCCTTTTGTCACCTTATCAATTCCGTACGCTTTTCTTTTATCCATTGTTTTATGGATTGCTCTTAGCGTATCTTCATTGATATAGGATGCAAGATTTTGAACCTTTCTGTCAGTTCTGTTTGCTTTTGCGATATTGTACTGTATTCCAAGTAACTCGTTTACCATGTTCATCAGCTCTCTTTCGTCTGCATAGTCTCTTATCACTTGAAGCTATAAAGTGCACAGCCCTTTTCTCCATCTGTTTTCACAAACTTCTTCGATACTATGGCTGTGTCGGACTTCCTGCCACTCATTTGGATTCCTAACGCATTTCTTTGTTTTGGTTTCCATACCTCTTTTGAGGGAATGACAGGATCTCAGCTGTTCCGATAGCATACTTATCAGCAACCTCGCCAAGCTCTCAGACTGGGGGATGCCACCATAACCTCACCATAGCGGTTATAGCAGTGTTGTCTGCTGTGAAAAAGAACACATCGACCATTTCCCACCTCATACTAATTTCCCAGCTCAATCACTTCACTTCCGTTTTGGCTCTGTTGCTCCCTGTCCTACGCTTAAACCTGGTGTTACCACTTCGGCTCCAAGGACTCGGTACAGGCGGTTGGTTAGACCTTACCTGATAGGCTTTTCCTACTGTATTGTTATCAGCTTACCAAAGCTTGCAGAATTTCTTCCGCTCGCTAGGGGAAATCAGCTATGCTGATTTCGCAGCTCGCACATATAAAACAGTATAACATAAAATAAAAGTGACATGGTGGACTGATTGAAATGCTTCTTAATTTTTGCTACTAATGATTGATTAAATGATAAGGAGATGGGATACGATGAGAACAATATTTGCAGAATACAATCCACAACGAAACAGCATTGACATTTATACAAATGTTGGCTATATGCTTCGCATTGACTGCTGGGAAGCCGAAAAGGATTTAAAAACCACACCCGGATCAGACTGTGCATTGACTTCACTTGCAGTCGATGAACCACTTGAATATGCGAGATTATATCTTGAGGGCAATTTACAGATGTGGGTAGATACAGAAGATTCATTAGAGTTATAAAATGCAAGCAGCCTGTATGCTTCATTACACACAGGCTGCTTAATCAAATTTATTATAATTGATGAAAAATCGGTTGCATTTTGTCAAAAGTACAAAACTTTTTGAAACCAAGTGTTTTTAATTCCTGTTATGATACTGAGGATATCCCAGCAATACTTGCTATCCCTGATACCTTATTCTTTCTACCAGCGTTTCCTTTTTCAGATTACTGCTTAAAACGCAGGAAAGCACAATCTGCAAAAGGCTGACCAGCAAAATCATAGCAAGAATTGGTGTAATTGGAACATGATAGACATTCATTCCAAATATCCCATTATGCTTTGCATAGGCAAAGAGCACGTAGCCAAGTGGCAGACCAACGACAAGGGCTACACATATGGTGCCAACCGTAAAAATCAGTCCCTGTAACTGCAGACATAAATTTAATTGTTTATTTGTCATACCCACAGCCTGTAATACACCATATTCCTGCTTTTTTGTCGTAATACTCATGATCATGGTGTTTGCCATATTCATAAAACCGATGAATCCTACAACCGCCATAAACAGATAACAGCCAAGCTTCATCGTGCGAGCTGAGAATTCTGCAGATTGTAACTGCGCATGATAAGTATCCATTTTTATATGCGAAGTATTAGAAATCAATGTATTCAGATTTTGCTCCACAGATGCCACATCTTTTTTGTCACAGTCCACCCACAGATAGCCATAGGCTGTTCCTCTCGGATTCATGGAACGGTATACGCCTTCCGGAATGACAAGGTAAGTGTCCGCACTTACAAAGGATCCTGCAATCTTTCCCTGATAGGTATAGGTTCCACTTCCATTCTCAAAGTCAAATGCAATGGATTCACCCGGAGCATATCCATCTTGTTCCATCCACATCGACCAACCAAAGAAAATTTCACCATTCTTTACCGCCTGATCATAGTCCATAGAGCCAATATCCCCGTCCTGGCGCATAAAATCAAAATCCTTTTTACTCACAACAGCAGCCGGAAATCTTGTTCCGTTCAGATTTACAGAGACAATCTCTCTCGTCATGACATCTGTCACTCCCGGAATGCTTTTGATTTCTTCAATCAGCGAATCATTCAATGGATCATCCGTCAGAATCGTATCCAGATTATTCTCCGGATATCTTTCATCATACTCAGCAGAATAGTCAAGCTGCAGTTCAAATTGTCCATGATTAACGGAAAGACGTGCTTCATGCTCCGTGTCAATATTTCCCACATAATTAGAAATAATCACAAACAATGCGCAGGAAAGCCCCAGTGTGAGGATGGTACCAATGGTTCTTTTTTGGTTACCCATTACATTTGCCATTGCCATAGAAAACACGGTGACATTTTTTCTGCCATTTCGTTTTCCTTTTTTGTGTGTTTCTGCATTTTCTAAATACCGTGTTGCTTCGATAGGTGAAATCCGTGAAACAATTTTCATTGGTTTACGCAGTGCCAAAGCAACGGTAAGAAATGATACGAAAATACATAGAAGCATAACAGGCAGGGAAAACAGTGACACCTGCTGATTTTGGACTCCCATAGAGTCAGTTCCGGTTGATACAAGATTCCCCTGTTCTACCAGCCAGTTAAAACCGCATTTTGCAATCAGAAAGCCCAGAAGCAATCCAACCGGTATTGAAAAAATTGTCAAAAAAATGCCCTCTCTGAAGATCAGTTGTTTCATCTGCTTTTTTGTTGCTCCCAGAGCCTTGATTTTTCCATACTCCTGTATCTTGTTGGCAATACCGACCTGAAAAATATTATAAATGACCACAACAGAGAAAAGTACAATTGCAAGAATCAAAACCCCGCATACCGCAATCGTTTCATAACTCGGCTGCAAGACCCATTGCAAATAGAGATCATTGACTATAACGTTTTTTTCTTCGATCCCACAAGCTGCTGCAATCTGCTTTATAACCGAATCAATATTATTCATAGATACATTTGCAGAATCATTTAAAGTAAAATAAATATTATACTGTCTGTCATTCTCTGCGACGTGCTCATCATAAAACTCCTGTGACCCGAAAGCAACATAAGATGCCTCGATGGTATACTCATCCCGATCATATAGGATTCCGCTGACAACAAATTCTTCCGGCTTATATTCTGACTGCATCCCTGCGCGGTAATCCAGTGTAACCGTATCTCCGATCTTTACATCACCATACCCCATTGCACGAAAAAATGCTCTTCCTGCGGCAATTTCCTGCATTTTTTCCGGATACTTTCCTTCCTTCAACTCATATTCTTTATTATAAGGAAGCATTTTTCTTGCAGTCTCATCCATGCAGACAAACCCACCTTTTTCATTGCCTTTTATGATACCTTCGGTGCACATAGTGCCTGTAGCATCTATTTCCGCACGGCGGTTTACTTCTTTTAACTGCGATCCGTCTGCGGAAACAAACAGACCATAATTGCTTCCATATGATCCTGCCGCCTGACTTTTCTGTAAATGAATTACCCCATTTCCCACAGTACTGATGATAACAAGCAGCATCGTGGTCAGACAGATTGCCATCATGATCAGTATACTTCTTGTCCTGTTCCTTTTGTCATTGCTATATGCAATCCTGCTTATTGTCTTCATCTGAAATCCACCACCTGTCCGTCCTCAATCACCAGAATACGGTCAGCGACCTGTGCAATTTCGTCATCATGGGTAATCATTACAATTGTCTGTCCATATTTTTTTGCTGTCATCTTAAGCAGAGCGATTACCTCATCACTGGTCTTAGAATCAAGATTTCCTGTCGGCTCATCTGCAAATATAATTTCCGGACGATTCACCAGTGCTCTTGCAATTGCTACTCTCTGCTGCTGTCCTCCGGATAACTGATTTGGCAGATTATAAATCCGGTTTTCAATCCCCAGAGTTGCAATAATATCATTTACATACGCTTCATCCACTTTTCTTCCATCCAGCCCCAGTGGCAGTACAATATTTTCCCAGACATTAACAGATGAAACCAGATTAAATGCCTGAAAAACAAATCCGATTTTTCTTCTGCGGAAAACAGCAAGGGCATCTTCCTTCATCCTGTATAAATCTTTCCCTGCTAAAGTAACACTGCCTTTTGTCGGGGTGTCTAGCCCTCCAAGCATATGAAGTAATGTACTTTTACCGGAACCTGACTTTCCAACAATTGCGACAAATTCTCCCTGCTCAATCTGAATGTCCACCTGATTGACCGCTTTGACCTGATTCTCACCTGCGCCATAAAACTTACAAAGCTGCTTGGTTTCTAATATCACACTCATGTGTTGCCTCCTTTTCAATTCTGTAAAGCGTACCTTTTCAGCACGCTTTCTTTGCCTGTTTATATATTTGGTCATTTTTCAACCTACATCCAAATTGTATCAGGACAATCTTTCATTTCACTTTCAAAAAACGAGCAGAAATCTTACAGAATTGTAAGATTTCTGCTCACTTAAAATTTAACCAACATATGGTAATTGAATCACAAACGTGCTTCCTTTTTTCTTTTTGCCGGAGGTTACCGTAATCGTACCTGCGTGTTTTTCAATAATTTCTCTCGATAGAAAAAGTCCGATTCCTGTACCACTCTTTTCCATGACCTCCTTGGAACTTCCTCTGTAAAATCGTTGAAAAATTTTGTGATACTCATTCTGCGGAATACCAATTCCCTGATCCTCAATTTCCATTCTTACAAGATCGTTTCTTTTTTGTAACCGGATAAATATTTTTGAACCACACGGACTGTACTTGACCGCATTATCCAGAACGTTGATAAAAGCTTCACCAAGCCACCTTTTATCCTGCATAATCGTGCATGTTTCCAGCTCTTTTTCATAGTCAAAAACGAATTCAATTTCTTTCTCATCCGCTTTAGGATAAGTGCGGTTCACAGCAGATATGACAGTATCCATAAGCGGAAGTTTTTTCTTATTAATCTGAATCAGTCCAGTTTCCATCTTGGATATTTCAAGAAGCGACTGCAATAATGTCTCCAGTCCATCCAGAGCACTCCGACAACGGATACGAAACTCCTCCTGTTCTGTGGCACTTAAGTCGTTCTGCATCAGCACACTAAAACATGTATCCAAAGCTGCAACCGGTGTCTTTAGCTGGTGAGAAATATCAGAAACCATTTCTTTCGTGTTCTCCTTTTCTGCCCTTGCTTCTTCCTTTATCAACTGAATATGATGTCCGATTGCTTCAAGCTGGTCATTCAATTTTTCCAGTTCTGCATGATTTTCCGTTTTCAGTAAATCATCAAATTTATTTTCACGGAATCTGATCAGAATTTCTTCCAACTGGTCTAAAATTTTCTGATGACACGCATCTTCTTTTTTCTTCCAATAAAGTAAAAAAGTCAAAAGAAGCACGCATATCACAGTGCTTACAGCACCGGTCACCATAACCTGATGCCGGAATTGCGAATAAAATGCATTCCCTTTATTCCCCCAGTATCCATATTGCTCCAATAATCGCCTTCCCTGTTCGTTAGTTTCAATATCCTTATCCTTAAGCAATTCCGAAACAGCATCCAGCCCGGAAAATTCTTCCTTTGCAGCAATCTCTGTCATAAGATTCATTTTATATTTATAATCTTCATAAAACACATACGTGGTAAAGCAATTTAATATTGCAAACAATAATATGACAGGTAATACCAAGGAGAGCACTACTGTAATCTTCTTGCAATATCTCTTTGTCACCGCCTTACCTCCTGATTCCATATATACCCAAGACCTCTGATATTCTTTATATAGACCGGTGCAGCCGGATTGTCTTCGATTTTCTCACGGAGTCTTCTGATATTGACAGCGATTGTATTTTCATCCACAAAATCCCCTTCCAGATCAAACACATTTTCCAATATTTGTGTTTTTGAAAGAATCTGTTTCGGATTCTGAAGAAAAAAAGTCAGCATTTTCAACTCCGTTTTTGTCAGACTGATTTCACGACTCTTTATCAGGACTTTCATTTCTCCTGCGATAAATACGATATCTCCCGAAATCATCTTTCCGGCTTCCGTTTTCTCCTGTCTGCGGCGGAAATGTGCTTCTATTTTCAAAAGAAGTACCGAAAGACTAAACGGCTTTGTAATATAATCATCTGCCCCTGCTTCATATCCCATCACCTGATCCATCTCCTGATCTAGTGCTGTAAGACAAATAATGTATGTATTATAATTGTATCTCATCCACCTTACAAATTCCAGTCCATTCCCATCCGGAAGATTCACATCACAAATGGTAACATCCACATTATTATCACTTGCAATTCTTTTCGCTTTTTTCACTGATTCTGCTGAAAAAACCTCATATCCGGATTTTTTCAGTGAGAATGTAATTCCACGATTTAAATTTTCATCATCTTCAACCACGAGTATACCTGGCATAGCATATGCACCTCTCTTTATTAACTATATATATTTAATATCAGAGTACTGCTTCTTCAATTCTCTCATCGTTTGTATCTCCAAAAGATAAAACAATGGAACTATCGTCAGCACTGTTATCCTCTGAAAGGAGTCGTCAAATATGCTTTTGCTTTTTCAATGCCGGAAGTGTGGCAAGTTCTTCTGTCGGAGTAAGCATTATACAGCGTCTGTTTCCAATATATGCTGTGTGAAAATCATAACTCCCTGCAATATAAACAGGCAAAGAATCCTGATGATTCCCTGCTTCATATTTTATAAAAATTCCGAATACGCTTGTAAGGATATTTCTTATTCCCCTTTTAACTTAATTTCTTTCATTTTAACATACTTCCATATAATGTACAAATTGATTTCATAATTGTATGCCATGAAATATCAGCAGCGTAAGAATAATTTTTTTGATATGTTTTCCATAAATTTTCCATAACAGAACTTATTTCTATTTCATCAAATATTTCTCTTCTATCCCCAGAGTTTATCTGCTCCAATGTTCCACGTTTTCTTGCAGTTGCCACAAGTGCATTCCATAAAACTTGCTTTTTGAGTTGTTCTCCATGCAACTTTTGTAAAATATAAATATCATAAAAATCTCTCATTCGTGTATTTGTAACGTTTCGGCTAATAACAGTTTCCAGTTTTTCAGCCAATACCGTTTCCAGATTATATGCCCATACCTCGATTGTGCGATTTTCAAGCATAAGATTAAAGTTGTACTTGATTTCTCTTGGTGTAATGATATCTCCTGTAGAAATATCAATCTTTAATGGTGTGATTACTCCATCAAATTTTGTTTCCATGCTTACACGAACACCCGGATAATCTGCTTCTTCCATGATTTCTGATATCCGTTTGATCCGAAACAAGACACCATCGTTCAGAGGGATTGATATAATTTTGGATATAATCATCTCTACATCCTCCACACTGACATTAGTGCCTTTTATGGTAGCATCCAGATCCATAGTAGCTCTGGCATCCAGACCGACCATTGCCGCCACCAGCATCCCACCTTTTAATATAAACTGATTTTTATACTCTGATAAAGAAATTCGTTCTTAAAAACGTTCCATCATATAATTCCGCATCAAAATCTGTGCATCTGCGGATTTTTTCTTTGACAGATTACGAACCAAATCCTTTAATTGTCTTGCCGTTGTTATCATCTAAAGTAACACCTCCAAATATGGTCTTAGTATCTTTTCAACATGGAACATAGCTGCGTATTTCATAAGCATTCGTAAGTTTTTATCCTTACGTTTCGCATATTGCTTTAATGCATCTTGGAATACCTGCATTTCAATATTTTTCCTGCTGCGAAGCAGATCGCAAATCGTTCTCTCCATATCATAAACCGGAACTGAATGTCCAAATGATGTCAGCATAGTTGTGACCCCTATTTCATGTAAATCCTTTTTTACTGTATACACTTGAAAACCGTCTTCCTGCAAACGGCTTGGATTATATCCAG